>JAGSYU010000067.1 GCA_018262575.1 Pseudomonadota bacterium | reverse complement strand
TCCTCGACCGGCCGGTCGGCGACGATGGCGTGGGCGCCATGCTTGACGTGAGCGTCGGCGAAGATGCGCACGCCGTTTGCCCTGAGACGGGCGCGGTAGCGCATGGCACGCGCCGCCTCGCCCTCGACAAAGCCCTCGTTGGCAACGTAGGCGTTGGCCCACTGATTGACGCGAATGAAGCCGGCCCCGGACGCGCTGGCCACCGCCAGCGCCGACAGCGCTGCGTTGGCCAGCACGTTGATACCAATCGGTCGGCCAAGGTCGCGACGGATGCGATCGGCAATCACCGCCATATGGGCGGCCGTCTCGGGGCCGATGTCGTCGGGCTTCAGGAACGGCACGTCACCGTGGTTCTCAACAATGACGCCGTCGCAACCGCCAGCCAGATAGGCGCGGGCGTCGGTGAGACCACGCTGATAGATAGCCTCGACGGGTCCGCCATCGTGGCGCGGCGCGCCGGGCAGCGGTGCCAGATGAACGACGCCGATCACCACCTTGGTCCGGCCGAACAGGTGCAGGAGGACGTCGCCGGCCGTCTGGCCGACCGGTGTTGCGGCTTCGGTCATGAAAGTCTCCTCGATGCCCCATCGATCAGGGCGGCAATTTCCGAACGGCTCGGACAGGCAGCGAGCGTTCCACGTCGCGTAACGGCAATGGAGGCCGCCTGGACGCCGATCCCGACGGCATCGGCGAGCGGCAGGCCGAGGGCAAGACAGCCGGACAACACGCCGGCAAAGACATCGCCAGCGCCGCTGGCGTCGACCGCCGTCACCGCCGGAGCGGCAACGCGTCTGGCATCACTGGCGCCCCGGTCGAGACAGAGCGCGCCGCCCGCACCGAGCGTGACGACCACGCTCGCAGTACCGCCGCGCGACAGGCGGCGAGCCGCCTCAATGGGCTCGGCGCAGCCGGACAGCGCCTCGGCCTCGACGGCGTTGACAATGATGATGTCGGCCTCCGGCAACCCCGGAGGTGTGGTCAGCGGACTGGGATTCAGGATGGCCACGGCGCCCCTGTCGCGGGTGGCCCCAAGGCAGGCCGCGGTGACGGCAGCGCCGAGATTGCCCTGCATCAGCAGATAGTCGCCCCGTCCCGGCCATTGAAACGGCCCGGCGACGGGATCAAATGCCATGGCCGAAGCGGCGGCGGTGACGATGACATTCTCGCCCACCGAGTCGACCAGAATCGTCGACCGGTCGGTCGGCGTGTCGAGCACGACGAGCCCGTCAAGCATCAACTCCCCGGCGAGTCCCGTCCGGACGAAGCCGGCATCGGCGTCGGCGCCGAGCGCGGCGCGAAAGATCACGTCCACGCCAGTGCGTGCCGCCGCAGCCGCCTGATTGGCGCCCTTGCCGCCGACGCCACGCGTCGTCGCACCGGCGTTCACCGTCTCGCCGGGCCGTGGCAGCCGCTCGACGTAGAAGGTCTCGTCAACGCAGACGTTGCCGACCACGTGGAGCGCCATCGTTCAATCCTGCCCGGTCGCCCAGGCGAGCATCTGCTCGAACAGCGTCTTGTAGCCCTTCCAGGCGACGAAGTCGGGCGACAGCCAGTGCGGGCCGACGTCGGAGGTCCAGGCGACCGACCGGCCCTTGCCGTAGGTGCCGGTAACGAGCAGCGGCAGCGCACCGTATTCCGACGACACGGTGGCCAGAACCTCGGCACCAGGCTTGACCTCGACCTCGTTGAAGCCAAGCAGCACCGGCCAGTCGCCACCGAGACCTTTCAGGATCGGATGGCCCGCCTTGCCGCCGACCACGGCCGAGAAGCCTTCCGGCACCTCGACGCGGTCGTCATAGGGAAGGCAGGTCACCGGCAGCACGTCTTCGACGGCGGTCTTGCGGTAGCGCGCGCCGCCGTTGATGCCCTGGAAGGAATAGTAACCGCCGAACATCAAGAGGCCGCCGCCATTGCGGACATAGTCGCGGATCAGCTTCAGCCGGTTGGGCGTCGTCTGCGACTTGATCCAGGTGTCGGGATGCAGCAACAGCGTGTTGGCGCCGATGTCGGACAGCACCACCGCATCGTAGGCCGACAGCGCTTCCATGGTCTGCGGGAAGTCGCGCTGCGCTTCGTGCGACGGCATGAAGGTGACGTCGAACGGGCCGCCCTTCAGCGCCTTCAACAGTTCATCGGCGCCGGTGTGGTAGGTGACGGTGGCGAACTGGTCGAAACCCTTGATGTGGGTGGCAGTCGACACCCAGGATTCGCCGGCCAGCAGGATTTTCTTGGTCATTTTGCTTTCCTCGGCAGTCTATGGAATAGGCGTCCGTCAAACGGAGAACACCGATTTCGGATTGTCAGTGAGCAGGCGCTGGATCACCGCTTCGTCGAGACCGTGGCGCCTCAAGCGCGGCACGAAGTGGCGCAACACATGGGCATAGCCGAAGCCGCCATAGCGGGTCAGCATCATCTTGAGGAAGACGTCCTGCGACATCAGCACCCGGTCGACATAGCCCTTGTCGACGAGGTTGAGGATGCCGCGCGCATTGTCCTCGTCGGACGGCGATTGTGCCTCCTGGTCGGCATAGTAATAGTCCATGCCGATCATGTCGTATTCGATGAAGGCGCCACGGGCGGCGAGCGACGTCTGATAGGCCGTATCGCTCCAGCTCGGGTTCATGTGGCAGAGCACGGTATGGCGAAGGTCGGCGCCTTCCGATTCCACGACGTCGAGGACCTCGTGGGCGAGGCGTTCCCAGCCCGGCAAGTGGATGGTCAGTGGCACGCCAGTTCTGGCTGACGCTCGCGCCGCGCCACTCAGCGAGCGCCGCTCGGCCTCGGTGAAGTCCTTGGAGACGCCGATCTCGCCGATGATGCCGGCCATCACCGGCGGCTGCGTTTCGCCGCCGCCGACATCGTCGACGATGAAGCGGGCGATGGCTTCGGCGTCCATCGTTTTCATCCAGTCGGGATGGCTGAATTCGAGATAGAAGCCGGTGCCCATGACGATCCGGAGGCCGGACAGGCGAGCGATGCGGGCGAGCGCCTCCGGGTCGCGGCCGATGCCGATGGTGGTGGCGTCGATCACCGTGTTGCCGCCGAAGCGGCGGTAGCGATCGAGTTCGCGCAGGGCGAGGTCGGTATCGTCGAGCGATACGTTGTCGCGGTTGAGATAGGGGTTCATCCGGAGTTCGCCGATGATCTCGATGTTCACCGGCTGCTCGGATATGCGCCGCCCCTCGTCGTCGATGTCGCACGGGCAGCGCCAGGCCTTGCCGCCATCGAGCAGGATGTGCTCGTGCATCAGCGTGACGCCCATCTCGTCGACCGGCATGGGACCGGTGACCGTCATCACCATGCCCGACCGGACGCCAATCGGCGCCCGGACCGTCGGCTTGTCCGCGAACAGATGCTCCATGATCAGCGGCTCCTCGACCCGCCCTTGAACAGGCGGAAGTTCAGCCAGATGGCGATGAGGATGATCAGGCCGGTAACGATCGGCGTCAGGAAGGGCGACAGGTGAGCGAGGATCAGGCCGTTGGCGATCACCGCGACGGTCAGCGCCCCGAGAACGGTGCCGACCACCGAGCCACGGCCACCGAACAGCGACGTGCCGCCCAGCACCACGGCGGCGATGACGTCCAGCTCGAAGCCCTGGCCCGAGTTGGACGAGCCGGACCCGAGGCGCGAGGCGAGGATGATGCCGGCCAACGCCGCCGCCGCACTGGTCAGCACGTAGACCATCAGTGTGACGAGGCGCGTGTTGACGCCGGCCCGCCGCACCGCCTCGGCGTTGGCGCCGACGCCGGTGACGTAGCGCCCGAAGGCCGTCTCGTTGAAGACGAGATAGGCGACGACCAGCACGACGACGGCGATCAGCGCCGGGACCGGCAGGCCGATGAACCAGGCACGGCCGATGGCGTTGAAGCCGCTGGCCGGGTCGACGGGGATCGAATAGCCGCCGGTGATCAACAACGCGATGCCGCGGATCACCGACAGACCGGCGAGCGTGACGATGAAGGCGGGGATTCCCTCATAGGCGACGAAGAAACCCTGCAACGCACCGACCGCCGCGCCGAGGCAAAGAAGCGCCAGGACCACCGCAGGCCAGGGCACGCCCCAGTGCAGCAGCACCGCCGACAGCGTCGCGGTCAGCGCCAGCACCGAGCCGACCGAAAGGTCGATGCCGCCGGTGGTGATGACGAAGGTCATGGCCGACGCGACGATCAATAGCGGCGCCGACTGGCGCACGATGTTGAGGAGGTTGGGCGCCGTCAGGAAGGCGTCGGTCGCCAGCGAGAAGATGACGCAGACCGCCACGAAGAACAGGGCGATGGAAACGACACCGCCACGGGCGATGGCCTTTTCGTGCCAGCTTGCCCGGACGAGACGCGAAGTTGCATCCGGTTTGATCGCGCTCTCGCTCATGCCGGCACTCCCGCGTTGTCGGTCGCCCCGGCCGAGCGGGCGGTGAACTTGCGCCCGACGATCAGGTTGACCACTTCCTCGATGCTGGTTTCGGAGACGTGCCGTTCGGCGACGTTGCGGCCTTCATACATCACCTGGATGCGGTCGCAGACCAGGAACAGATCCTGCAGGCGATGGGTGATCAGGATCACCGACACGCCACGGGCGCTGACGGCGCGGATCAGGTCGAGCACCGCCTCGACCTCGGCGACGGCCAGTGCCGCCGTCGGCTCGTCCATGATCAGCACGCGTGGATCAAAGGAGGCGGCGCGGCCGATGGCGATCGATTGCCGCTGGCCGCCCGACAGGTTCTCGACCTTCAGACGCGTGTCGGCGATGACGATGCCGAGCCGGTCGAGCATGGCGCGCGCCTCGGCGTGCATGCGCGCCTTGTCGAGAAACGACAGGCCGGCGACGCGGCGACGCGGCTCGCGGCCAAGGAACAGGTTGCCGGCGACGTCCACGGTGTCGCAGAGGGAGAGGTCCTGGTAGACCATCTCGACGCGGGCGGCCCGGGCGTCGGCGGGCGAGGCGAAGCTGACGGTCTCGCCGTCGATCTCGATCGTGCCGGCATCGGGAATGATAGCGCCCGACAGAACCTTGCTGAGCGTCGATTTGCCGGCACCGTTGTCACCGACCAGGCCGAGCACCTCGCCGGGCTTCAGCGCCAGCGATACGTCGTCGAGCACCTGGATGGGATGATAGCGCTTGGAGATGCCGGTCATCCGGACGCGATAGAGCGAGTTTTCCGTCATGCTGGAGTCCATTCGGGAGCGGGGACCGGAGGGGACGCCCCATTGAGCAAGGCACCTCCGCCGGCCATCCAGAACGGTAGCCGGCGGGGAGCGGCGACAGACCGGAACGCCCGTGGGGCTTGCTTGCGCCCCAGGCGTCCCGGTCATTCACTGGCTCAGATCACTGGA
The DNA here is from genome assembly GCA_018262575.1 of Pseudomonadota bacterium. Classification (GTDB taxonomy): domain Bacteria; phylum Pseudomonadota; class Alphaproteobacteria; order Rhizobiales; family Pleomorphomonadaceae; genus Pleomorphomonas. The sequence goes on along the minus strand of JAGSYU010000067.1, from coordinate 13,705 downwards.
ACATCGCCTTGAAGTCGGCCACGTTACCCTTGGTGACGATGGTCACCGGGACATTGATGATCGGCTCGACGGTGCCGCCCTTCTTGAGCGTCATCAGCGCGTCGACGGCGGCCTTGCCCTCGCCGGCCGGGTCCTGCTGGACGACGGCGACGACCCAGCCGTCCTCAATACCCTGGGCGGCCTGCTTGGTCAGATCCCAGCCGAACACCTTGACGTTGGCGGTTTGGCCCTGGGCGGTGACGGCGGATACCGCACCGATCAGCGCCGGCTCGCCGGTGGCATAAAGCGTGCCCATGGTCGGGTTGGCGGTCATCAGGTTTTCGGCGGCCGACAGCGCCACATCCTGGACGTTCTGGCCGTCGACGGTGTCGAGGAAGGTGACGGCGGCGCCACTGGCCGCGACCGCCGTCTTGAAGCCGTCGAGGCGCTGGTTCTGGATGAACGAGTTGAGCGCGCCGACGACACCGACCGTCGCCTTGCCACCCATCTCGGCCTTGACGTAATCGGCGTAGAACTTGCCGATGTCCTCGCCGGCTTTGGTGTTGTCGACGCCGACGAAGGCGACGTTGTCGCCGTCCGGAATCTGGGCGTCGATGGCAATCACGGGAATGCCGGCGGCCTTGGCGGCGGTGATGGCCGGCTTGACGCCGTTGACGTCGATGGCCACCAGAATGATGCCGTCGACCTTCTGGGTGATATAGTTCTCGATGGCGTCGTTCTGAGCGGCCGGAACGTTGTTGGCGTTGAAGATGACGAGGTCGACACCGGCGGCCTTGGCGGCAGCGGTGGCGCCGTCGTTGATCTGGTTAAAGAACAGCGCTTGCTGGTTGATGTTGACGAGAGCGAAGGTTTCGGCCGAAGCCGGCGACAGACTGGCGGTAATGGCGGACGCGAAGGCGCAGCCCGCGAGAATCCTGGAAAGATGCATTTCGGAATCCCCTTTGGTTTATTTGCCCTTTGGGCTTGTTGGCGTCGGGTGACGCGGCGCAATAATTCAAGATCATTGATTTTCTGTCAAGTAACTTGAATGGCGTTTTGAGCGGCAATTCGGCCAAATTGCAGGCGCCGCCAGACGGCGCCTCCGGGACACATTCTGCCCTCGGAACAGCCGCGATACCCGGTCCACGACAAAGCCACGGCCCGGTTCGGCCCCTATCGTCCGCTTGAAAGTGACGGACTTTGCCGCGCGACGGCTTGGCAATAAATGGAAGCGCCAAGGTCCGCGTCAGCCCGATCGGCCTGTGCTTCAGAACGTCGCCGGCGTGTTGACCCAGAAGATGCTGGCCCGCCGGTCACCGGCATTGCGATAGTGGTGCGGCAGGTCGGAATTGAAGGCGAAGGCGTCGCCCTCCGTCAGATGAAATCTCCGCTCGCCGACGATCAACTCGACCTCGCCAGCAATGATGTAGCCGACTTCCTCGCCGACGTGCTGGATGGGACCGGCGCTCTCCCCACCGACCTCGACGTGGTGGATGTTGCACTGCAGGAGATGGCCCGGCGAATAGGGGATGATCCGCTCAAGGGCGATGCCCCGGCCTCGGCGCAGCGGGTCGAGCGTCAGCACCGGCCGCGTGCCGGCGCGGAAGATCATGCCCTCCTCGCCGTGCGATTCCTCGAAGAACCAGCCGATGTTCTTGTCGAGCACCTTGATGATCCGGTGCAGCATGGGCAGCGACGGCGACGCCTTGCCATTCTCGATCTTCGACAGCAGACTTTCCGAGCAGTTGGCAGCCTGCGCCAGCGCCTTCAGCGTCATGCCGCGCGTCTGGCGCGCCAGCTTGAGACGCGTGCCGAGGCCGACCGGCATGCCGTGGCGAGTGTCCTCCGACTGGGCGCTGGGGGCGTCAACGAGGTCGTCCGTCTTCATCAAACCACTTTCCTGGCCGGCCACATCGCCCCACGGACGTCCGCGCGAGAGGACTCGGCGTGCCGAACCGCGACCCGCGCCCGGATTGAGACTCAACTCGCGGCATTCGTCAATGTGGCGCCCTGCCACCGCAGGGAGAAGACCCAACCCGCACAATTTCGGGTCACGCCCAGAAAGCGCGCAGGGCTACTTGACAGCCCTCGAGACCACCTCCTTAATGTCAGATGTCAGACCAATTTACCGAGCATCGGCTCGGATGAGCAAATGGCGGACGGATGGCCGGCGACGTCTCCTCTCTGGAACGAATTCCACGCGTCGATCGCGTTCGCAGCGTCATGAACGCGCTTGCCGACCACATCGACCGCTCGGGCATGAAGCCCGGCGACAAGCTGCCGACCGAACGCGAGCTATCGCTGGCACTCGGCGTCGGACGATCGACGGTGCGCGAGGTGATCCGGCAGTTGCAGGCGCTTGGTGTGGCAGAACCGCGCGTTGGGTCCGGCACCTTCCTCATCCGGACGATCACGCCCGGCACGATCCACATGCCGCTGTCGCTGGACATGACGCATCATAGAGACGCGCTGCTGCAGACGCTCGAAGTGCGGCGCGGCATCGAAGTGGAAGCATCGGCCGTCGCCGCGCTGAAGCATACCGCCGAGGATGTACCGCACATGGAGGCGACGCTGGTCGAGATGGAACGTGTCCACCTCGACAAGGGCACTGCCGGACGGGAAGACCTCGCCTTCCACCTGTCGATCTACGACGCCACCCACAACCCGCTGTTCCCTCGCCTGCTGGAGCAGATGCGCGAGACCTTCGAAGGGTTCTTCGATCAGCCATTCGACCGGCCGGATTTTGCCCGGCGGTCCTTCCCGTTCCACCGCGAGCTATTCGAGGCGATCGTCGCCCGCGATATCGCGCTGGCACGTGCGAAGACCTACGCGATCCTCGAAATTGTCGAGGAAGACATCAAGGACATGTCCAGATGAGTGAGGAAGTCGACCCGATCAGGCGGGCAAGCCTGATCGTCGCCCATGACGAAGCCAATGCCTACGACGCCGTGGTGCCGCCGATCGCCCAGACGTCGCTGTTCACCTTCTCGTCCTATGACGAGATGAACCAGACCTACATGGGCAAGATAACGCGGCCGACCTACAGCCGGGGCCTCAATCCAACGGTCCGCCATTTCGAGGACATGATCGCGCGGCTCGAGGGCGGCGAGGACGCCATCGGCTTTGCCTCGGGCATGGCGGCCATTTCCTCGACGGTGATGACCTTCGTCCGGCCCGGCGACAAGCTCCTCTGCGTCCGTCACGTCTATCCCGACGCTTATCGCCTGTTCGAAATCCTGCTGAAGCAGTATGGCGTCCACACCGTCTACGTCGACGGTCGCGACGAGGCGGCCGTGGCCCGGGAACTGCCCGGCGCCGCCCTGTTCTATCTCGAAAGCCCGACCAGCTGGTCGATGGACGCGCTCGACGTCGCCTCCCTTGCCGCACTGGCCCGCAAGCACGGCGTCATCACGGCGATCGACAACAGCTGGGCGTCGCCCGTCTTCCAGCAGCCGCTATCGCTCGGCGTCGATCTGGTGCTGCATTCGGCCTCCAAGTATATCGGCGGCCATTCGGACGTGGTGGCCGGCGTGGTGACCGGATCGAAGGCACTTCTCGGCAAAATTCGGTCGACCACCTATCCCTACCTCGGCGGCAAGCTGTCGCCGTTCGATGCCTGGCTGCTGATCCGCGGCCTCAGGACGCTGCCGATGCGCATGAAGGCGCATGAAGCGGCGGCGCTCCATGTTGCCCGCAAGCTGGCTGCCCATCCGCTCGTTGCGAACGTTCTGCATCCCGGCCTCGGCAACGCGCTGCCACCCGGCCTTTCCGGCACGTCCGGTCTGTTCTCGTTCACCTTCACCGAGGGCGTCGACATTCCGAAATTCGCCGACCAGTTGAAGCTGTTCAAGCTCGGCGTCAGCTGGGGCGGGCACGAGAGCCTCGTCGTTCCGGCGACGGTCGTCCACAACCAGGCGGCCGGCCCGAATTCGGCGGTGGACTTCGGCATCAGCCCGCGCGTCGTGCGCCTGCACGTCGGTCTGGAAGGGGCTGATGCGCTATGGGCCGACCTCGGCGGCGCCATCGACGCGGCGCGCATCTAGGAACTCAGCCTCAAGAATTCTCCGGCTTGGAGGGGCCGGCAAGGGCATCGGTGCAAATAACAAGATCAGGGGTGCCGATGCCCGATCGGCCGGGATGACCGGCCGGATAACAGCAAGACCGCACGGCGGGGCCTCCATCACCCCGCCTTTACGTGGCAACCAAGGAAAGGGGAACTTCATGAACAGGATTTTGGCTATCGCGTCGCTGTCGACGCTGCTCATGGCCGGCACGGCCCTCGCCGACACGACGCTGAAGCTCGTCGAGGTGATCACCAGTCCCGAGCGTACCGAGACGCTGAAGGGCATCGTCAAGACGTTCGAGGACGCCAATCCCGGCACCAAGGTCGAGATCATCTCTCTGCCATGGGGCCAGGCCTTCGAGAAATTCGCCACCATGGTGTCGGCCGGCGAGACGCCCGACGTGGTCGAGATGCCCGACACCTGGCTGGCTCTTTACGCCAACAACGGCGCGCTCGAGAGCCTCGAGCCCTATCTCGCCAAATGGGAATACACGGCCGGCCTGACGGCGCGCGCTCTCGAAATGGGCCGCTCGTCGAAGAACACGGCCTACATGCTGCCCTACGGCTTCTATCTCAGGGCCATGTTCTACAACAAGAAACTTCTGGTCGAGGCTGGCGTCGCCGAGCCGCCGAAGACGCTGGACGAGTTCAGGGCTGCTGCCGAAAAGGTGTCGAAGCTGCCCGGCAAGTCGGGCTACTGCCTGCGCGGCGGCCCCGGCGGCCTCAACGGCTGGGCAATGTTCGGCGCCACCATGGCCGGCACCAACGCCTTCTTCAAGGAAGACGGCACCTCGACCTTTGCCGACGAGGGATGGAGCAAGGGCATCAAGTACGTCATCGACCTCTACAAGGATGGCCTTGCCCCCAAGGACAGCATCAACTGGGGCTTCAACGAAATCGTCGGTGGCTTCTATTCGGGCACCTGCGCCTTCCTCGACCAGGATCCGGACGCCCTGATCTCGATTGCCGAGCGCATGAAGCCGGAAGACTACGGCGTCGCTCCGTTCCCGAAGGGACCGGCCGGCAAGGCCTTCCCGACCATCGGCTACGGCGGCTGGTCGATGTTCGCCAACTCCGAGCACAAGGACCTCGCCTGGAACCTGATCGCCACGCTCGACGCACCGGAAGGCAACATCGCCTGGAACAAGCGTATCGGTGCGCTGCCGATCCACACGGCGGCCGAAAAGGATCCGTTCTACGCCAGCGAACAGTTCAAGGGCTGGTTCGAGGAGCTCGCCGATCCCAACGTCGTGCCGACGGTGATGCCGACGCATCTTGAGGAGTTCGCCTTCTTCAAGGACTCGCTGGTGGTCAATACCAGCCAGCAGGCGCTTCTCGGCGAGATCTCTCCGGAAGACCTCACCAAGCAGTGGGCCGAGTACCTGACGGCGGCGCAGCAGAAATTCCTCGCTGCCAAGTAACGGAAGTCCAGGCTTTGACGTTCGGCGGTCACGCACCGCCGAACGTCGACTTGATCCGTCAGAACCTTGGTCCTGGCGATCGAGCCTTTGTGCCTCGGCTCGTTCCGAGCGCCCGTCCGCAAACCTATGCGAGTTCTGTCCGATGACCTCCACCTCTGCGGCCGCGCCGCCCGACGGCGATCGCCGGACGGCGATGCAGAAGATGGCCGTGCGTCTAGAGCCGTGGCTCTACTCGGCCCCCGTGCTGATCCTGATCGTCGCCATCATGCTGGTGCCGCTGGCGCTCGGCATCTCCTATGCCTTCCGAGACATCCGGCTGCTCAACCCGTTCAGCGGCGCCTTCGTCGGCCTGAAGCATTTTCGCGACCTGGCCAGCGACAGCGCCTTTCGCGGCGCGCTGGTCAACACCCTGTGGTGGACGTTCAGCTCGGTGATCCTGCAATTTCTGTTCGGCCTGATCCTGGCCTTGCTGCTCAACCAGCCATTCAAGGGGCGGGCACTGGCACAGGCGCTCTGCTTCCTTCCCTGGGCGGTGCCGAGCTTCCTGTCGGGCCTCGACTGGGCCTGGATGTTCAATCCGGTCGTCGGCCCCATTCCCCACTGGCTGTATGCGCTCGGCATCATGTCCGAACCGTCGAACATTCTCTCCGACCCGAAAACCGCCATGTGGGGGCCGATCGTCGCCAACGTCTGGTGGGGCATCCCGTTCTTCGCCATCACGCTCTTGGCCGCCCTGCAGGCGATCCCCAAAGATCTCTATGAGGCGGCCGAGATCGACGGTGCCGGACCGATCGAGCGCTTCCGGTCGATCACCATGCCCTTCCTGGCACCGACCATCGCCATCTCCATCCTGCTGCGCACCGTGTGGATCGCCAACTTCGCCGACCTGATCATCGTCATGACCAATGGCGGGCCGGCCGACCGGACCCAGATCGTGGCGAGCTACATCTTCACCCAGGCCTTCCGCCGTCTCGACTTCGGCTACGCCTCGGCGATCGCGCTGGTGCTGTTGGTGCTGCTGCTCGCCTATTCGATGCTGATCGTCGCCTTGCGTCAAACCATGCTGTCGAGGCACTGACCGATGACCAGAAAACGTGCTGTCCTGACCGTGCTGCACCGGCTGGCCGTGCTCGCCTATGTGGCCTTCGCCCTGTTTCCGCTGTTCTGGCTGCTCAAGGTGTCGGTGACGCCGACCAGCCTGCTCTACACCGAGGGCATCCGGCTGTGGCCGTCGCAGGCGAGTCTTGAACACTATAAGTTCGTTTTGACCCACTCGAGCTTCCCGACCTTTTTCCTCAACTCGACCATCGTCTCGGCGTCGACGGCGGTGATCGTCACCCTCGTCGCTTCGCTGGCCGGCTATGCCATGTCGCGCTTTGTCTTTCGCGGCAAATACTGGATCGTCAGCCTGTTGCTGCTGACCCAGATGTTCCCGCTGGTGATGCTGATCGCACCGATGTTCAAGATGCTGTCGCCGCTGGGGCTGACCAACAGCCTGACCGGTCTCGTCATCGTCTACGTCGCCTTCAACGTGCCGTTTGCCACCTTCCTGATGCAGTCCTTCTTCGACGGCATCCCGAAGGATCTGGAGGACGCCGCGATGATCGATGGCGCCACCCGGTTCACGGCGTTCCGGCAGATCATCCTGCCGCTGACGCTGCCCGGCATCGCCGCGACGCTCGGCTTCGTGTTCACGGCGGCATGGAGCGAATTGCTGTTCGCGCTGATGCTGATCTCCGGCAACCAGGCCACCACCTTCCCGGTCGGACTGTTGTCCTTCGTCTCCAAGTTCTCCGTCGACTTCGGGCAGATGATGGCCGCCGGTGTGCTGGCGCTGATCCCGGCCTGTCTGTTCTTCCTATTGATCCAGCGCTATCTCGTGCAGGGCCTGACGGCCGGCGCGGTGAAGGGCTGAGGAGCATTTCCATGGCATCCATCACCATTGAGGCGATCACCAAGACCTTCGGCACGGTGCCGGTTTTGCATGACATCGACCTTTCCATCGGCGACGGCGAGTTCGTCGTCCTGGTCGGGCCGTCCGGCTGCGGCAAATCGACACTGCTCCGGATGATTGCCGGCCTTGAGGACATCACGGCCGGCGAGATCCGCATCGACGGCCGCCGTATCAACGAGGTTGCGCCCAAGGACCGCGACATCGCCATGGTGTTCCAGTCCTACGCGCTCTATCCGCACATGACGGTGGCGGACAACATGAGCTACAGCCTGCGGCTCAGGAAGACGACGAAGGAGCGGATCGCCGAGGCGGTCAACTCCGCTGCCGGCAAGCTTGGCCTCGACCCCCTTTTGGCGCGGCGGCCCAAGGCGCTGTCCGGCGGCCAGCGTCAGCGCGTCGCCATGGGCCGGGCCATTGTCCGTCACCCCAAAGCCTTCCTGTTCGACGAGCCGCTGAGCAACCTCGACGCTCGCCTGCGCGAGCAGATGCGGGCGGAAATCAAGCGGCTGCACAAGGCGATCGGCGCCACGTCGGTCTATGTCACCCATGACCAGATCGAGGCGATGACGCTCGCCGACCGCATCGTCGCCATGCACGGCGGCATCATCCAGCAGGTCGGCAACCCGCTCGATCTCTACGATCGACCGGCCAACCTGTTCGTCGCCGGCTTCATCGGCTCGCCGGCCATGAACTTCGTCGAGGGACATTGTCGGGCCGGCGCCATCGCGACCGTCGACGGCAGCACGGTCGCCGTTCCCGACGGCATCCATCTCGCCGAGGGACAGGCGGTCACCGTCGGCGTCCGCCCGGAGCACGTCCGCATCGTTGCCGGCCCGGAGGCCGGCAGCTACGCGGCGCGCGTCGATCTGGTGGAACCGACGGGCTTTGGAACCATCGTCCACGTTCGCCTGCTCGGCGAAGATCTCAAGATCTATACGCTCGAGCGCGGCGCGGCCGAGGTCGGCCAACCGCTGCACATCGCCCTCGACGGCGCCCGGCTGCACATATTCGACCGCGAGACGACGAACCGCATCGGCTGACCAACCGCGGCGTGCCCAAGTCCGTGGATTGCTTTTCTCGGCCCCGCCGCCATCGGCGGGGCCGAAAAGATTCCGGCGTCAGTCGGGCGCTCGCCTTGGCCGACACGCCATTCGGCGCGGTTGCGGCGGCAAAACAACTCCCATCAAGCGAACCTTCGATCTGCGCCGGAAGCGGCTGGCGGCGCCCGTCACCATGACGAAAGAACATTTCGTACGATGCTCGAAATTATTACGCGCGTAAAATTTCTATGTTGACATGCGACAACATTCCATGATGTCTTGACCTCGCTGAGACGGAGGGGCACCTCTGTCGAAGCGCGTTCGCCATAAGGCCCATCTCGGGCCAGAACGGGCGAGTTCCGCCACATACGGAACTGGTTCGCCCGACAGCTCAACAATGGCCGACATGTCTTCCGCCCTGAGGATGGGACGGAGCGGCGGCCTCGTGGGAGGAACAAGATGACTATTCGTTCGCTCGCTCGCCTGGCTCTCGCCGGCTCCGCTTTCGCCTTCCTGGCCTCGTCGGCACTGGCCGATGGCATCGGCGCCTCGCTGCTCACCCAGCAGCATCCGTTCTACATCGAACTTGCCGACGCCATGAAGGCCGAGGCCACCGCCAAGAATGTTTCCCTTGAGGTGGCGATCGCCAATCAGGACCTCAACAAGCAGCTCGCCGACGTCGAGGACTTCATCGTCAAGGGCGTCGACGTCATCGTGCTGTCGCCGGTCGACAGCAAGGGCGTCAAGGCGGTCATCGAGAAGGCCCAGAAGGCCGGCATCAAGGTGATCACCGTCGACGTACCGGCCACCGGCGTTGACGTCACCTCCTATATCGGCACCGACAACTACGCCGGTGGCGTCAAGGCCGGCGAGCTGATGGCCAAGGAGCTCGGCGACAAGGGCAAGGTAGCGATCATCGACTATCCGACCGTGCAGTCGGTGGTGAACCGCATCGACGGCTTCAAGAAGGCCATCGGCGAGCACAAGGACGTCGAGATCGTCGCCCAGCAGACCGGCATCACCCGCGCCGAGGCGCTGGCAGCCGCGCAGAACATGCTGCAGGCCAATCCCGACATCCAGGGCATCTTCGGCTTCGGCGACGATGCCGCGCTGGCTGCCGCTGTGGCGGTGAAGTCGGCCGGACTTGAGAGCCAGGTCAAGGTGATCGGCTTCGACGGCATGGAAGAGGCCCGCAAGGCGGTCGACACCAACCCGGTGATGGTCGGCGTCATCCAGCAGTTCCCCGGCGAGATGGGCAAGCGGGCCGTTGACACGGCCATCGATGTCATCGCTGGCAAGGATGTGCCGGTCGAGCAGCCGATCGAGCCGGGCGTGTACACCCGCAAGTAATGTAAGCCGCGAACACGCGGGACCACTTTACGCAGCCGCCCGAGACGTTGCAGACTTTTCGGGCGGATGCGGAAGACAGACGACCGGGGCAAAGCCCGATCGGCTTCTGTTCGAGCGGTGGCCCCGCGTCTTTCTCCCCTCGCCCAGTCCGGCGCTCGCCGCAGCCGAGGGCATTCGCGTCGGAAAGGAGGCGGGCATGTCGGCCGCGACCAGCGACGTCATTCTCAAGATCAACAATGTGTCCAAGCTGTTCGGCCCGGTCTCGGCGCTGAAGAACATGCACCTTACGGTGCGCGCCGGCCGCGTCCATACGCTGCTTGGCGAGAACGGCGCCGGCAAGTCGACGCTGATGAAAATTCTGGCCGGTGTCTATCACGCCACGGCCGGCGACGTGGAGTTCTGCGGCGCCCCCTACAAGCCGGAGAATCCGCAGGACGCGGCGGCGCGTGGCCTCACCATCGTCTTTCAGGAACTCAGCCTCTGCAACAACATGACGGTGGCTGAAAACATCCTGGCGACGCGCGAGCCCTCCGTCTACGGCTTCATCAACGATCAGGCGCTCGAACGCCGTGCCGCCGAGATCGTCCGCGACCTCGGCCTGCCGATCGACGTCACCGAAAAGGTCGGTAATCTCTCCATGGCCCAGCGCCAACTGGTCGAGATCGCCAAGGGGCTGTCCATCGACGCGCCGCGCCTGGTCATTCTCGACGAGCCGACGTCCTCGCTGACCGAGGCCGAGACGGACATCCTGTTCTCGATCATCGACCGCCTGAAGGCCAAGGGCGTCGCCATCATCTACATCTCGCACCGCATGGAAGAGATCATGCGGCTTTCCGACGACATCACCGTCATTCGCGATGGGGAATACATCGCCACCCGCCAGCGCGAAGACGTCACCATCGACGAGCTGATCGCCATGATGGTGGGCCGGCAGATGAACGAGATCTACCCGCCGCGTCTCTCCCCCGCCCCGCCCGAGAGCGACGCACCAATCCTTTCCGTCGAGGGCTTCAGCCGCGATGGCGAGTTCGAGAACGTCTCCTTCGACGTCCGGAAGGGCGAAATCCTCGGCTTCTTCGGCCTGATCGGCTCCGGCCGGTCCGAGATGATGAACGCGCTGTTCGGCATGAAGGCCGCCACCGGCATTGTCCGCATCGACAGCGAGCCGGCGACCATCGCTTCGCCGGTCGATGCCATCGGCCGCCGGATCGCCTTTGTCACCGAGAACCGCAAGGAAGAGGGCCTCGTCCTCGCCCACAGCGTCGAGTGGAACATCTCGATGGCAGCGCTCGGCCGCTTCGCCGCCGCGCTCGGCTTCATGCGCCGGCGCGACGAGCGCACGGCGGCGGTGGACGAAGTCGGTCGGCTGACCATCAAGACGGCATCGGTCGACACGCCGGTCGGCTCGCTGTCCGGCGGCAACCAGCAGAAGACGGTGCTCGCCAAGTGGCTGCTGACCCAGCCGCGCATCCTGATCCTCGACGAACCGACGCGTGGCGTCGACGTCGGCGCCAAGTTCGAAATCTACAAGATCATCCGCCAGCTGGCGGCCGAGGGCACGGCGATCCTGCTGGTCTCCTCCGAGCTGCCGGAAGTCCTCGGGATGAGCGACCGCCTCGTTGTCATGCACGAGGGACGGCTCAGCGCCACGCTGCCCGGCGGCGCGACCCCCGAAACGGTCATGGCCCACGCGACAGGTATTACGTCATGAGCGATGAGAAACACGCAACTGCCCAGAAGCCCTACGCCAAGCTGCTCCGCCAGTATGGCGGCATCCTGGTCTCCCTGATCGTCCTCTGCATCATCTTCTCGGTGATGAACCCACGCTTCATGACGGTCGCCAACCTCATGAACGTGCTGCAGCAGATCGCGGTGATCGCCATCGCCGCCTTCGGCATGACCTGGGTGATCCTGCTCGGCGAGATCGATCTGTCGATCGGCTCGATCATCGCCGTTGCCGGCATGGCAGCCGCGCAGGCCTTCCTCGCCGGCTTCGGCTTCATGCCGACCCTCATCCTGACGCTGCTTGCCGGCGCGGCGATGGGCGGCGCCAATGGTGTGCTCACCGCCAAGCTCGGACTGCCATCGTTCATCGTGACGGTGGCGACCATGGGTATCTTCCGCGGCCTCGTCAGCCTGCCGACCAACGGCGCGCCAGCGATGATCGAGGACCCGACCTGGATCGCCATCGGCGCCGAGAGCTTCGTCGGTCTGCCGATCATCATCTGGATCGTGGTGGTGCTGTTCGTCTTCAACCACGTGCTGCTGTCGAAGACCACCTTCGGCCGCCGGGCCTATCTCACCGGCGGCAACCGCGAGGCGGCCATCTACTCGGGCATCAAGGTCGACCGGGTGAAGATCACCATCTTCATGATCTCCGGCATCATGGCGGCGATCTCCGGCATCCTGCTGTCGTCTCGCCTCTATTCGGCGCAAACCAATGCCGGCACCAGCTATGAGCTCGACGCCATCGCGGCGGCGGTGCTCGGTGGCACCAGTTTGGCCGGCGGCGTCGGCACCATGATCGGGACCATCATCGGTGCGCTGATCATCGGCATCATGAACAACGGCATGAACATGCTGTCCGTTCCCTACTTCTATCAGTTGATCGTCAAGGGCTTGGTCATTCTGCTGGCCGTCTGGCTCGACGTTCGCTCCAAGCGGGCCAAGCAATAATGCGTCAGAGCAAGGTACTCACCATCGGCGAGGTGCTGGTGGAAATCGTCGCCACCGAACGCGGCGACGGCTTCCGCGAGCCGGTCAAGCTGATCGGCCCCTTCCCCTCCGGTGCACCGGCCATCTTCATCGATCAGGTCGGCAAGCTCGGACAGGCGGCAGCGATCATTTCGCGAGTTGGAGAAGACGACTTCGGCCACGTCAATCTTGACCGGCTGAAGCGCGACGGCGTCGACGTCTCCGGCATCGAGGTCGATCCGCTTGGCACCACCGGCAGCGCCTTCGTGCGGTACCGCGAGGACGGCGGTCGTAACTTCGTCTTCAACATCCGCCACAGCGCCTGTGGCAGCATTGAGCTCAAAGGCCCTGCCGCCGCGCTCATCGAGACCTGCACCCACATGCATGTCATGGGCTCGTCGCTTTACGCGCCAAGCGTTGTCGAGGCTGTGCTGACGGCGACGCGGACGATCAAGGCCAAGGGGGGCACGGTGTCGTTCGACCCCAACCTCCGCGCCGAGATCCTCAACAGTCCCGGCATGCGCGAGGCGCTCGCCACGGTGCTGGCCGAGACCGACCTGTTCCTGCCGAGCGGCGAAGAGCTGTTCCTGTTCTCGCCGGCCGACAGCGAGAAGGACGCCATCGCCAACCTCCTGAAGGCTGGCATCAAGGCGGTCGTCCTGAAGCGCGGCGCCGCTGGCGCCAGCTATTTCGACGCCAACCGCGAGGTCAGCCTGCCGGGCTTCCGGGTGACGGAAGTCGATCCCACCGGTGCCGGCGACTGCTTCGGCGCCGCCTTCGTCACCTTCTGGCTGGCCGGTGCCGATCCCGAAGCGGCGCTCCGCTATGCCAACGCCGCCGGTGCCAGAGCCGTCACCCGCTCCGGCCCGATGGAGGGCGCATCGACGCGTGCCGAACTCGACGCGCTGATCGCCGAACAGAGGATCTGATCATCATGGCCACGAACCCACTCAGCGACATTGCCAGCTGGCGCTTCCGCACGTCCGGCCTGCGCGGCATCCCGTCGATCTGCTCGGCCCACCCGGTGGTGATCGAGGCGGCCATGCGCCGCGCTGACGCCCTCGGCCTGCCGGTGCTGATCGAAGCGACCTGCAACCAGGTCAATCAGGACGGCGGCTATACCGGCATGACGCCGCAGGATTTCCGCGACTTCGTTCAGAAGATCGCCAAGCGCGTCGGCTTTGCCTTCGACAAGGTCATCCTT
>JAGSYU010000294.1 GCA_018262575.1 Pseudomonadota bacterium | reverse complement strand
TTGATCATCTCGCGAATGTGGCCGATGGAATCCACCGTCTCCTTGATGCCCAGAACATTGGGCGCCGCCTCGACCACCGATCTCACGAAGGCGGGTGTCAGGTCCTGGCCGGTGAGGAAGGGGATGTTGTAGAGCAGCACCGGCAGCTTGGTGGCGGCGGCGATATCGGTGAAATACGTGAGAAGGCGCGGCTCGGTGACCTTCCAGTAGGAGGGATTGACCGCGACGATGCCATCAGCGCCGATGGCTTCCGCATGAACGGTCAGTTCAATGGCCTCGCGGGGGTTGTTGGAGCCGACGCCGATCAGCACCTTGGCGCGACCGGCCGCCTGTTTCACGGCGAACTCGGCGACCGTCTTTCGCTCGGCCGTGGTCATCTGGGAGAACTCTCCGCCGGTCCCGCAGATGAAGAGGCCGTCGACACCGGCGGCAATCAGCTTCTCGATCACCAGCGTCTGCCCTTTCGGATCGAAGGCGCCCGCCTCGGTAAAGATGGTCGACACCGGTGGAATGATGCCTTCGAAACGCGTCACAGCCATTGGAAACTCCTGGACCCTATCTCTGTCGTTCTATATTGTAGAACGATGTTCTATAATGCCGTACGTTACCGATGGCGCCGGGCTTGGTAAATCCGGGATGCTGTGTAGGCAAAGACCCGCATCAAGGTTTTGCCTCGTCGTCAGAAAACTGAGATGATCCGTCTATGCGACTGTTGGGAAAACGAAATTTCGGCTCGCGTCGACTGGGGAAGGCGATGGTGCCAGATGCCAGACCGGCGCCACTGCCTTTTATCGGCTCTTGGATTGTCGATGCCGGCGCACTAATCGAACTGAAGCCAAGAATCGCAGGGCCCGTCCTGCCGCCCGTCCGGAGTTGCCGTGAATGCCCCTGATCCAGGCCGTGGAGCGCGCCCTCAACATTCTCGAACTGTTCAGCGAGCAGAAAGTCGAGCTCAACCTGGCCGAGATCAGCCACATGACGGGGCTGCACAAGAGTACCCTGCATTCGCTTCTGAAAACCCTGCAGGCCCAAGGCTATATTGAGCAGACGGAAGCCAACGCGCCCTATCGGCTCGGCATGAAGCTCCTCGAACGCGGCTATCTCGTTCAACGCTCGCGCGACTTCGTCGCCGTTGCTCGGCCCTACCTGGAGGACCTGTCGGAGCGGACGGGCCAGACGGTCCATCTGGGCGTGCTCGACGGGAAAGCCGGCGTTTACGTCGACAAGGTTGAAGGCACGCGGTCGATCATCGTCTATTCTCGGATCGGCCGGCGCATGCCGATCCACACGACGGCGATCGGCAAGGTTCTGCTCGCCTTCCAGGCGCCGGCCGTCATCGGCAAGACGCTTGATGGCTATGATTTTGCGGCCTCCACCGAAAACACGATCACGCAATGCGACCTGTTCGAGGCGGCGCTTGCGCGCGTGCGTTCGGACGGCTTTGCCGTTGACGAACAGGAAAACGTCCGGGGCTGCCGCTGCGCGGCCGTGCCCATCTGGGGGCACGACCGCAAGCTCGTCGCCGCCATTTCCATCTCGACGGTGGTCGAAAACGTGTCGATGGACGAGTTCAAATCGCTTATCGAGCAACTGAAGGCCACCGGTGCCAGCGTCTCGCGCGATCTCGGCTATTAGCCGAAGCCGCTGTCTTTTCCAGTCGAACGCGCCGTCAGCCGAATGATCTCTTCTGCCCTCTGGCGATCGTCGGCCCAAGTTCAATAAGCTATGGGCAAACGATGGGTCTGCACGGCTGGTCCTTGCGCTACAAGAAGTCCAGGGCGTTCTGCACGCTCGTACCGGAGTACAGATCGCTCTTTGCTGTCGTCGTCTTGGGGAGGGCGGAACGAAACAAAGTTGAAGAGCGGCGCGACGAGCTCGACCCCGACCTCATGACGCTTTACGACGAAGCGAAGACCTTCCATGACGGCAAGTGGCTGAAGCTCGGCATGTCTTCCACCAAAGAATGGGAGCGTGTGACAGACCTGTTGGCGCTCAAACGGCCGCGTCGAGCCGGCGTTTGAGCGGTCCTGCTGCCGAGGTGGGCCAGCAAGGCGTCCGGTAGGCCGAAGACACCATTGCCGTTAGGCTGGGTCGACGCGGTCCATGAAGGTCAGAAGCGCGCCGGCCAAGTCACGCGGAGCCTCCATCGCCACGTAGTGGCCGACCCCAGTCAACTGTATCGTCTGGACCGGGCTGGCAGATGCCCTCGCCATGGTGTCAGCGGTGAACGACCCGCCGCCGCCACCGACCGCCAGCACCGGCATCGTCAGGGGCTTCGTGTCGGCGAGGGTCTTGATCTCGCCGCCCTCGCGCAGCATCGACCGATACAGGCCGGCGGCACCACGCCAGCCGTCGAGGCGCGAATAGGTCCGTACGAACTCGTTGATGTCGGTATCGGTTATGGCGCCCGGCGTCGCGCAGAGCGCCGGGAAGGCGAACCCGCCAAGGAAGCTTCGCTCGCGTCCGGACAGCAACATTTCGGGAATGCCCGGTGCGGCAAGAACGCCGATGTGCCAGGCGCCGCCGTGCGTGACGTCGGCAAGCGCCTCAAGGCCCAGACCCGGCAGTCCCATCTCGATGGCCGTGAAGCTCGCCACGTCGTCCGGATGCAAGGCGGCCAGACGGAATGCCGCCGATCCCGCGATGTCCTGTGCCGTCAGGTGCACCGGACCGGCGCCGAGATGCTGGATGAGGAGATGAAGGTCCTCGGCGGAGGCGGCGCTGTCATACGGCCCGGGTTCGTTGCCGGAGTCGCCGAAGCCGCGCAGGTCCATCGCGAAAACCCGATGCTCCTTGGCAAGCAGCGGGATGACCTTGTGGAAAGTCCACCACGTCTCGGGGAAGCCATGGACGAGCAGCACGGCAGATCCCCGGTCCCCAGCTGCCACATAGTGCAGTTCGGTGTTGTTGAGGGGCACCCGGTGATGACTGACTTCGGGCAGGGTTCGGCCGGTTGGGTCGATGCGCAACGTCCTTCTCCTCTCGCAGGTCATCGCGCCGAGGACAGCATGCCCCAAGCTTCCGGAAAGGACTCCTCGCCCCGCACCGTCGCGACGAGGTCGTATACGTCCCACTCTCCCCCGGATGTGTCAGGTGTCTTCACGCAGAGCAGGTGGACGTCATGACTCAGGGTGCGGTCCGCGCGGATCGTCCTTCCTTCACGGACGGGCACCCTGGGATGGATTCTTTCTCCCTTGAGGCCAGATGCCCACCGGCGCAGCCTCAACTCGGCGCGACGGCGGCATCTGGCATGGCAAGGCGCTATTTCCCGTCGACGATCAAGCCGCGGTCTTCGCCGCCTTGGTCGCCTTCGCCCACCAAACCAACTCGTCAAGGGCGGCCTTCGCGGAGGGCAACAGATTGGCTTCGATCTCTTCGATCGGCTTGTTGCCACCCATCGGGAACACGGTCATGAAGTCGCCGCCGCCGATATGGACGGCGGTGCGGGTTGAAACCATCTGCAACTCGACGCCGATCCCCCGGAGATGCTCGATGGCGCGCGCCGCCCCCAGGCCACCGTAGCCAATGACAGTGAACGGCTTGCGATTCCACTCGACGTAAGCTTGATCGAGAGCATTCTTGAGAGCGCCGGTGATCGAGCGGTTGTATTCGGCAACGACGAAAATATACCCATCAAAGCGGGCGATGGTCTGCTGCCACCGGATCGCTTCCGGATTCTCGCTCGGCATCCACAAATTCGAAGCTTTCTCGCTGAAGAAGGGCAACGAGTAGTCGCGAAGGTCGATGAGTTCGACATCCATGTCGCCCCGGGCCTGGGCTTGCTTGAGCATCCACTGCGCCGGCTTGTCGGCGAAACGGGTCGGCCG
>JAGSYU010000186.1 GCA_018262575.1 Pseudomonadota bacterium | reverse complement strand
ACCCTTTTCGGCCCGAGGTCCTACGCCTTCGCGTAGGATGACAATTTATATATATGAAACAGATGGATATGCGGGTTTTCCCAATATCTACCTGTCATCAACTCTGTTGGGCATTGAGGTCTCTCAGTCTTGCATTGAGGATGACGATTATCTTTCGCATGAGGGCGCCGATGGCGACGATTGGCCTCTTCCCGTTTTGAACAAGGCGTTGATAGACCTCACGTAATGGCCCCTTTGCGTGGCTTGCGGCCAGCGCTGCCATGAACAGGAGACGGCGCACGTCGGAGCGTCCGCCGCGCATCGTCCTGTGTCCCTTGAACAGGCCACTGTCATTGGCGTGTGGAGCGACGCCGGCCAGCGAGGCTGCCTGCCTGCGCTGCAAGGTGCCCAGCTCTGGCATGTGGGCCAGAAGGGCGATCGCGGTGAGGGAGCCGACACCGGGCAAGCTCTGCATTTCCTCGAAAGCGGCCTTGAGCTGCGGGGTCCTGTCGATCAGCGCCTTCGTCTCCGCCTCGATGGCCTTGATCTGTCGGATGACGGCCCGCAGCATAGCGTCACAGGATGCCTTGATCACCTTGCTGGCCGGATCTCTGGCCCGGTTCTGCTCGGCCACCTTGAAGGCAACCAGGTCCTCGCGCCGGGCCACCAGATCGGTCAGCATCTTCTGGTCCGCCTCTTTCGGCAGGAAGAGAGCAAGCCGATCCCAGCGATCCTGGCCGTAGCGGGCCAGCGCCTCCGCATCCAGGGCATCGGTCTTGGCCAAGGTGCCGAAGGAGCGGATAAAAGCCTTTACTTTCAAGGCATCCACCCGGTGACAGGCAATGCCCGCGGCCATCAGTTCGGCCACAAGGACATGCTCGTGGCCGCCGGTCGGCTCGCAGATGGCGAGGTCTATCCGCTCAAGGCCCTTCAGAAAGCGGCGGATGGCAACGGCGGTATTGTCGATGACGCAAGGCTTCGGACAGGGCGACGAGGAATGGGCTTGGAAGACCGTCAGCGTGTCCTGAGAGACATCGAAGCCTACAACGATGTCGGGAGCCTTCTGCAAAAAGGTCATGATGTGGTATCCTTCCCAAGCTAGGCCACCATGAGCTTCGGATTGTTCTCGGGCGTGGATCTGATCGGCTAGGGTCAGGCCCCAGAGGCCCCATCAACTCTCCAAGCGAATGATGGAAGATGGCAGGGAGCCTTGATGACAACGGGTGAAAACCCGATCCTACGCACGGTCGCCTGCCACCGGCCTCTCCGGGGTCGTCAAACCAACCGGCCGGAGAGGCCGCCTTCACCTTACCGCAGCACAAACGAACAATCCTACGCGAAGGCGTAGGACCTCGGGCAGGACGAAACACGCGGCCGATATAGGTCTCTGCAGGATGGAGCGCGCGGCTGATATCGGGCTCCAGGGACCATGGCGGCCGATATAGGTCTCGCCCCCTACCCCACCCTCTCCTTCTTCGCCCCCACCTCGCCCAGCAGATCCAGCATCTTCCTCTGCGGCATCGGCTTGGCGGTCTCGATGCCCTCGGCCACCACCTTCAGCCGCAGGCTGTGGGCGAGGCGGATGATGCCTTCGGCCAGCGCCAGGGCGTCGCGGCTTGTCGCGATGTCGTCGACGAACGCCTTGTCCATCTTCAGCTTGGTGAAGGGCAGCCGGCTGAGATAGGCCAGCGAGGAATAGCCGGTGCCGAAGTCGTCGAGCGCGATGCCGACGCCGATCGACCGGATGTCGGTCAGCGTGCAGTTGACGGCGTCGGTGCGTTCCAGAAGGAAGCTCTCGGTCAGCTCGATGTCCAGCCGGTCGGCGGCAAGCCCGGACATGTCCAGCGCGCTTTGCAGCGCGTGGTGGATGTTGCTGGCGCGCAGGTCGATCGCCGACACGTTGACGGCGATGCGCAGCGGCGTCGGCCAGGCGGCCGCGTCAAGGCAGGCCTGGCGCAGCGCCCAGGCGGTCAGCTTGTGGATCAGGCCGGTTTCCTCGGCGATCGGGATGAACTCCGACGGCGGGATCATGCCGCGCTCGGGGTGCGTCCAGCGCACCAGCATCTCGGCGCCGATGATCTGTTGCGTGCCCAGCGCCACCTGCGGCTGGTAATAGGCCGTCAGCTCTTCCCGCTCGATGGCGAGGCGCAGTTCCTCCTCCAGCGCCAGCCGGTTCTTGCGCTCGCTTTCCAGGCTGGCGTCGTAGATGACGACGCCCTTGCTGTCCCTGGCCTTGGCCAGCGCCAGATTGGCGTGGCGCAGCAGCAGGTCGGCACCGTCGTGGCCCTCGGCCACGCCGAAATCGACGTCAACGAACAGCCGATGGCCGTTGACGCGGAACACCAGCGCCAGCGTCGCCCGGATGGCCTCGATCGTCGCGTCGGCCGGCCGCCCCTCGCCGTGCAGGAACACCGCGAATTCGTCGCTGCCGATGCGGGCGAGGCTGCTGTCGGCCAGCGCCAGATCGGTGACGCGGCGGCTCAGATCGACCAGCACCTTGTCGCCCACCGCGTTGCCCAGCCAGTCGTTGATCTTGCCGAAGCGGACGACGTCGAAGCAGATCAGCGTGCCCGCCCCCTGCATCGCCTCCAGCAGTCCGGCCCGGTTCATCAGCCCGGTCAGCGCGTCGTGCAGCGCCATGTGGCGCACGCGCTCGGCCGCCCGCCGCCGTTCGGTGACGTTGCGCAGCGTGATGCAGGCATAGCCCACCGCCGTGCCGCGGCGGAACCCCGGCCGCTCGACGCCAAAGGCGGTGACGGCGCATTCGAGGATCACCGCCTCGTCGCCCTCGGCCTGCTCCACGTCGACGATGCACGATCGGCTCTGGCCGGTCTCGGCGCTCGCCCGCACCTCGGCCACCGCCTGCCGCAGCCGCTCCGGCAGCACCGCCAGCGTCGGCTCGTCCGCGCCGGCCCCGGCGAGAAAGCCGCTCGATGACAGGTTGTGACGGACGATGCGGTCGGCCTCGTCGATGATGATGATGCCGTCAAAGCCGTTGTCGAAGACCCGGCCAAGAATGCGGTCGGCATTGGCCTTTTCCAGCCGGGCGCCCCTCAGCAGCACGCCGCGCAGGTCGTATTCGCGGATCAACACCAGCGCCAGCAGGACGACCACGCCGACGTGCAGGCTCGCCGTCTCCGCCACCAGCGCCCGCGACACCTGCAACCCGGCCGCCGCCGCCTCGGTGGCCAGCGCCAGCAGGACCAGCGACGGCAGGGCCAGCCGCGTCGGCAACAGCGACGCCAACAGCGCCAGCGCCAGCAGCGGCAGCACCAGCGGCAGCGTCGGCAGATGGCTGAGGCCGCGCCCCTGGATCAGCGTTTCGCTGGCCAGCGCCACAATGTCCACCCCAGTCACCATGCCCCAGCGCGGCACCAGGAAATAGTCGTGCAATTCCAACGCCGCCGCGCCCATCAGCACCGTCTTGCCGGCCAGCACATCCGGGCCGACGCGGCCATAGAGCACGTCGGAGGCCGACACATGGGCAATGCCCTGTTGGTCGATGGAGTAGTCGATGATGACGGGCGCACCGCCGCTCACCGCGCCGGCAATCAGCGCCGGCATGGCGTCCAGTCGTTCGCCGTTGACCATCATTTGCGCCGGAAACTGCCGGACGCGGCCATCGGGGTCGATCGGCACGTTGACCAGCGCCGGCCAGCCGTCGGCCAGAAGGTCGATCGGCCGGCTCAGCAGAAACGCCTCGGCGTCGGCCGCCTTTTTCTGCACGAACGCCGCCAGGAACACCGGCACCCTGGCGGTGGCGATGGCCTTGGAAAGGGCGGTGTCGGCGGCCGGGTTGGAGCGGGCGCTGAAGTCGATGTCGAAGGCGATCTGGCGGGCGCCGAGATCTTCCAGCTGCTCCACCAGGCGGGCGTGGATGGTCCGGTCCCACGGCCAGACGCCGAT
The DNA here is from genome assembly GCA_018262575.1 of Pseudomonadota bacterium. GTDB lineage: Bacteria > Pseudomonadota > Alphaproteobacteria > Rhizobiales > Pleomorphomonadaceae > Pleomorphomonas. The sequence continues at coordinate 3,865 of JAGSYU010000186.1, read as the reverse complement.
GGTCGCCAGGCTCTTGGCGTCGATGTCGACCATGACGATCGATGAGCTGGCCGGCCGGGTGGTCAGCTCGAACCGCTGGTCGCTGAGGCGATCATCCAGCCAGGACAGGCCGCCGAGCGTCGCCAGCGACACCAGCGCCGCCGCCACCAGCACGGCGCCGATCAGCAGCCGTTCCGCCCGCGACAAGGCCTTCGGTCCGGGTTTGGCCGCCGCTGTCCATTGAGAGACATCGCGCCAGGCTGGACTCACTTGGCCTTCCCGCCCGCATTGCTGTTTTCGGAGTTGCCGGCGCCGTTGCTATTGCCGCCGGCATTGCTGGAGGATCTGCTGCTCGATGAATTGCCGTTGCCACCGGCATTGCTGTTCGCCGAATTGCCGCCGGCATTGCTGTTCTCGGAGTTGCCGCCGGACTTGCCCGCCTCGGCCGTGCCGTCCGTCTCGCCGGTCATCTCGGTCAGCGCCCCCTCGATGGAGCGGGAATAGACCTTGCCCTTGAACGGCTTCGGCGCCTCCAGCGCCCCGCTGCCGCTCAGCGTCAGCGATTGCGACGGCCCGGAGGTGGCCGATTGCCCGGCCGTCACGTCGGCCGTCAGCCGGTTGCGGACGTCGATCACCGCCACCCGGCCGCGCGCCACGGAGGTTTGCGAATGATCCGAATAGGTGGAGACGGTGAATACGGTGCCCTTCACCACGGCCGCCATATAGGGCGTTTCCACGGCAAGGCGGATGTGCTTTTTGGGATCGACCTCCACCTCGGCCGTGCCTGCCGTCTGCAGCACGTCGGTGAATGCGCCATCCTGGCGTTCGGACAGCTGGATGCGGCTGTTCGGCGCCACGGTGACCGTCACGCCCGAACGCGTCAGCGTCAGCCGTCCCGAGCCGAGCGTCTTGACCATCTGTCCCAGGGCGATCTGATCATCGGCGCCGACGCGCACCCAGGCCGTGCCCTCGAGCCGATAGGCCGACCCGGCGACCTCCGCCACCTGCCAGTCGTCCGCCAGGGCCGGCAGGCCGATCAGGCAGCCGACAGAAAGCGCCAACGCGCCAACACCACTGCTCCACCGCATTGGCCGCCTCCCTCGTTCACATTGCAAACAGCATCCTCCTGATCGGTTGCATCGTCGTTAACAGACAGACACAAATTCTTATTGTTAAGCATACCCCTTCGGATACGCCGGGCCGCGGCGCCGCCACGGCCGCCCCGCCGCCCATCTCCGCCTGCGCCGGTAAATCTTGAATTGGACCAACGACTTTAACTCAACATTCAGACGACTCCCTCATGGTTGTATCGCTTCACGGAGTTGTACGCATGTCGCTGAGCCGCCTTCTGTCCATTGCCATTCTGTTCATTGCCCTGATCGCCTTTGCCATCGCCACGTCGGCGGCGGTGCGCCAGTACCAGGCGCTGAGCGACGCCGAGCAGGGCGCCGTCCGCCTGACCACCCTGCGCGCCGTGGCCGACATTCCCAACCGGATGAACGGCGAGCGCGGCCTGACGACGCTGCTGGCCCAGAGCAAATCGCCCGACGACGTCAAGGCGGCGGCCGATTTTACCGCCCTGCGCGGCAAGTCCGACGCCGTCATGGCCAACGCCCGCGCGGCGGTGGATGCCGCCACGGCCAGCGGTCTCGATGGCGCCGCGGCGCTCGACCAGTCGCTGAAAACCATCGAGGGCCTGTTCAAGGACGCGCGGACGCTCAGCGACGCCAAGCTGGCGCTGCCCGTCGATCAGCGCGAGGACGCCGTCAAGGCGATCACCGAGAAATTCACCGCCGTCAACACGGCCGCCAACGCCGTCATGGCCACGGAAACGCGCCTGCTGTCGCGCTCGAGCGGCACCGCCTTCCGCTGGGCCAACATCGCCGCCACCGTCTGGGACCTCAGGAACTACGGCGGCCGCTACGCCGGCATGATGCAGACCGTCGTCGCCGCCGCCAAGCCGGTGCCCGACCAGCAGAAGGTCGACATCGCCCTTCTGAAAGGCCCCACCGATCAGGTCTGGTCGACGCTGTCGGCGCTCGGCAGCCTCGACGACACCCCGGCTGCCTTCAAGGCAGCACTCAATGAGACCAAGAGCGGCTACGTCGACTATTTCGCCGGCGTGCTGGCCGAGGTGGAACCGGGCTTTGCCGAGGGCAAGTTCCCCTATGACGGCGCCGGCTATCGCAACCGCACCGTCGCCATGTGGGACAAGGTCATCGCGCTGCGCGACGCCGCCTATGACGCGGCGGCCGACGCGCTCGCCGCCTCCATCGCCGCCACCCGCTCGGGCCTGTGGGTGTCGCTCGCCTCGCTGCTGACCGCCCTGGTCGGCTCGGCCGTCGTTCTCTGGGTGGTGCGCAAGCGCGTCATCCGGCCGCTGACCAACATGACCGGCGCCATCGGCCGCATCGCCGAGGGCGACCTTGAAACCGCCATCCCCGGCATCGGCGGCCGCGACGAGATCGGCGCCATGGCCGCCTCCGTCCAGGTGTTCAAGGATTCCCTGCTGCGCAACCGCGCCCTGGAAGAACAGTCGGCGCGCGACGAAGCCACCCGCAAGGCGCTGCGCCAGGCCGAAATGGCCAAGCTCGCCGACATGTTCGAACAGACCGTCGGCGGCATCGTCAGCGCCGTCGGCCACGCCTCGGAAACGCTCAGCCTGTCGGCGCAGGACCTGTCGTCCAGCGTCGAGGACACCGCCGAGCGGTCGAACACCGTCGCCGCCGCCGCCGAACAGGCCTCCGCCAACGTCGCCGTCGTCTCGGCCGCCGCCGAGGAGCTGTCGAGCTCGGTCAGCGAGATCGGCCGCCAGGTGGTGCAGTCGGTGGAAATCTCCCAGACCGCCGTCTCCGAGGCCAACTCGACGGCCGGCATCGTCCAGGAGCTGTCGCACGCCGCCGGCAAGATCAACGACATCATCGCCTTCATCTCCAACATCGCCGCCCAGACCAACCTCTTGGCGCTCAACGCCACCATCGAGGCGGCCAGGGCCGGCGAAGCGGGGCGCGGCTTTGCCGTCGTCGCCGCCGAGGTGAAGGAGCTGGCGACGCAAACCGCCAAGGCCACCGCCGACATCTCCGACCAGATCGGCGCCATCCAGTCGTCGACCAACCGGGCGGTGACGGCCATCGGCTCGATCGCCGGCACCATCCAGTCGATGAGCGACTATTCCTCGGCCATCGCCATCGCCGTCGAGGAGCAGGGATCGGCCACCAACGAGATCGTCCGCAACGTCACCCAGGCCTCGGCCGGCACGGCGGAAGTCACCGCCAACATCGGCACGGTGGCCACCACCACCCAGCACGTCGGCGACGCCGCCGGCCGCGTCAAGGAGCTGGCCGGCGACCTCTCCACCCAGTCGCAGGCGCTCAGCACCGAAATGACGAGGTTCCTGGCGACGATCCGCGCCGCGTAAGGGGTCTTTATCCCAACGGAAAAAGGGGCGCGGCCTTGGCGGGCGGCGCCCTTTTTGTTGGGTTCGGCATTGGAGCCCGATACCTCCTTCAGTGCCCATTTCGGCCCGAGGTCCTGCGCCTGCGCGCAGGATGACAATTTATATAATGGGAACAAGCGGATAGGGTTTCATTTCTCACTATCCCGCGATCATCCAAAGTTCGCGGATCGTGGGTTGAGCGAGCCGCTATATGGCTGTTTTACCTATATATTCAACTGTCATCCTCCGCGCAGGCGGGGACCTCAGGACGAGAAGGTGCGGAGGGTTGTATCGGGCTCCCAGGTCGGATGGCCGGATCCTGCAGATTCTTCGGCGAATGCCCTAGAGCACCCGCCGATCAGGTTGAATCAACCTGATCGAAAAGCGGCTGCTCCAGCAAATGAATCTGGAGCATTCGCTCAGCGACCAGATGTTTCAATCTGGTCGGCG
>JAGSYU010000066.1 GCA_018262575.1 Pseudomonadota bacterium | reverse complement strand
TCGATCGTCAGTGCATTTTCAACCTTTACGATCCCGTAGGCCAAACGCTAACTTTCTGAACCACGAAACAGACAACAGTGATGCCGCAAACCAAACGATTTTGCGACTCTTTTGCTGTGGTGGCACCTCGGAGGCGATTGAACAGTCGGAGTAGCGCACCCTGCACTTTTCGAGATCGTCACCACGACCTAGCGATGCCCGGCAACGTGAACGCCATCCGTCCTGCTCGGATGTTCGGCGTTAGGGCGGATCCGATTCTTGCTGCGCCGTAGGCACTCCGTCGCTGCGGGCATGCCGAGTTGCGATCATGCTCACCACCACCAACTGGATGAAGTGGTAAAGCATGATCGGGGCAATGATCAGGCCGAGGGCCGGCGAGGCACCAAACATCAGCTTGGCCATCGGCAGTCCGGTGGCCAGCGACTTCTTGGAGCCACAGAACAGGCAGGCAATGGTGTCGCCCCGGTCGAAGCCGAGCCAACGGCACGGCAGCGTCAGAAGACCGTAAACGGTGAAGAACAGCACGCACACGCCGACGGTGATCGAGGCGAGCAGCGTCGCGTCGTGGCCGCTCCAGACCCCTTCGACCATCGAATCGGCGAAAGAGTTGAACACGATCGCCAGGATGATCGCCCGGTCGGCGAGGCGGATGGCCCGGATGTGGCGCTGTGCCCACGGCGCGAGCCAGTGGCGAGCGATCTGGCCGACGCCGATCGGCACCAGTACCAGGCCGATCACCTTGACCAGCACTGGCAGCACCGGCATCGCCATGTTGGTTGCGGCGGCGTACCAGGCCATCAGCAGCGGCGTGGCAAAGACGCCGATCAGGCTCGACAGCGTGGCATTGAAGATCGCCGTCGGTACATTGCCGCGCGCCAGCGACGTCATGGCGACCGACGACGAGACCGTCGATGGCAGGGCGCCGACCAGAAAGAAGCCGAGCGCGACATCCGTGGGCACCAGGCTACCGGCGGTGGCAATAAGGGCGAGGGTAATAACCGGGAACAGCACAAAGGTCGCAAGCTGGACGACAACATGGACGCGCCAATTCGCCGCGCCTTGCCGCAGCTTCTCCGGCACCAGCGTCAACCCGTAAAGGAAAAAGATTACGGCGACCCCATAGCTCGCCACGACGTTCATGGCGAGCGGCCCGCCGGTAGCGCCAACCTCCGGCCAGACTATCGCGGCGCCGACAACGGCGACGAGAGCTATGAGAAAACCGTCGATTGAAAAGCCGGCGAGCGTCATGGAGATCGATCCTTCGGAAACTATGAGCGCCGGGGAAACGCAAATTGCCCCCACAACGGTCGATCAGGGCAGGAGCAGCCCCCCGTCGACGTGCAGAGCCTGGCCGGTGATCTGGCCACTTTCGCGACCGAGCAGGAAGCGCACAGCCGCGGCGACATCGGTTGGCTCGGTCAGCCTGCCCGTCGGCGTCGTCGCTACGGCCTGCGCCAGCAGTTGGCTGGCGACGGCACGATGTCCACCGGCGTCTTTGCGGGTGAAGCCGGGTACGACGATGTTGGCCGTCGTTCCGGTGTCTGCCAGTTGAACCGCTAGCGAGCGGACCAGCGCCTCCAGCGCCGCCTTGGCCGCGCCGGTCGCCGGGAAATGGAAGTCAGCCGTTCCGAAGCCGTGCGCGACGAACGAACTGACGGCGACGACCCGCCCCCAACCCGAGCGCTTGAGATCGTCGAGCCCCGCGGTCACCAACCTCAGAAAGGCCATGGGCATGGATTGGAACGCATCGTCGAGCTGCTCCGGCCCTAAATCTCCGAATCTTGAGCGCGCAGCCTGACCGGCGTTGCTGACGATCTGGTCCACCCGGCCAAAGCGCTCACGGGCGAAACCGACCAGCGCGGCGGCCGTATCTGGCTCCGCGAGATCGCCGAGCCGCCCTTCGGAGCAAGACCCGGCCGCGCGACAGGCGTCGAGCACGCGGGCGAGCCCGTCCTCGTTCTTGCGGGTATGCAGCACCAAATCCGTCTTCGGGCCGGCGATGGTTCGGGCGATGGCGGACCCGATGCCGCTCGCTGCCCCGGTGACGATGACGACGCGGCCGATTGCTTCGGTCAAATGTTTGCTCCTTTTCGGTAGCGACGGCGTCCGGCGCGACCGTTGTGGTCTCAAGCTGCCGGGTACGGGTAGCCGGCACCGGTCGACGCCGGAGAGCGATCGATTTGTTCGACCGCCGCTGCTTGTCGGCAGTCCAGCCGGGGAACCGTTATTCGTATATTGTATACAAACATGGACATAGCCTTGCGTCACACCGGTTCGGTACGCATCCCGCTGGAGGTCTGACTCGCGCGTGCCGCTCGGACGGCATCATAACGATCGGGCGACACCATCGGTCTGAAATCCCGGCGAATCTCGCGCTTTTTATTCGTTCACCGTAGCGCGCGAATGGTCCGAAGACCGACAGTTCCGCATCTCCAGGGGCCGCTGCCCCCTGGTGACACACGTTCGGGCCAAGAAACGGAAGGAGGGGGCCACCGTTATCCGACGTAGGGAGTATGCGGTATACAATGTACGAGACAAGCGGAAAGATTGGGTTGTCAATGCGTAGTTTCTATGCGTAAGTGTTATTACGTGTGCATCCGCTGGGGACGCTTGCTCGAGATCCGAGCGCGCCAAACCGCACCTAGTATTTGATAATAAAAGATTTTCTATTATTTATTCCGCCCGTGCATTACCGTGGCAAGAATGATGCAAAGCCATGGTGGCTTCAAACAAACTGGCGCAACTCGCCTATTTGTTGAGCATAACAATTCAGCCGAATCTCGAGCATATCTACAATATTGTATACAAGACGCTTGACATCGCCCTTCGTGTCTTTCAGTGTCGACGAAGGGGGTCCCGTTTATCCGCGAGGGTGGGAGTATCGAGCGCTTGCCTTGATGCCACCAAACAGTTCAAGGAGCGGATAATGGATTCAATCAGAGTCTTTTGGACTGCTGCGGTCGTCTCCGCGGCTCTGTGTGCGGGATGTGTTGGGACAAGCTGGGCGAGTGAACTGACGATCGCCATCGGCTCCGAGCCATCCACGCTGGATTCGCAGCTGCGTGAAGATGGTGGTGAACGCGCCGTCAGCGACAATATCTACGAGACGCTGATGGCGCGCACCGCCGACGGTGCGCTTGTTCCTGGACTCGCCGCCGAAGCGCCCAGCCAGCAAGCGCCGACGATCTGGCGCTTCAAGCTTCGTGGCGGCGTCAAATTCCAGAACGACGAGGACTTCAACGCCGACTCGGTTGTCGCCAGCGTCCAGCGCATCATCGACCCGGCCTTCAAGTCGGAGCAGGCCTCCTACTTCTCGACCATCGTGAAGGCTGAAAAGGTCGACAATCTCACCGTTGACATCGTCACCTCCGGCCCCGATCCGCTCCTGCCGTCGCGCATGTACTGGATGAAGATGGTACCGGCAAAATACTCGTCCGATCCTGCCTTTGCCGCCGCGCCATCCGGAACCGGCCCTTACAAGTTGGAGGCCTGGAATCGGGGGCAGAATATCATTCTCAAGAAAAACCCGAACTACTGGGGCGACAAGCCTGCCATTGATCAGGTGACCTATTCCTTTATCGCCGAACCGGGAACCCGCCTGTCGTCCCTGGTCGCCGGCGAAGTCGACCTGATCACCAACCTGCTGCCCGAGTTCGTGACTGCCGTGCCCGCCTACGCCGCCGTCCCAGGACTGGAGACTTCGGTGATTGTTCTCGGCGCCGACAATCCGGTAACTGGGGATGCCCGGGTCCGGATGGCGCTCAACCTTGCCATCGACCGCAAAGCGCTGTCGGAGAACCTGTTCGGCGGCTTCGCGAAGCCGGCCCAGGGCCAGTTGGTCAATCCGAAGGCCTTCGGCTTCAACTCAGCCCTTTCGCCCTATCCCTACGATCCCGACAGGGCCCGGGCGCTCATCAAGGAGGCCGGTGCCGAAGGCAAGACCGTGACACTTGTCGGCGAGGCCGGACGCTGGCTCAAGGACCGCGAGACCATCGAAGCCGTGGCCGCCTACTGGCAGGCAATCGGGATCAACGTCGACACCAAGTTCTTCGAGTTCGGTGAATATCTCACTCAGCTGTTCGACAAGGAGCATCGTCCGGGCGCGGTCTTCGTGCAGAACTCCGATGAACTTCTGGACGCCGACCGTCCGATGACGTCGGCCTATGAGTCGGGAGCCAGTTATGCCTCCAACTCGGATGCCGACATGGCGGCGAAAGTGAAAGCGGCGCGCATGACGACCGACGTCAAGGAGCGCGCGGCCATCTATGCCGAAATCACCAAGCACGCCTATGACGAAGCCTATCTCGTGCCGCTGCTGAACCTTGAGGACGTCTACGGCTTCTCCAAGCGTCTCGAATGGAAGCCGCGCCCGGACGCCAAGCTTCTGGTCAAGGAAATGTCGCTCGTCGAGTAACCGGCCGTCACCGCCAGTGCCGGACGGTTCCCGTCCGGCACTGGTCGTCAGCCCGAGCCGGCACCCGACCGGCAGACCTCACGGGGGTAGCCTCCATGGCCATATTCATTCTCCGCCGCATTGCGCAGGGTCTTCTCGTCATTCTCGGCGTTTCGCTGGTTGTCTTCGTTGCGACCCGACTGATCGGTGACCCGGTCAAGGTCATGCTGCCCCTGTCGGCCACCGATACCCAGCGAGCCGCCTTCGAACATCAATTGGGCCTCGACCTGTCGCTGCCCCGCCAGTTGGTCGACTATGTCGGCAGCCTGATCCGCTTCGACTTCGGTGACAGCCTGTGGCAACGCCGACCGGCGATGGAGGTGGTGTTCGAGCGGCTTCCCAACACCTTGTTGCTGATCACCTGCAGCCTGGGCTGCGCCATTATGCTGGCGCTGCCACTCGGTGCCATCGCCGCCCTCAGGCCGGGCGGCATCGCCGATCGCGTCACAGTCTTCGGCGGCCTGTTCGGCCTTTCGCTGCCGCAATTCTGGCTCGGACTGCTGTTGATCCTCGTGTTCGCCGTCATCTTCAAGGTACTGCCGACGTCCGGCGGCGGTTCGCTGGCCCACTATGTCCTTCCAGCCGTCACCCTCGGCATCCCCTCGCTCGCCCGACTGATGATGCTGGCGCGCTCGAGCATGATCGATGAACTCAACCAACAGTACATCCGGACCGCCCGTGCCAAGGGGCTCGACTTCCGCCAAGTGATGATCGGCCATGCTCTGCGCAACATTCTGTCCGCCTTCATCACGCTTGCCGGGTGGGAATTCATCAGCGGTCTTGCCGGCTACACCGTGGTGGTCGAGACCGTGTTCGCCTGGCCCGGCCTTGGTCTTACCGCCCTGCAAGCCATCCAGCGCAGCGACCTGTTCCTGCTTCAGGCCATCGTCTTCACCGTCGCCGTCTTGATCGTCGCGATCAATGTCGGCCTCGACGTAGCACAGAAACTCATCGATCCGAGGATCAACCTGGCATGACCTCCCTCGCTAGTCCTGCGGGCGCTGTCCGCAAACCGTGGCCATTCGCAGCCCTGCTGGCGGAACTGTGGAACGACAAGGCCGCGGTCGCCGGCCTTTCAGTCATCGTGCTGTTGCTGCTGGCGGCGTTGCTGGCTCCTTGGATCGCGCCCTACGATCCGGCCGCTCAATCCATCGCAAGCCGCCTGACGCCGCCCGCATGGTTGCCCCGCGGCAACCTCGAGCATCTGCTCGGTACCGATCAGCTCGGTCGCGACGTGCTGTCGCGCGTGCTTTATGGTTCGCGGGCGTCGCTTCTGGTCGGTGTTTCGGTAGTGACGCTGGCCGGGAGTTTCGGCGTGGTCCTGGGCCTCCTCGCCGGTTTCAACGGTGGTCGCGTCGAAGCGATGATCATGCGGCTGGTGGACGTCCAGGTCGCCTTTCCCGGCCTTCTGCTCATCCTTCTCGTCATCTCCGTAGTCGGCCCCGGAATGGGGACGTTGATCGTCGTCCTCGCCTGCACGAACTGGATGATCTACGCCCGCATGGTGCGCGCCATCGTGCTCGGCGTTCGTCAGTCCCCCTATGTCGAGGCTGCCGAAATGATCGGCTGCACCGCCGGACGCGTCATCTTCCGGCACGTGCTGCCCAACCTCACATCGCCGCTCATCACGCTGGGCATCCTTGAGTTCACCAACATCATGCTCGCGGAAGCTGCGATGTCGTTCCTGGGCCTCGGCATCCAGCCGCCGGCCACCAGTTGGGGGCTCGATGTCGCCAACGGGCGCGATTACGTCTTCGTTGCCTGGTGGCTGGTGACCTTCCCCGGACTGGCCATCGCCGCCACGGTGCTTGCCATCAACCTGTTTGCCAACTGGCTCCGGGTCACCACCGATCCCCAGGAACGCGAAAAGCGATTTGCCCGTGCCATGGCAGCTGAGCGACGCCGTCGGCGCCGCAGCCGTTGAGGAGCCGACGATGGACATGAGAAACGAAGCGCCACTGCTCGAGATCGACGGACTTGAGGTCGAGTTCGACACCCGTCGCGGCGTCGTGCGCGGTTTGCGCGGTGTCGACCTCAAGATCGGTCGCGGCGAGACGCTGGCGATCGTCGGCGAAAGTGGATCGGGCAAGAGTGTCACCGCGCAGGCGGTCATGGGACTCATCGACGTTCCCGGACGCATTGCCAGGGGCGATATCCGCTGGATGGGCCAATCGCTGGTCGACGATCCGAAGGGCGATGGACGCGGCGTGCGCGGCAAGGAGATCGCCCTGGTGTTCCAGGATCCGATGACCTCGCTCAATCCGCTGATGAAAGTCGGCACCCAGATCGCCGAGGTTCTGACGCGGCATCTCGGCATGGGCGACGAGGAGGCGCGCATCCGCGTGCTCGAACTGCTCGAGGCAGTCGGCATCCCGGCGCCACCGCGACGCGCGGCGCAATATCCGCACGAGCTCTCGGGCGGCATGCGCCAGCGCGTCATGATCGCCATGGCAATCGCCTGCGAACCCAAGCTGCTTATCGCCGACGAACCGACCACGGCCCTCGACGTCACCATCCAGGCTCAGGTGCTGGAACTGATTGCCGGACTTCAGGAGACGCTGAAGCTGTCGGTGCTGATGATCACCCACGATCTCGGTGTCGTCGCCGGCCTGTGCGACCGCATCGCGGTGATGTATGCCGGCCGCATTGTCGAGACCGGTTTTGCCGACGAGATCTTCGAACGCCCCGAACACCCCTACACGCAGGGCCTGATCCGCTCGACTCCCCGGCTCGACGATCGTACCGAGCGGTTGACGGCCATCGACGGGTCGCCGCCCAACATGCTTGTACCACCGGCCGGCTGCGCCTTTCGTCCGCGCTGCCCGGTCGCCGGCCCGGACTGCGAAATTGAGCCTCCTCTGGTCACCACCTTGCCCGGCAAGTCGGTCGCCTGCTGGCGGTCAGGTACCCCTGCCTGGCCGGCTCCGACCGGCCATATCGCCGCCGAAGTCAGGACGTCTCCGTCGGAGCTTCCAGACGTACGCCCGATTCTGCGCGTCCGCGATCTCGGCGTCGACTATGAAGCCAGCACCCCCGGATTCTGGGGGCGGATGCGCAAGATCTCGGCCCTCAAAGGGGTGTCGTTTGACGTTTTTCCGGGCGAAACTCTGGGTCTCGTCGGAGAATCCGGATCTGGCAAGTCGACCATCGGGCGGGCGGTGCTGCGCCGCCTCGAGGCGTCGGAAGGGCGCATTTTCTTCAAGGGGCGGGACATCACCGACCTCAAGGGCGAAGCGCTGCGCCAAACAAGACGTGAGATGCAACTTATCTTCCAGGACCCCTATGCCAGCCTCAATCCACGCATGCGGGTGCTCGACATCGTCGCCGAGCCGCTGATCGTCCACGGCCTTATTCGCAAGGCCGAGGAGGGGCGCGAGGAGATCGGCGAACTGCTGCGCCTCGTCGGCCTGCCGAAGGACGCCCACGACCGGCTGCCTTACGCCTTCAGCGGCGGTCAGCGCCAGCGTATCGGCATCGCCAGAGCGTTGGCATTGAAACCGGATTTCATCGTCGCCGACGAGCCGGTGTCGGCGCTCGACGTTTCAGTGCGGGCGCAGGTCGTCAACCTGCTGCAGGATCTCCAGCAGGAACTCGGAATCAGCTACCTGTTCATCGCCCACGATCTCAGTGTCGTGCGCCATATCTCGCACCGGGTGGCGATCCTCTATTCTGGCCGCATGGTGGAGATTGCAGACCGGGAGACGCTGTACCGGTCACCATGCCACCCCTACACCGAGGCGCTGCTGTCGGCGGTTCCCGTCCCGCATCCGGCGACGCAGCGTGCGCGCAAGCGTCTCGTCTATCGCGGCGACATTCCCGATGTCGCGCATTGGCCGTCGGGATGCCATTTTCACGGTCGTTGTCCGCTGGCCGACCAACGATGCTCGATCGAAGTTCCCAGACTCACCGAGCGATCGCCCGGGCACTGGGTGGCCTGCTGGCACAAGTGACGTCAGCCTGTCGTCGGAAAGGCGCGGACCCGTCTCCCTCAGGAGGAGGTGGGCGAGATGCCGCGTTTTGCCGATCGTCCAGTATCGGACCGGAAACCGCCGCCGCTTTGATCGCTTCAGACGAACCGATCGCCGTAAGATCCCACTGCTAGAGACCGAGCGCCATGCCATCCTTGCGACGGTCGGAACCGCCGCGAAGAGAACCATCGGCGGCCCGAAGCACGACCTGGGCACCGCCGAAGTCGGAGCGGCCGCCAAGTTCGCCGCTCGAGGGCGGCGCATATCCAGCCGACCGCAGGCATTCAGAGATGGCAGGATCGGTTCCGTTCTCGATCGCCAGTGCACCACCTTCGAGACGCCAGCGGGGAGCATCAATCGCCGCCTGTAGCGGCTCTCCCCAGACGGCGAGGCGCACCAGCAGCTGAAGGTGGCCCTGTGGCTGCATGGCACCGCCGACGACGCCAAAGCCGGCATGGAACCCGCCGTCCTTCAACGCCGCGGCGGGGATCACGGTGTGATAGGCCCGCTTGCCGGGACCCGGGCCGTTGATGTGCCCCGGCTGGGCGAAGCCCGACGCGCGGTTCTGCAGCACGAAGCCGCAGCCCGGCACACCGATGCCCGACCCGAAGCGCTTGAACACCGAAGTCATCAGCGTCACCGCCAGTCCGCTCTCGTCGACGACGACGGTGCAGACGGTATTACCGGCCGGATCGGCGACCACTTCGGCTGCACGCGTCATGCCCGCTTGCATTGCCTCCACCATGGCAAGCGTTGTCCGCGGATCGGCCCGATCGAGGTCACGCCCCTCAAGCCGTTCAAGTGCCTCCAGCACCGCCAGACCATGGGTGTTGGGCGGACATTCGAGAACCGTCAACCCACGAAACTGCGCCGAAAGCGGCCGGTCGAAGTTGCCGTGATGGAGGGCGAAATCATCAGGCGCGAGAACGCCTCCCCGAGCCCGGCTTGCCTCAGCGGCGGCCTGCGCCGGGCGACCGAGATAGAAGGCGTCAGGCCCGTCGAAAGCCACGGCTTCCAGCACGGCGGCCAGATCCAGATTGACAAACCTTTCACCAGCCTTGGGCACTTGCGATGCCCGATAGAGGGCGGCGCTCACCGGATCGGCTGCGATCACCGGCTGAAACAGCTGCCATTCGCGGGCGGCGATCTGGGCGACGGCAAATCCCGTGCGCGCGAGTTCGATGGCCGGTCGGAACAGCCGGGCCCACGGCAGACGGCCATAACGGTCGTGCAGGTCACGCCAGCCGCGCACCACGCCGGGTACCGTTGTCGACAACGGATGGCGCTCGGAGATCCGCCGCCCCGGCAACGCCTCCACCATGCTGACGGCAAGCGCCATCGGCGCCCGGCCGGTGCCGTTGTAGGTGTGAGCCGCGCCGTCCGGCTCGACCAGCATCGCGAGAAGGTCGCCGCCAATCCCCGTCGCCATCGGCTCGACCAAGCCGAGCAGCGCGTCGGCGGCGATCGCCGCGTCGACGGCGCTACCGCCTTCCGCGAGCACCTCGACCGCCGCCCGCGCCGCCGCGGGATGTCCGGTCGCCACCATGGCGCGGTCAGAATGCATGTCCATCATCGCCGTCGTCGTCATCACATGCTCCTGATCTGCATTTTGGATACAATCCAAACGAAACCTCAGAATATTGAGCCCGTAGTTCCACGTCATTGGCAACGCTGAAACAGCTGCCCGGGTTTCCGTACGGCCGAAACCGCAGTCGAAATCAAGCGTTGATATAGACTGTTCCGTCGTCCCGTCGCTCGATCGGCATGCTCGGCTGCCATCCTCTGTTCGTCGCGACATAAGGGCTTTTACGTGCGGTAATGTTGGTATATTGTATTCACTACCATCGACGCAAGGCCTCGCCGGTGCCTACTTCCAAGGATCGTTGCCGTGAAGAAGACAATCAAGCTCGAACGCCGTGAAGCCGCCCACATGATTGCCGCAGCTATCCGCAAAGCCGAGGAAATCGGTGTTGCCGAAACAGTATGCATCACCGACGAGGGCGGCTTTCCGATTGTGCTTGAGCGCATGGATGGCGGCCGTGTCACCGGACCACAGATCGCCTGGAACAAGGCCTTCACGGCCGCCGGGCACAAGCGTTCGACGCACCTGTTCAACCAGCTCCCCAACGGACCGGCGCTTCCGGGCAACGAAGCCTTCGGCATCCAGTGGAGCTTCGAGGGCAAATTCGCGGTGTTCGTCGGCGGTTATCCGGTGGTCGTCGACGGCGAGGTTATCGGCGGCGTCGGCCTCTCCGGCGGCAACGGCGAGCAAGACACCAAGTGCGGCGTCGCCGCGCTGGCCGCCCTCAAGGAACTGCTGGAACCCGAGGGCTACGACGTCCTTGTATCGGCCGACATCAAGAAATGATGGCATCACGGAGAGCCGAAATGTCGCAGTTGCAGACTGACCCTCATGCCAGTGTCAACGAATCTGTCGGCGATCGGGTGACACTGGACGAAACCGGAGACGTGTTCTTCGTCGAAAGCGGCGAGACCATCCTGAGCGCGGCCCTCAAGGCCGGCGTCAATCTCGCGCACGATTGCAAGGGCGGGACCTGCGGCGCCTGCCGCTTCAACCTGCTCGATGGTGAGGTCGATTATGCCGAACCGCCCTTCGGGCTGATGCCGGAGGACGTCGAGGCGGGCATTGGACTGGCCTGCAGCGCACGACCGGTCGGCGACGTGACGATCGACGCCACCGTGCTACCACCGGTCTACGGCGCGCCGGCGCGCCACAACGCCTTGATCCGGATGGCGGAACCGCTGTGCGACGGCGTGACCCGGCTGCTGCTCGAATTGCCCGAGCCGGTCGCCGAGGATTACAGGCCGGGCCAGTATCTCGACATCCTGCTCGACGGTGAGGCGCGGCGCAGCTTTTCGCTGGCCGCTTTGCCCGACGGCAATGCCGTCGAACTCCATGTCCGCACCATTGCCGGCGGACGTTTCACCGACGGGCTGCTGCCCCGTCTTGCCGCTGGCGACCGCCTCGCGGTTGAACTCCCGCGCGGTATCTTCCACTACCGTCCGGAGGATTTTCGTCCACTGCTGATGCTGGCGACCGGAACCGGCATCGCGCCGATGCGAGCGATCGTGCAGAGCGTCCTGTCGGAGCCAGGCCACCCACCGGTTGCGCTCTACTGGGGCGGTCGCACTGAGGCCGATCTCTATCTCGATGCGGAATTCCGCCGGTTGACCGAAACCGATGCCGACTTCACCTATGTGCCGGTGCTGTCGCGGGCGTCCACTCGCTGGAGCGGCCGGCGCGGTCACGTCCAGGAGGCCGCCGTGGCCGACATCGACGACCTCTCCGAAGTGGCCGCCTATCTCTGTGGCTCGCCGCTCATGGTGACGTCGGCGCGGGCTCTTCTCATCGCCGAAGGCGCAAGCGTCAACCACATCTATACCGACGCTTTCGTGTTCCAGAACGGCAAGGTTTGATCCCCAAGAGTACCTGGGCCTGGATCGGGCAGTCGAGGCGCATCTTCTGATTGCCCTGGCTCGTCACGCCGGCTCATCGCCATTTTGTCGAGGTTAGCGGACAAGTTTCCGGTGTCGCGCACTAGGTTCGTCCAAATGGATAGGGTATAAGTATACTATATTCGAGGAACCGTGCGGGATGGATAAAACGATCGAGATTGAGCAGCTGCTGGGTGCCACCCATACGCCGCTCGCCAAACTGGTGGCGGCAGCGATACGGGACCGGATCACGAGCGGCGAGTTTTCCATCGGTTCGCGTCTGGTGGAAGGCAAGCTGTCGGAGGAACTCGGTGTCTCCCGCATGCCGGTGCGCGAAGCGTTGCGGGAGCTTGCCGCCGAGGGCCTCGTGACCATCGAGCCGAGACGAGGCGCATCGGTGACCGCCGTCACCGATGACCAGAAACGCGACATGATCGAGGTTCGCGCTACACTCGAGGCCCTCAATGCCCGCCTGGCGGCGCGGCGGCACGACCCTGAACAGATCGCCCGTCTCCAACTGGTGCTGGACGAAGGCGGCAAGATCACCGAAACAGGAAGTCGGCAGGATTTCATCCGCCAGAACGACCGTTTCCACGAGGCGCTCGCCGATGTCGGAGGCAATTCGGTGCTGACCGACATGATGCGCTCCCTGCGCGATCGCACTGCAATGCTGTTTGCGCCGACGAGCCAGCTGCGCGCTCGCGAAAACTGGCAGGAGCATGCCGCCATCCTGCGGGCCGTCATCGACGGTGACTCCGAGCTGGCCGCGCTGCTGGCCGCCCGCCACGTCTACAACGCCGCCCAGATGAAGCAGGACGTCTGAAGTCCCGGTCAGTGGCCGGTGATCCGTCGGTAGGCGAGGCCGGCGACGGCGATATCCTCGAGCCCGACGCCGACGCTCTTGAATATACGGAGGTCGCCGGGGCCGGGTCGCGG
Source organism: Pseudomonadota bacterium (assembly GCA_018262575.1). Taxonomy (GTDB): domain Bacteria; phylum Pseudomonadota; class Alphaproteobacteria; order Rhizobiales; family Pleomorphomonadaceae; genus Pleomorphomonas. Next base: position 6,350 of record JAGSYU010000066.1, on the reverse strand, counting down.
CGCGGCGGTGCCAACGATCACTTCGCCGAGTTCGGCCACCTTGCCGGCAAGCGCCGCCGGATCGGCCAAGCGGAGGTCGCCCGCCTCCTCGAAGCTCTGTTCGCGCCATTCGACTGCGACGATGCCGGCTCGCCTCACCGCAGTATCGTCGAGTTCGCGCGTGTGGGGTAGCGACGACCCAACGGCGGCGATGACGGCGCCCGTCTTGAAGCATGCCCCTGATACCAGCGGGGTCGCCGAGCGCGACGCGGTGACAACGACGTCGGCACCCTCCACAGCGGCTTCTGGATCGGCAAAGCGGACCGGCTTGCCAACCATCGCCTCCATTGCAGCGCGGATTTCGTCGCTTCGGCTCCGGCTGCAGAGTACGATTTCTTCCAGAGGAAGGGCGGTCGCCAGATATTCGACGTGCGCCCTGCCCAGCGTGCCGGTGCCGAAGACGGTAAGGCAGCGAGGTTGCGACGCCACCAGGTGCCTGATGGCGATCGCCGAGGTCGCCGCCGTCCTGAGGCGGGTGATCTCGCCCGCCGACAGGCAGGCGAGAAGCTCGCCACCATCGGCGGAAAACAGCAGGATGGCGAAGCTGAATCGGCCGGCGATGGTGGAGTAGACCTTGGCGCCGAGTACACCCTGGGCCGGAATGACGGCACCGAGGGTCGATAGCTTGACGCCGCCAACCTCGCAGCGCACGCGCGGCTGCATTGCCGCCCGCCCGTCGCCGAAATCAGAAAAGGCGGCGGTGAGTATCTCTTCGGCGTCGGCAAAGCCAATCGCCTCGGCAATCATCTCGTCTGTGATCGTCAGCATGCAGGGGATCCGTTCGATCAGCAGGCTATTTTTCAGGCGACAAGCGCCACCAGAGTCCTGAGCAGGATGGCGATAGCCCCCGTCGCCGACATCAGGAGTAGGCCGATGCGCAGATGGGCTTGCGACAGGTGTCCTTTGGCTGGCCCCGAAGCCAGAAAGCCGAGCATCATCGCCGGCGCCAGAATGAGACCCAGGCCGCATTCGGTCATGCCGAAACGGCCAACCGAATAGAGAATCCCCAGCGACAACAGGGCGCCGAGAACGAAGAAGCTGGATACGGTAGCGCGCAGCCGGGCCGCGGGCATGTTCTGCATCACGATGGCGATCGGCGGCGCCCCGGAGGAGGTGATCGTCCCCATCAGACCAGATGCAACACCGGCGACGACCATGGCCGGCCGGGTTGCCTTGACGCGCCAACCGGCAAAACTGAAGCCCACCCCGACAAGAATGATCACGGCGAACAGAATGGCAAAGCCGTCCGCCGGAAGCACCACGAGCAACGCCCCGGCGGCAAAGGAGCCTACCAGGCGCCCGCTCATCAGCGCTGCCGTGTCGGGCCAGTCGATGGCCTGCCATTCGCGGACCGCCCCCAACGCGGCCAGTGCGGCACCAAGCAGCAGCAGCGGACCAGGGGCAAGTTCAGGAAAGAACAAGAGCGACAGCGGTGCCGACACCATGGCAAAGCCCACACCCCCCATCCCCTGCAGCAGGGCGGCGGCAAACACCACCACCGCCATTCCCGCGTAGTGCGGCACGGTGAGCGCGGTGGCGGCGGACATGAGGTTACCCATCATGTCAGGCGCCAAGATAGATGGTCTTGATGCGGGTATAGAAGTCCATCACCGTGGCGCCGCCCTGCTCCTTGGCGGCCTGGTTGCTCGAGTGCTTGAAACCGCCGAAGGGAGCATTGAGCGCCACGCCCGTGGTCGGACTGTTGACCTTGACGATGCCGTGCTGCGTCTTCTGCGCGAAAGTCAGTACAGAGGGCAGATGCGAGGTCACCAGCGATACCGCCAGCCCGTATTCGGTGTCGTCGGCGATGGCGATCGCCTCGTCGAGATCGTCGACGGCGCGCACGGCGATCACCGGGCCGAATATCTCCTCGCGCAGCAGGCGGCTCGAATGCGGCAGGTCGGCGACAACGGTGGGACTGACGAAGTTGCCAGCGGCAAGCGCGCCGTTGCGCAGCGACCGGCCACCGGCGACGATGCGGCCCCCCTCATCCCTGGCGATATCGATATAGCCGAGCACCTTGTCGTACTGGGCGGTGGTCGCGAGCGGCCCCATACCGACGCCTTCTTGCGAGCCGGGCCCAACCACGATCTTCGTTGCGATGGCGGCAAGTCGGTCGACCAGAGCGTCATAGAGCGGGCGGGCGACGAGCACGCGGCTGGTCCCGGTGCAGGCCTGGCCGGTCAGGCCGAATGCGCCGCGCTCGACGATGGCCGCCGCCTTTTCGATGTCGGCGTCGGCGAGGATGACGGTGGCGTTCTTGCCACCCATCTCGAGCTGGCCGCGCACGTCGGTCGAAAGCGTGCGGGCGATCTCGCGCCCGACGGCGAACGAGCCGGTAAAGGTCACCGCGTCGATGCCAATACTGCTGGTCAGCGCCCTGCCGACCACCGGGCCGCGCCCCTGGACCAGCGCGATCACGCCGGAAGGCAAGCCAGCGTCGAGCAGCACCTCGACAAGTCGCTGCCCCATCAGCGGCGTGATTTCGGATGGCTTGAATACGACGCCGTTGCCGGCCGCAAGTGCCGGAGCAATCTTGCGCGCTGCCATCGACAGCGGAAAGTTCCACGGCGTGATCACCCCGACGACTCCGACCGGCTCGCGGATCGACAGCACGAACTGCTGCGCCCCGGCCGGATAGGTCTCGCCGTTGAGGCGAAGCGCTTCTCCGGCATAAAGCCGGAGGTTGGCGGCGATGCGCCGGGCCTCGTTTCGCGCCTCCTGGAGGGTCTTGCCCTCCTCGCGAGTCAGTTCGGCGGCGATGCCGTCGGCCCGCACCGCCATCAGTTCGGCGGCACGAAACAATACGTCGGCGCGGGTCTCGGCCGAGGCAGACGCCCAGGCGGGATACGCCGCACGGACAGCAGGGATCGCCGAGGTGACATCGGCTTCCGCCGAATCGGGGAAGGCGCCGACGAGATCGCCAATATCCGCCGGATTGCGATCATCGAACATCGCTCCGGACGCCGCCGGGCACCAAATGCCGCCGATGTAGTTGTGGTGGGGGGACGTCATGCTGGAGATGGTCCTCGATGCTTGGCTGAATATGGAAGGCGAGAGTGCGTTGGATTCAGGCGGTACGGAGCGGCTTGCGCTGGTCCAACGGAATCCACGAGACGCTGACGTCGCCGGCGACGAAGGTCTGGCAGGCCATGCGATAACCCTGTGCGATCTCCTCGTCGGAGAGATGCTTGCGCTCCTTGGGCTTGACCTTGTCGGTATGCTCAATGCCCCGTTCGATCCGGCACCGACAGGTTCCGCAGATGCCGCCGCCGCACTTGAACGGGATGCCGCCCTGTTCGCGCAACGACACCCTGAGGAGATTGCTGTCCTCGTTCGCTGACACCACCTTGGCGTCATTGGTCAAAAAAGTGATGGTAATCATGAAATTCGTTCTGCTCAGCGATGGGCGGCAGCGGCTGGCTCAGACCTTTTCAAGTCGGATGTCCATGCTGCCAAAGCGCGTCAGCGTCCCGAGCTCGTCGCGGGCCGCCTCCAGCGTGTCGAAGCTTTCGAACAGCTTGTTCGGCACCTCGTTGACGATCTGCGGCGGCTCGTCCTCGACGATGCGGATACGCGTTGGGCCCGCCAGCTCGGCGATGGTGAAGCGGGCGCGCTTGCGGCCATAGAATACGTAGTCGTAGGACTCCACTGCCACGAGGCCGTCGGTGATCTCCGTCCTGAATTCTCCGGGCTTGGTCGTCAGAAGTACATACATCGGTCTGTCCTTCGAGAAATGGAGCCGGCGCGCGCCGGGATGGCCGTCTGCGCCATGTGGTGAACTTTGGCCAAGCGGCTCGAATCGGAGCAACTTGAAGGGCGCATGCCCGCCCAGCCGGAATGAAATCGGCATCGAGCATTCGACGGCCGGATCGAAACGACCGCCAACGGGCGAATGCCCCAGAGTGATGTGTTTGAGCATCCCCTTTCGGGCAGGTCGAGGCGGCCGGACCGACGGATGCTCTAGCGCGTTTGCGGAACCGAAACCTGATTACCCACATGCCATGGAGGTGATCACGTGCCGGTGTCACTCGTCCTGAGCCAGCTCCAGGTCGTGGGTAATCCAGAGCTGGCAGATCAGCCGGTACCCGTCCTCCAGGCGCTCGCCAAGCATCTTCTTCTCCTTCCAGTTCGGCGGAGGAAGATGCTCGGCTCCGCTCAGAATGCGGCTCGAACAGGTGGCGCACTTGCCCATGCCGCAACGGTAGGCCAAGTTGGGATAGGGAAACTTCCGAATGCCGGCTCGCACGACGAGGTTGCTGTTGTCGGCGACCTCGTCCTCGAATACAGCGCCGCCTTTGTGGAGCGTGACCTTGGGCACGCGTCAGGCCTGAACCAAGTGCCGTTCGTCCCGCGGAACGCCGCCGCCAATCGCCTCGATCTCCGACATCGGGATGTCCTTGGCAACATAGTCCCAATAGAGCGCGGTGGTGTAGAGGAGGCGCATCTGGGCGCCAATCTCGCAAATCTTGAGGCAGCGCTGCTGCAGCTCGACTGTTCGGGCGTGCTCCAGCACGATCTGGTACCCACGTTCGCCGTGGATCTCGTCGGACACGATGTGCAGATCGAAGAACTCCACCTCCTCGTCGGTAAAGCCATATTTGCTGCGCAAAGTCGGGGTTTGCTTGCGGTAGATCGACGGTACCTGCGATTCCAGACCGACAACGAGACCGGCAACCGCCACGATCGGGTCTTCGCGCATGGCGACCGAATAGCACCAGCTCTGCAGGCCGCGCGTCGTGGCGGTCATGTTGTCGGGATCTTCCACCCGCTCGCGCGTTGTGCCGCACGCCTCGGCGAAGCGGATCAGGAGATCGGTGTGACGGTCACCGCCGATTTCCTCTTCGAACATGTTCTGGAGCAGGAAATCCTTGGCTTCAGTATACCGATCCGGCATGCGGGCGTAGATGCAGGCTAGGTAGTCCGCGAATGGGCCGACGTAGTGGTAGTGGTTCTCGGCCCATCGCGCCAAGTGTGCACGGCTCAGCTGACCGCTCGCCCATGCAATGGAAAACGGCGCCTTATTCGCGCTTTTCCCCCGAATTGCGGTCTCAAGCGCCGTGCGCAGTTCGTCGGGATTCATCGGCTGCTGGGACATCTCTGCTGCTCCTGATCGGCGATCTCGCCACTCGTGTGCGGGTAACTACGATCAGTATGATCGCATACAGTATACCGTCGGTCAATCACAAAGGTGAGTATCGTCGCGCGGTTTCCATCCCGCCAGACGAACTGGGACGTGCAATTGGCTCAGACTCCGGAGCTTGCTCGACCGCATCAGCTGCCCTGTGGTGGCAAGATATGAAGCTGACAGGCGCGCCAATCCATACGGCTTTGTCGACTCACCCGGCGGCCTCGGTCCTAACTTCCTCGTTGTCGAGAATGTCGCCCGAATGCTGGGGTGCGGTGTGGACTATGTTCGCCACATCCCTCGAACAGAATTGCCAGCGTCGAAGATTGGCGCTCGTCTGGCTTTTCAGCGCTCCGATGTGGCCCCGCGTGTCCGTGACGGCGCGCATACCGGTGCGTGGATCATTGATGTTCCACCACAGTTGTCGCCGAACGGGAAGCGGTCCGCCATACTCCGGCGACAAAGGCGGCGTAGAAGCTACGAAGACGGCATGATCGTCACCGTCTGCACCGGAGCCAGATTTGGCACTCAGAAATGAGTCGCGATGCCCAGTGCAGCGGGTTGCAATCGGTAAGGCCGGCAAGGCACCGATCGCTTCGGCCAAGTCCGGCTTCAGCGCGTCGAACGGCCACCGCATCGACCATGATCGCCGCCGCCCCGATCCACTGGCAGGCGTGTGGGAGAGTGAGATCGTTCCGATCCTGAAGACGGCGCCGGGTTGCGGGTGGTGGCCATCTTCGGGGACCGCCGAGGCCGCCAGTACCCAATGGCGTGCCGTCGCCGATCAGATTCGCCCCAAGGTTCCGAAACTGGCCACCATCATGGAGGATGCCGAAGAGGATGTGCTGGCCTACATGGCTTTCCCGAAGGAACATCGGGCGAAGCTGCATAGCCCCAACCCGATCGAGCGCCTGAACGGCGAGATCAAGCGGCGCACCGAAGTGGTCGGCATCTTCCCAAACGACCAAGCCATCGTTCGTCTGGTCGGGGCCTTGCTTATGGAACAGAACGACGAATGGGCTGTCCAACGCGCCAGATACATGACGCTGGAAACCATCGCGCAGATGGGCAATGATCCCTTCGTCAGCTTGCCGGCAGTAGCAAACTGATCAAGCAGGCCCGAGCCGATCGCAACGGTGACCAACAGCGCCAGCTACACCACGCCAAGGGACACGATCGCGCC
>JAGSYU010000185.1 GCA_018262575.1 Pseudomonadota bacterium | reverse complement strand
TGTGTTAAGCCTGCCGCCAGCGTTCGTTCTGAGCCAGGATCAAACTCTCATGTTCAAGAGTTCTTTCCCGAAATCACAAGTTCACTCGACGAGGTCTTCTATCTGAAACCCTACCCTCACAGGCAAAGCCAGACAAAAGCCTTTTTCGAGAAACGTGTCTTCCGGTTCTTAGCTCTTCTTAGCATCGACAAATCCTCGAAAGGACCTCTCAACGCCGAATGCCCTGAACGCCGGCCACGTTTCTCTTTCTTCCCATTCACTTGTCAAAGAACGGAGGGGAACAAAGCCCCTCAAATCCACCGCCAGACGACCCCAACCAAACCGCCAGGACCCGGCAACAGAACACCGCCGGCACTACGTCGCTGCAGCGCCGCCGTCGATGAACGGGGTTATAGGGAGGATGGTTCGGGCTGTCAACACGGTCTTGTGACACGCGTTTTCGGCCAGGGATAGTCGACTTTCGGCTGATTTCCGGGACATTTTTGGCCCCAATCGATCAAAGCCGGGTAAGTTGCCGACAATTTCGGCGAAGTTTTATGTGCCTCAATTTTCGCCAGGTCGGATAACGCCGCCTTTGCGCCCGCTTCTGACGCCCGGCGCCCAACTCCCGCCCCATTTTTCACCGACGGGAATAGATGGCCGACGCTTTTCCTCGGAGAAGCAGCACCTCCGGTGGAGCCGAGATTGACAAGCCGCAACAGCGGGCGGCAAAGTCACCACCAAATTCAAGGAAGGCGCCCGGGTTCGCCGGCATGACCGCGGACCCCGACAAGCGCTCCACCATATCAACGGGCGGAAGCAAGACACCATCCATGAATGCCGCGCGCTCCCAGCACCGGACCGATCCAGTCGAGCTCGGCGACCTGCCGCCGCTCTTGACCTCCGGTGCGCGCGGCCTTCCGGACCGGCGCGGCGTATCGATCCGCTGGCTGACCGGCACGGTCCTGGCCACCTTTGCCTCGACCTTTCTGATGGGGGGCGCGCTCTATGCCGCCTTCGATGGCCGCGAGACCATCGCCGAACCCTCGGGCACCGTCACCCGCTCGGCCGTCGTCGTGCCGACGCCTGATAACGAGCTGATCGCCAAAAGCGACTTTCCCGTCCAGGAAGCCAGCCTCGAGCCGGCCCGTCAGATCCTCAAGGTGTCGACCATCGCCAAGGACGGCGAGCACGACATCATCCGCCTGAAGCCATTTGCCAAGGTGTCGACCGCCCTCGTCTCGGACATGGCCGACATCACCGACCCCATTCCGCCTTACAATCCCATCCGCATCTTCGCCGACGCCAACGCCGGCAGCCCGGAGGGCGGCGAGGCGAAGCTCTACGGCGCCGCCGTCGAGAGCGACATGATGCTGAAGGTCACCGACTTCCCGGTGAACGACCCGACCCTTGAGGCGTCCATTCCGCTCGACATCGCCCAGACGGAGCGGATCGTGCGCGAAGCGGCGAGCTTCCTCAACGGCACCAACGTCAAGACCGCCTCGCTGTCGCCGGTCGACCAGTCGCGCTTCGATTTCGGTTTCGCCGAGCCGTCGTCGCTCGACCAGTTCGGCGTCCGCATCATTCCCGAGAACGTCTCCTTCGTGCCGACGACCACCGCCGAAACGGCGTCGCCCGGCACCGGCAATGCCTTCGAGGACCGCCGGGTCGCCGTCGAAGCCGACGAGCCGCTCGAGCAACTGCTGACCGACAACGAAGCGACCGACGACGAGGCCGGCGACATCGTGCTCGCCTTCCACAAGGCCGATCGACTGCGTCTGCTGAAGATCGGCGACGAAGTCCACATCCGCCTGGCACCCGACCCCGACGACGAGACGGCGCGCTACAGGCCGATCCTCGTCTCGGTCTATCGCGACGGCGGCCACCTCGGCTCGGTCGGTCTTTCCGATGACGGCGCCTATATCTCCGTCGACGAGCCGCCCGCCACCGAACAGGCCAGCGCTGGCGCCCAGAGCGACGAGAACAGCCCGCGGCCGCGCCTATACGAGAGCCTTTACGAGACATCCCTCAAGAACGGCGTACCGCCGCCGCTCATCGACGAGCTGGTGCGCGTCTTCTCTTTCGACCTCGACTTCAACACCCGCATCCAGCCGGGCGACAGCTTCCAGATGGTCTATACGCTCGGCGACGACGGCGAGGAGACCGACAACGGCGAGATCGTCTTCACCTCGATCATCCTCGGCGGCAAGGAGCGGCGCTTCTACCGCTATCGGGCGCCGGACGACAGCTCGATCGACTACTATGACGACACCGGCAAGAGCGCCAAGAAGTTCCTGATGCGCAAGCCGATGTCGGGCGGTACCTTCCGGTCGGGCTTCGGCGCCCGCAACCATCCGCTGTTGGGCGTCACCCGCATGCACACCGGCGTCGACTGGTCGGCCCCCCGTGGCACGCCGATCATGGCGGCCGGCGACGGCATCGTCACCTATGCGCGCTGGAAGAACGGCTACGGCAACTACATCGAGGTCCAGCACACCAACGGCTACGCCAGCGCCTATGCCCACCAGACCGGCTTTGCCAAGGGCATCAAGGAGGGCGTGCGCGTCCGTCAGGGCCAGGTGATCGGCTATGTCGGCACGACGGGCCTGTCCACCGGACCGCACCTCCACTACGAGGTTCACGTCAACGGCTCGCCGGTCGATCCGCTCCGGATCAAGCTGCCGCAAGGCCGCACGCTCGACGGCGGCATCCTCGCCGCCTTCCAGTCCGAGCGTGACCGCGTCGACACGCTGCTCGCCGGTGAAAGCCAGACGGCCCGTGCCGCCACCCCGGCAAACGGCGGCTGAGATCGCCTTTTGGCGCCGAACGCCACAACACCGCGTCAGGCAGTGGTCATTCTCCCCTTGAACGATCGGAACCAGCGCCCCATCTCAGCCCCGACCCGTTAGGTCCGGGCCCCTCTGGCAGAGCCGCCGGCGCGTCTGCGATGTCGGACCTTTGTCGACGCATTCCGCCGGCAGAGTTGACGACCTTGGACCTCACCTTTCTCGCGACCTCCTGGCTTGGCACGCCGCTCTATCTCTGGCTCGCCTTCTTCACGCTCGTCGTGCTGCTGCTGGCCTTCGACCTCGGCGTTCTCCACCGCAAGTCGGAGGAGATTTCCATCCGCCAGAGCCTCGTCCTGTCGAGCGGCTACATCGCCATCGGCCTGTCGTTCGGCGGCTTTGTCTGGTGGCATATTGGTGCCGAAGCCGGCCTTGCCTATCTCACCGGCTTCGTCATCGAGAAGACGCTGGCGCTCGACAACATCTTCGTCATCGCGCTGATCTTTTCCTTCTTCGCCATCCCCCGCCGCTACCAGCACCGGGCGCTGTTCTGGGGCATCCTCGGCGTCATCGTGCTGCGCGGCATCATGATTGGTGCCGGCGCGACGCTGGTCGCCGAGTTTCACTGGATCCTCTACCTGTTTGCCGCCTTCCTGGTGCTGACCGGCGTCAAGATGCTGGTGACCGAGGACAAGGAACATGATCTCGCCAACAACCCGTTGGTCGGCTTCCTGCGCCGCCGCCTCAACGTCACCGACCAGCTCGAAGGCGACCGCTTCTTCGTGAAGAAGCCGCTGGCCGGCAGCGGCCGGCTGGCGCTGCATGCGACGCCGCTGTTCCTCGCCCTGGTGCTGATCGAGGCGGCCGACATCGTCTTCGCCGTCGACTCGGTGCCGGCCATCTTCGCCATCACCACCGACGCCTTCGTCATCTACACCTCGAACATCTTCGCCATCCTCGGCCTGCGCGCCCTCTATTTCGCCCTCGCCGCGATGATCCACCGCTTCCGCTATCTGAAGCCGGCGCTGGCCCTGGTGCTGGTGTTCATCGGCAGCAAGGTGTTCGTCGCCGAGCTGCTCGGCCTCGACAAGATCCCGGCCACCATCTCGCTCGGCATCACCTTCGCGCTGATCGCTGGCGGCGTGGTCGTGAGTCTCGTCAGAACGCGGCAGGAAACGAAAAGCCTGACCTTGCCCGGACAGGGCTGACCATCAAATCGGAGTGAACCGGCTGGCCACGGCCAGCCGGAGCTGTATAGAAGGCCAACCCAAACGGAACGGCCTTCATGATCATCGGACCCTTCATCAACGGCGGCGCCATCATCCTCGGCGCTGTCGGCGGCGCGCTCATCGCCCATCGCATGCCGGAACGGCTCAGAACCGGCATGCCACTCGCCTTCGGCGTCTCGTCGATGGCCATGGGCGTCGTGCTGATCGCCGGTGTCGCCCACATGCCGGTGATGGTGATCGCCACCGTGCTCGGGACATTTTTCGGAGAACTCGTCCGCATCGAAGGCGGCCTGGCGCTGGCCGGCGGGCTTGTCAAAAAGCTGGTCGAAAAGGGTGCGAAGACGCCGCGTGGCATTTCCCACGAAGCCTTCATCGACAGCTTTGTCGCCATCCTCGTGCTGTTCTGCGCCTCCGGCGCCGGCATCTTCGGCGCGCTCAACGAGGGCATGACGCACGATCCGAGCGTGCTGATCGCCAAGGCCTTCCTCGATCTGCCGACCGCCGCCATCTTCGCGACGACGCTCGGCCTGTCGGTCGCCGTCATCGCCATCCCGCAAATGGCGATCCAGCTCGCCCTGGCCTTCGGTGCCACGCTCCTGATGCCGCTGACGACACCGGCGATGGTCGCCGACTTCTCGGCCACCGGCGTGATGATGCTGGCCACCGGCCTCCGCATCTGCGGCATCAAGACCTTTCCGATCGGCAACATGCTGCCGGGACTGCTCATCGCCATGCCGGTGTCGGCGGTGTGGACGATGGCGTTCTGAAAAGAAAACCGGCCGGATTGCCCCGGCCGGCCCACTATTTTCGCGCAGACTTCGCTTACGCCGCCACGTCGCGGATTTCCGAGAACAGCAGCCGGTCGCTGCCGCCGGTCACCGCCACCGTATCGCCGTCGCGGACGTGGCCGGCCAGGATGCGCTCGGCGAGCGGGTCCTGCAGCTGGCGCTGGATGACGCGCTTCAGCGGCCGGGCGCCATAGACCGGATCGTAGCCCTTGTCGGCGAGCCAGGCCCGGGCGCTGTCGTCGAGCGTCAGCGTCACCTTGCGGTCCTCGAGCAACGCCTCAAGGCGGCGCAGCTGAATGTCGACGATGGCCCCCATCTCCGAGCGCTTCAGGCGATGGAACAGCACGATCTCGTCGAGCCGGTTGAGGAACTCCGGCCGGAAGGCGGAGCGCACCACGCCCATCACCTCATTGCGCACCGCTTCGACGTCCTCGCCTTCCTTCTGATTGGCCAGATACTCCGAACCGAGGTTGGACGTCAGGATGATCAGCGTGTTCTTGAAGTCCACCGTCCGGCCCTGGCCGTCGGTCAGCCGCCCGTCGTCGAGCACCTGCAGCAGCACGTTGAAAACGTCCGGATGCGCCTTCTCGACCTCGTCGAACAGCACCACCTGATAGGGCCGCCGCCGCACCGCTTCGGTGAGAGCGCCGCCCTCGTCATAGCCGACGTAGCCCGGGGGCGCGCCGATCAGCCGCGAAACCGAGTGCTTTTCCATGTACTCGGACATGTCGATGCGCACCATGGCGTGCTCGTCGTCGAACAGATAGGCGGCGAGCGTCTTGGTCAGCTCGGTCTTGCCGACGCCGGTCGGCCCGAGGAACATGAACGAGCCAATGGGACGGTTGGGGTCCTGCAGGCCGGCGCGGGCGCGACGAACCGCCGTCGACACGGCATGCACCGCCTCGGCCTGGCCGATGACGCGCTTGGCCAGTTCGTCCTCCATCCTGAGCAGCTTGTCGCGCTCGCCCTCCAGCATCTTGTCGACGGGCACGCCGGTCCAGCGGGAGACGACCTGCGCCACGTGGTCGGGCGTCACCGCCTCCTCCAGCATGCCATTGGCCTGACCGGCCGCCGCCTCGGTCGCCTTCAGTTCACCCTCAAGGCCCGGGATGACGCCATAGGCAAGCTCGCCGGCCCGCTGATATTCACCCTTGCGCTGGGCGACGGCGAGATCGTTGCGCGCTTCGTCGAGCCGGCGCTTCAGCTCCGCCGCGTGGCCGAGCTTGTCCTTTTCCGCCTTCCAGCGGCCGGTCAGCGCCGCCGACTCCTGCTCGAGTTCGGCAAGCTCACGCTCGAGCCGCTCCAGCCGGTCGCGCGAGGCGACGTCGGTTTCCTTCTTCAGCGCCTCCTGCTCGATGCGAAGCTGGATCACCCGCCGGTCGATCTCGTCGAGTTCTTCCGGCTTGGAATCCACCTGCATCCGGAGGCGCGAGCCCGCCTCGTCGACAAGATCGATCGCCTTGTCGGGCAGGAAG
>JAGSYU010000184.1 GCA_018262575.1 Pseudomonadota bacterium | reverse complement strand
AGCGCCTTGGTGACCGATCTGGCGCAGCCGCCGCAGGCCATGTTGGGGATGGTGAACTGGTGCATTGAGGCCTCCTTGATGTTTGCCTGTCTCGGATATGGGGCTTCCCAGCGTTGGAAGGTCAAGGGCGAAGCGGCGGCCGCCCGCTTGCCAAAGCTATTTGCCGCCCCATGTGAGATAGGGCTTGACCTTCCCATGGTTGGAAGCCCCATCTTCCGGACATGAAACGTCTGGAACACAAGGAAGCGGCCATGAACGCCCCCGTTCGCACCATCTCGCTGCCCATCGAAGGCATGACCTGCGCCTCCTGCGTCGGCCGTGTCGAGCGCGTGCTGAAGGCCGTCCCCGGCGTCGAGACGGTCGCCGTCAATCTGGCGACCGAGCGGGCAAGCATCACCACCAACGCGCCGGTCGATCGAGCCACGCTGGTCGATGCCGTCGAGATGGCCGGCTACACGGTGCCGGTCGCTCCGGTACGGGACGCCCGCATCGAGCTGGCCGTCGAGGGCATGACCTGCGCCTCCTGCGTCGGCCGCGTCGAGCGGGCGCTGAAGGCGGTGCCGGGCGTTGCCGAGGCGAGCGTCAACCTCGCCACGGAGCGCGCCACCATCACGGGCTCGGCCGAGGCGGCGGCGCTGATCACCGCCGTCGAGACGGCTGGCTATGAGGCGAAGGTGATCGGCGCCACCGCCGTCGGCGACAGCCTCGACGAGGACGCCGAGCGGGCCGAGAAGAAGGACGCCGAACGCCGGGGCCTGACACGCGACGTGCTGATCGCGGCGGCGCTGACGGCGCCGGTGTTCGTCATGGAAATGGGCGCCCATCTGTTTGACGGCATTCACATGCTGATCGCCGACAGCGTGGGCATGCAGGGCAGCTGGTACATCCAGTTCGTGCTGACGAGCCTGGTGATGTTCGGCCCCGGCCGGCGCTTCTTCGTCAAGGGCCTGCCGGCGCTCTGGCGTCTTGCGCCGGACATGAACTCGCTGGTCGCCGTCGGTTCGCTGGCCGCCTATGCCTACTCGCTGGTGGCGACCTTTGCGCCCGGCCTGCTGCCGGCCGGCACGCTCAACGTCTACTATGAGGCGGCGGCGGTCATCGTCACCCTCATCCTGCTCGGCCGCCTGCTGGAGGCGCGTGCCAAGGGGCGGACCTCCGAGGCGATCCGGCGGCTGGTCAAGTTGCAGGTCAAGACGGCGCACGTGCGCCGCGATGGCGGGCCGGTCGATGTTGCCATTGCCACCGTGGTGGCCGGCGATATCGTCGAGGTCAGGCCCGGCGAGCGGGTGCCGGTTGATGGCGAGGTGGTCGACGGGACCAGCTATGTCGATGAATCGATGATCACCGGCGAGCCGATCCCGGTGGCGAAGACCGCCGGCAGCAAGGTGGTCGGCGGCACCGTCAACCAGACGGGCGCCTTCGCCTTCCGCACCACGGCAGTCGGCGGCGATACCGTGCTGTCGCAGATCATTCGCATGGTCGAGGAAGCCCAGGGCTCCAAGCTGCCGATCCAGGCGATGGTCGACCGGATCACCCTGTGGTTCGTGCCGGCGGTGTTCGCCGCGGCGGCGCTGACCTTCGCCGTCTGGCTGATGTTGGCGCCGACCTCGCCGCTGACCTTCGCGCTGGTCAACGCGGTGGCCGTGCTGATCATCGCCTGCCCCTGCGCCATGGGGCTGGCGACGCCGACGTCGATCATGGTCGGCACCGGCCGTGGCGCCGAACTCGGCGTGCTGTTTCGCCGCGGCGAGGCGCTGCAACTCTTGAAGGACGCCAAGGTGGTGGCCGTCGACAAGACCGGCACGCTGACCGAAGGCAAGCCGGCGCTGACCGACCTCGAGCTGGCACCGGGCTTCGAGCGCACGGCGGTGCTCGGACTGGTCGCCGCCGCCGAATCCAAATCCGAGCACCCGATTGCCCGCGCCATCGTCGAGGCGGCGCGCGGCGAGGGCGTCGAGCTGCCGGCGGTGTCGGGCTTTGACTCGGTCACCGGGCTCGGCGTCGCCGCCACCGTCGGCGGGAAGCGCGTCGAGCTGGGGGCCGATCGCTACATGGTCAATCTCGGCCTCGACGTTTCCGGCTTCGCGGCCATCGCCACGCGCTTGGCCGGCGAGGGCAAGTCGCCGCTCTATGCGGCGATCGACGGTCATTTGGCGGCGATCATCGCCGTCGCCGACCCGATCAAGGCGGCGACGCCCGCCGCGATCAAGGCGCTGCACGACCTCGGCCTGAAGGTAGCAATGATCACCGGCGACAACGCGCTGACGGCGAAAGCCATCGCCGCCCGCCTCGGCATCGACGAGGTGATCGCCGAGGTGCTGCCGGATGGCAAGGTCGAGGCGGTGCGCCGCCTGAAGGCCCGCTATGGCAAGCTCGCCTTCGTCGGCGACGGCATCAACGACGCCCCGGCGCTGGCCGAAGCCGATGTCGGCCTGGCCATCGGCACCGGCACCGATATCGCCATCGAGGCGGCCGACGTGGTGCTGATGTCGGGCAACTTGCAGGGCGTGCCGAATGCCATTGCCCTGTCCAAGGCGACCATCGGCAACATTCGCCAGAACCTGTTCTGGGCCTTCGCCTACAACACCGCCTTGATCCCGGTGGCGGCCGGCGTGCTCTATCCGTCGCTCGGCGTGCTGCTGTCGCCGGTGTTCGCGGCTGGCGCCATGGCGCTGTCGAGCGTGTTTGTCCTCGGTAACGCGCTGCGGCTGCGCCGCTTCACGGTGGCGCAGCGATAGGAGGGACGCCATGAACATCGGGCAAGCGGCCAAGGCCTCCGGCGTGTCGGCCAAGATGATCCGCTACTATGAGCAGACGGGGCTGATCCCCAAGGCCGACCGGCGGCAGTCCGGCTATCGCGACTATTCGGACACCGACGTCCACATGCTGCGCTTCATCCGGCGGTCGCGCGATCTCGGCTTTTCGGTCGCCGAGATCCAGGAGTTGCTGGGCCTGTGGCGCGACGAGTCCCGCGAGAGCGCCGAGGTCAAGCGGCTGGCGCAAAGCCACATCGATGACCTCAAGAAGCGGATCGCCGCGCTTGAGGACATGACCAACACCCTGACCAAGCTGGTCGGCGCCTGCCACGGCGACCACCGCCCGCATTGCCCGATCCTCGAGGGGCTGGAGAGCGACGGCGCCGACGAGGACCTGTCGATCCGGCCGCGCCGGGGGGCGGTGGCGGGGTAGGGGACTGGCATCGGATGCAGACCGATATCGGCGCTACGCCTCATCCTGCCTGAGGTCCCCGCCTTCGCGGGGATGACAGAATTATATTAATGAAAACAATTATTTAGCAGTCATCCCCGCGCAGGCGGGGACCTCAGGCAGAAAAGGGTGCCGAGGGGACTATCCGGCGCCTTCTGCTCACAAGATCTGTCTTCCCTCGCGGAGGTGGCCAGTCACGTCTTTGATTCATATTGGGATTTCAGCATATCATTGGCATCCGCAGCAAGGAGGTTCACATGGCCCACGTCGTCGCGCTCGTTCACGAGGAAGATGGCGTTTTCGGCATTTCCTTCCCGGATTTCCCCGGTTGCGTCTCGACGGCCGACAGCCTCGACGACGTCATTGCCCGAGGGTCAATGGCGCTGACTTTCCATGTCGAGGGCATGGTCGAAGACGGTGAAGCGCTTCCGGTTCTTCGTTCGGCCGACGGCATCCGCCGGATGGAGGATGTCGAAGGGGCGATCATCGTGGCGGTGCCGGTGGACCTGCCGGGCAGGTCCGTTCGGGTGCAGATCACCATGGACGAGCACTTGCTGGCCGCTCTCGATCGATCCGCCAGGACGAGCGGCGCCACCCGCTCGGGCAAGATCGCCGAGGCCGTCCGCGCCAGCCTGAGGGTGTGACGGGGCGCTATCGGCACCCTTGGGCGCCCCCGCGCGGCCTGACGCCGACCGAATGCCACTCGTGGGTCCTCCGGGTGGAAAGGAAGGCGCGCAATAGCGCCATGCTTGCAAATGCTGGCTATGTGCTCGAGCTTGGGGATTGAACTCGATCAGTCCGGCAAGGGAGAGTTTGATCATGGCGCGGCTGAAGGAAGTGGTGGTCGACTGCGACGTGCCCTCGAAAATGGCGCGGTTCTGGAGCCAGGTGCTCGACGGTTACGACATCCTGCCCTACGACGACGCGGAAATCGCCCGGCTGGCGGCCCTGGGTCTGACGCCCGAAACCGATACCAGCGTCATGCTCGTCGGGCCGGGAACGCGCATCTGCTTCCACCTCAGAACGGGGCCGCGTCCCGACAGGAACCGGATTCACTTCGACGTCGCCGCGACGGACGCCGCCGCCGAGATCGCGCGGCTCAAATCGCTGGGGGCCAGCTTCGTCCGGCAGGGCGATGGCTATACGGTGCTGAGGGATATCGAGGGCAACAACTTCTGCGTCGTATCCGAATAGGAAGGGCCGGCGCCATCCGATCCCCCGCCTTGGCGGAGGATCATTCGCTTTGACGCGCGGTGCCTTACTCCGCCGCTTCGAACAGCGGCACCTGGGTCATTTCCGGCACCAGCACCATGCCCTTGTCGGTGATGCGGATATCCGGGATCACCGATAGCGGGATCAGGTTGAAGCCCATGTAGGGCAGGGTGCAGCCGGATTTTTCCCACTCGACCTTCAGCGCCTCGACCTCGCCGGCCACCAGATGCACGCGCTTGTCGGACATCAGGCCGGCCACCGGCAGCGGCACCATGGCCGTCACCTTGCCGTCGTGAACGACGCAGATGCCGCCGCGGGCGGCTTCGATGGCGTCGATCGCCACGCGCATGTCGGCTTCGTTGGTGCCGGCGACGATGATGTTGTGGCTGTCGTGGCCGACCGACGAGGCAACGGCGCCGTGCTTCAGGCCGAGGTTCTGGATGAGGCCATGGGCGACGTTGCCGGCCGACTTGCCGTGCCGCTCGACGACGGTGACGAAGGCGAGGTCGTGGCGGTCGAACAGCGTCTGCCAGTCGTTGGCCGGTTCCAGCTGGAGCTTGACGTGCTTCAGCACGATGCCCGGCAGCTCGGTGCGGATGACGTTGGCGGTGATCGGCGCCGTCGGCAGGTCGGGCGTCAGCTTCAGCGCCTTCGGCAGGTGGACGGTGGCGTAGGCGGCGTCCGGATAGCGGTAGCGCGCCTCGAGCGTTGCTTCCAGCGTCGGGGTGATCGAGCGGCGGTCGACCATCAGCTCGCCGCCATACCAGGTGCACTGCGGCACCAGGTCGTCGTCGAGCAGCACCAGGTCGGCACGCCGGCCGCCGCCGAGGCCGCCGATCTCGCCATCCATGGCGTAGCGCGTGGCGCCGGAGATCGAGCCCATCGCCCAGGCGGTGACGCGCGGCACGCCGGCCTTCACGGCCTGCCGCACCACCCAGTCGAGGCCGAAGGCCAGGAGGTCCTCGGCGTCGCGGTCGTCGGTGCAGACGGCGATGCGGCGCGGCGAGGCGCTGAGCTCGGTCATCGTCTTGATCGCCTCGGGCAGCGAGTGCCAGGGCGTGGTCGGCGGGCCGCCGCGCAGGAAGATCCAGACGCCGGCTTCGAGCAGATCGTCGGCGATGTCGCGATCAACCGCCTCATGGGTGTCGGTGACGCCGGAGGCGGCGTAGGCGGCGACGAACTCGCGACCGTAGACGTGGCCGGACACCGGCCGTCCCCGGCTGAGTGCGGCGGCGATGATGGCGTGGCTGCGTTCGTCGCCGAGGGTGACCGGCACGAAGTCCATCTTCTCGCCCAGCGCCACCGCCTCGGGCCACTTGTCGAACAGGGCGGCGATCTTCTCCGGCGTCAGGTCGCCGCCGGCCGTCTCCAGCTCGGGCGTGGTGGCCGGCACGGTTGAGGCCAGCGTGTGGAAGATGGACAGCGGCGCCTCGCGGGCGTCCTCCATCATCGCCTCGATGCCGGCGACGTCCATGACGTTGCCGATCTCGTGGCTGTCGCAGAAAATGGTGGTGGTGCCGTTGAGCAGCGCCGCCTCCGCATAGGCGCAGGCCGTCACCATCGAACTTTCGATGTGAAGGTGCGGATCGACGAGGCCGGGGGCGAGGATGGCGCCGTGGGCGTCGTAGATCGTCGCCGAACCGCCGCGATAGCTGCCGGCCGGCTTGAGGGCGGCGATGCGGCCGCCCGACACCCAGATTTCCTTGTCAGGCAAGATGCGGTCGGAATAGGTGGACAGCGCCCGGGCACCGGTGATGACGAGGTCAGGGTCGGCGCGGCCGGACGCCACGTCGGCAAGGCGGCGGGTTGCAGGGGCTTGACGGAAAAGCGGGTCGGCTTGGCAATGGACATCCGGACCTCGGGCTCGTTTCAAAAAAGCCCGATCGGTCGGCCCGACCGGGGCCGAACCATGGTAGCGGCCGGATGGGGCGATTCAAGCGTAAAGTCGAGGTGAGGGATTTGAGCCAGCTCGCTCTGCAACAATGAAGATATGTACGGCCACGGCTTCAGCCCCGCCTTACTTGTCGAGGAGTTGTCAAAGGTCAAGTTTCCCGTGACGGCAAGGCGGCGGCTGATTGCCCATCATGGGGCTGATGCGCTGCCAGTCGGCATGGCGGCGCAAGCGCTTCGCACTGCTTTCAGAATCTCATTGTCGGTTAAGATTGGCTGGCCGGACGAAGGATCAATTGCGTTTGCCCCGACGGCGCGTTGCGTCTCGAGGGCGCAAAGAGCCTTTAGTGTGACGGTTGCTGACGGCTCTATCCAATCTATTTTCTCATCTGGAAAATAGAAGGCGACAAACCCAGATAGAAATGAGACTGATATAAACAATATCTTGTTTGTCCAAAAATCCCTAAAGTTGCTCAAGAGTGAGCCTATGAACGATGCTATATTTATGGCAGCAATCGCCATCGCAATATAGTGTATGTATTGCAATTATGTCGTCCTTTTGGCGCTGGTGGTCTTCTTTTCCATGCACAGGAATCGTAAACACCCCTCCGACGGGCGCCGTCCCGTTCCTAGATGTCTGTGGCCTGCACCGCAAGACCGGACAGCAGGCCGAGGATGTATGCTGCCTGCGTCCCTTGATCTACTGTCGAGTTCAGTCCTCTGAAAGCTTTCATGGGTTTCTCGCCTGAGCGGCCCAAGCTCCCGCAGGAAGCGCCTAATCCGGAATGCGTGGCTCGTCCCCCGGGATTGCTGACCTCGCAGCGTGGGCGGCGGCGTGGCCGGTGCAACTGAGTGTCGAAAACGGCGCGCCGATGCAGAGGCTGTCGGCTGCTCGGTAGACGAGGCGATCGTCGGTGATCGTGCCGACGTAGTGCCCGTCGGGACCAAACACCTTGTCGCCGCGGCGCTGGCCAATGACGACGCCGGAACTGCTGAAGACATAGTAGCCGGCTTCCTGCAAGGGGCGCCCGTTCTTGGTATAAAGACTCATGGTGCGCCGTCCCTGGGTTTTGGGTGGTTTCCGCTGCCAAGTCCAGCAATCGAGGTCGGCAGACGGCAGAACAGTTGAGCCGGAGTCGGTTTCGGTAAAGAGATCATGGTTTGATTTCTACCGAATTATACGTATTGTTGCTTTCATGCCCGCGGCTATGCGGTGAGAGGGCATCGCCAATACGAATGACGTGACGAGTATGACGTCAACCCGCCGGAGATACATCCTATCAATTAGCATTGTGAAATTGTTGAAAGTGGCAATTCAGTGCGGATCATCACCAGGGCGGCTGCCCGGAGATCGGCTGCCGGCATTGGCCGGCTCCGGTCGATTGGGGGGCTGGCTCTGTGGCGGTATCCAGGCCCGTCGACGGCCCGCCATCACGCGGTGTCGCCGGCCGCACCGCATGCCGTTGCGGTGCCCGGGGGGCAAAATGCCACCGGACGCGTCGCGATCACACGAATTTGAAGGAA
>JAGSYU010000183.1 GCA_018262575.1 Pseudomonadota bacterium | reverse complement strand
GAAGAGCATCCTAAACCAAGCCGTTTAAAAAACGCCTAACTCCCTCGCAAGAATTCGGTAAGATTTTGAACGACTTGCCGAAAGCTCTCGGTTTGCCGCAGTTTAGGAATTGAGCCTTCCTGCCGCGGAAAAGATGTACTTTTTCCTCGGAAAGATTAACGGGGCCGGTCGGAATGACGCGATGGCGAGAGCGCCGACCCATTTTGCCACGAAGACGGCCAATGAGGATAACTACGCATTTATGCAGTAATCAGGTGTGACGGCACGGCAATGCCCCATTGGGCAGGGCCGCTGTCGCCGGCCGAGGCCAACATCGCCCGCGTCATTCTGGATGAGATCGCCGCGGCGTCGGAAGAGGATATGGAACTGCCGATGCCGAGGGATGCCCGGCTGCGGCGCATCGCGCGCCATTGCCGATGGTACCACTGAGAGGCGGCGCATGCCGGAGTGGGCTGCCTGAGCCGGCGGTTCACGGAGGAAACGGGGCTGATCTTCACCGCATGGCGACGGCGCGTGAGGCTGTTGCGATCGCTGGAAATGCCGGCGGAGGGCGAGGCGATGACGACCGTCGCCCTCGATCTCGGCCATGAGACGGTGAGCACCTTCGTCGACGCCTTGCAGACCCATTTCGGGCGGGTGCCCAGCCGCTACTTCAAGTGACGGCGGTCCTCATTTTGGGCCGCGCCGTAAGCGATGGCCGGATCAGACGGAGACTTCCGTCAGCGCCGACAGCGGCAGCAGGTGGCCATTGACCTTGATGTAAGGCTGCTTGGTAGAGGTATCGACGGCCTGCACCTTGCCGGTGATCTCGGTGGTGATGGTGACGGCCTTGCCGGTGCTGTCGGCGCCGTTGACCGCGATGGTGAAGGCGCCGGTGGACGAGCTGTAGTCGGCGCCGTTGGTGCCCTTGCCATCCCAGGTGAAGGTGTTGTTGCCGGCCTTGAGGTTGACGGAGCCCTGATAGACCACGCCACCGTTTTCGTCGGTGATGGTCACCTTGGAGTCTGTGGCGGCAGCGGACGAGTTGACCGTCCAGTTGGCCTTGCCGCTTTCCATCTTGGTGGTGTCGGAATAGGCGGTGACCGACTTGCCGACGTAGTTGACGAGCTGGAGCGCCGCGCTCGAGGTCATCGTGTCCATCATCGACTTGAGGTTCGAGTTGGTCTGGATCTGCTGTTCGACCGCCGAATACTGGACGAGCTGCTGGGTGAAGCTGTTGACGTCCATCGGCGACAGGGGGCTCTGCGTCTTGAGCTGCGTGGTGAGCAGCGTCAGGAACGTCGAATAGTTCGATGTCAGCGAGTTGGTCGCCGAAGAGGCCGTGTTGGTGCTGGAGCTGTTCGAGTTGGAGCCGACGCCGGATACACTCATGATGGTCTCCTGAAACTCTTATCAGACGCTGATGTCGATGCGGCCGTCACCACGGGGGCGGTAGCTGCCGGGGGCGATCGTCGTCTGGGTATCATCCTCCGCCTTGACCCGGGTGGCGTTATTCACCTGGGCCTGACGGGCTTGCTGCTGCTGTTGCTGTTGTTGCTGCTGGTCCTGGCGGGCGAAGGAAGCCGACCGGTCCTGCTGGCCGCCGTCCTGGCGCATCGACATCGACACCGAACCGTCCTTCACCTCGAAGCCGGCATCGCGCAGCGTCTGCTCGATATGCCGCTGGTCGCGCGACAGCGCATCGAAGGTGTCGCGGCGCTCGACCACCAGATGGGCCTTGGCGCTGCCATCGGCGGAGAAATCCACCTTGACGTCGACCTTGCCGAGTTCGGCCGGGTCGAGCCGCACCGAGAAGCTGGTCTCGCCGGCCTTGACGTGGCGAACGATGGCCGCGCCGACATCATCCAGCTTGACGGCGGCGCCGGTGACGGTCGCCGTTGCCGTCGAGGACGTGGCGGCGGTGGTGCTGGTCTGGCCGGTCGGCAGAGCGGCGGTCTGGGTCCCGGTGCTATCGGATTGGGTGGCGCTGGCACCGACGTCGCGCAGACGATCGGCGAAGGCGCGGGCGGCGCTCGATACGCCGCTCACCGTCTTCGGCTTGGCAAGCCCGTTGTCGGCGGCCTGGTTGGGGGGCGTGCCGCTGTCACTGGCCGACGTGCGCTCGCCGGTGGCATCGGTGGCAGTGGCGGACTTTTCAGAGCCCGTGGCCTTGGTGGTCACCGGCTTGATATTGGCGGCCGCCGCGATCGCGCCGGCGGCGGCCGTCGCATCGCTGGCGGCGACATCCGTGGCAGCGGTGGTGACATTCGTGGCCGAAGACTGACCGGCGGCGGAGAGCGGCGGCAGCGGCGCGCGCACCGTCGCGTCCGGCTGGGCTGTATCGTCGACCGCCGTTGCGCTGCCGTCAGCGGTCGAGGCGGTCGGTGTGGGTGTTGCCGGCTTGTCGGTGGCGGCCGCCGGCTTTAGCGCGGTGGTGGCCTGTGCATCGGCGACGTTCGTCTGCGGCGCGACAGAGGTGTCGGCATCGACGACCGGCAGGGCGGCGGCAGCGGTGGTGACGTCGCTGGCAACCGGGGTGGGCGCGGCCGGCCTGACGGTAACCTTCGGGGCGTCGGTGGCTGGCTTGTCAGCCGGCGTGGGCGTCGCCTGGGTCGTCGAAGCCGTCGGCGTGGCATCTTTGGACGGTGCGCTATCGGACGGCACCGCAAGGGCAGGGGGCGCCGCCTCGGTGGATGGCTGGCGCGTCGCGGTCATGTCGAGGGCGGGCGTCGTCGAGGACTTGCGGGACTTCGGGGTCTCGGTGGTCGAGGTAGCCTGCGGAATGGCCGGCGACACCGGCGCGTCGGCGGCAACCGACGCAGTGGCATTGGCCGTCTCATCGGCGGGCACGGCCGTCGGCATGGGAGTGGCCGGCATCGCAGCGGCCACCTGGGCGGCGGTCGGATCGGTCGATACCGCGTTGGTCGTGACAGCTTGTGTCGGGACGGACGGGCTCGCGGCGGCCTCTGTGACAACGGGCTGGCTCGCGGCGGGCTGTGTCTTCGGGGACGGCTGCGGGACCGCAGATGTCATGGCGGCGTTGAGCGCGGCAAGCGCCGCATCATCGCTCGACGAGGCCGCGGCCACCGAGGTGGCGGCGGTCGCAGTCGTATCAGTCGGAGCGGTGGCGGTGGTCGGTTGGGGCTGCGCGGGTGTCGCAGCACCGGCGGTGGCATCGGCGAGCGCTTGCTGGAAAGCCTCAGCCGTGGCGGGGGCCTGAAGCGTCGGCGTGGCGGCTGCGGGTGTGGCAGCCGCGTTGAGCGCGGCGACGGCATCGCCCTCGCCGTCGGACTGCAGGCCGGCATAGGCGGACCAGAAGTTGGCGATGTCGAGCGGCACGGCGGTGAGCGGGGTGGCGGTGGCCGGATCGCTCTCCGCTGTTTCGTCGGTGGCGGCTGGGTCGATGTCGGCTTCGGCCGTATCGTCGGAGGGCGGCGCGGCGGCATCGGCGGGCGCGGCGGGATCACGCCGGTCGGCGCGGCGCGGCGGCGCGGTCTCGTCCTGGTCAGTGCGGCGTCCGGAGGCATCCTCTCCGCGGTCGGCACGGCGGTCGTTGGTACCATCGGCTCGGCGCCCGGAGGTGCTCTCGGCGCGGTCGGTCCGCTGCGAGGTGGCGGTGTCGCGGGTCGAGGTCGTCTGGTTGGTCGGCTCGTGGTCGGTTGCGTCGGCCACCATGTCGCGGAAATCATTGCCGACGTTTCTGGTGACGGCAATGCTGGACGCCGTCGCCGGCAAGGGGGCGGAGGTCTGGGGAAGCGGCAGAACGGGAGCGACAGTGGCCATGGACGAATCCGTTACACGCGAGACAAACTCAGTCCCCTTCCCAGGTGCAAGGAAAAGGCCAATGGCCTGGATCCGCTGTTTGATCGATAACCCATTAATTTAAAAAGGATTTCTTTGATGGCCTGCTGATAGGTGTCACCACCGTTGGCCTGGATGGCCGGCAAGCTTTGCCGTTACTCGGCAGAATTGACCCAGCCATGCCGGCGCGGCTCTGGAGCTTGCCGGCCAAAGCGGCTATTAGGAACGAATTGTGAGCGGAGCGGGCCGGCGGCGCCGGTGCCAGCCGTCCGCCGGAAAGACGCCATGCTGAACTCGCTCGATCTCGAAGGCCGCCCAGAGGACACCCGTATCGTCGTCGCCATGTCCGGCGGTGTCGATTCTTCCGTCGTCGCCGGTGTTCTGAAACGCGAAGGCTATGATGTCGTCGGCGTGACGCTGCAGCTCTACGACCATGGCGAGGCTGTTCATCGCAAGGGCGCCTGCTGCGCCGGCCAGGACATTCACGACGCCCGCGACGTGGCGGCCCGACTCGGCATTCCGCATTACGTGCTCGACTACGAGAGCCGATTCCGCGAGGCGGTGATCGACCGCTTCGCCGAGAGCTACATCGCCGGCGAAACGCCGGTGCCCTGCGTGGCCTGCAACCAGACGGTCAAGTTCTCCGACCTTCTGGATACGGCGCGCCATCTCGGTGCGCAGGCGCTGGCCACCGGCCACTACGTGCGCTCGCGCCTCGTCGACGGCCATCGCGCCATGTATCGGCCGGTCGATCTCGACCGCGACCAGAGCTATTTCCTGTTCGCCACCACGCAGGATCAGCTCGACTTCCTGCGCTTTCCGCTCGGCGGCCTGACCAAGCCGGAAACGCGGGCGATCGCCCGCGACCTTGGCCTGGAAGTGGCCGACAAGCACGACAGCCAGGACATCTGCTTCGTGCCGCAGGGCAAATATGCCGATGTGATCGAGAAGTTGAAGCCGGAAGCGGTGGCGGCCGGCGACATCGTCCACGTCGACGGCCGGGTGCTCGGTCGGCATACCGGCATCATCCATTTCACTGTCGGTCAGCGCAAGGGCCTTGGCGTCGCTACCGGCGAGCCGCTGTTCGTCATCCGACTCGACGCGGCGAGCCGTCAGGTGGTGGTGGGGCCGCGCGAGGCGCTGATCACCCATCGCCTGGCGTTGCGTGACCTCAACTGGATCGGCGGCGCCACGCTGGATGCCGAGATCGACAGTGGCCGCACGGTGTTCGCCAAGGTGCGCTCATCGCGACCGCCACAGGCGGCGATGCTTGTCCGTCAAGGCGAGCGGGTCGCCGTCGAGTTGCTGGACGGCGAGCAGGGAATCGCTCCGGGGCAGGCCTGCGTGCTCTATGACGGCCCCGGCGATGAGGCGCGCGTTCTGGGCGGCGGCTTCATCGAGGCCACCGCTTCCCTGCGGGCGTCGCTCGCCGCGGAATGAGGCTGAAAAGCCTCCATTCCCAACGGCTGTCCGCTACGCTTGGCTTGGTTGATCTGCATTAAGCGCTGAAAGCGGAATTTTCCTCCCGCCTTGTTACATGGCTGTCATATCGGCCTGCCATGGGTAATCCCGTCGGCATGCCGTTCGTCGGCGAGAGGTGCTGTCTCGGCGTATTTATACGCAGCGCGACCAGCGCATCCCCGATGAAATCCAGCATAAAAATACATAGATTTTTCTGTCGACACGGATAGCTGTAGCTCCCGTGGCTGTGATGGATTTCCGAATTACTAAGAATAAACATCGATGGTATTGGATAATTTCGCCCAAGAAAGCAGATTTATATCGTTTAAATTTGAGCTCCTATCCTGATTTTGGCGAATCGCGCGCATGTAAGGTTATATATTTTATGACAGTCTCATTGCTAACTGCCATATAGCCTCATCTCCCGACGGATAGGTCTTGCTGCCTGGATAACTTTCGCGGCTAATCTTTTAAAGTTGTATTTTTACAACATGGATTATTTGACTCAAAATGTGACGTTAGTTCGTGAATTATGACATTGCAGGTTATGCCGGGATAGGTAATCAAGCGGCGGTGAGCTTCGTTGATACGAAACTCGCCGCCGCTTTCGGATAGGTCGGGCTGGGGAGCCGGACGGTCGGGGTGCGGTCGTAAACGGGGTCATTTCGCGATGGTCGCTACGCGCCGGTGAGGGAAGGCCCCGCTCACGGTTTTGGAGAAGAAAATGAACTTGAAAAGCATTCTGTTTGGTACCGCCGCCGGCCTGATGGTCGCCTCGGGCGCTTACGCCGCCGACCTGCCGGGCGATGCCGCTCCGGCCGCTGTTGATTACGTGAAGGTTTGCGACGCCTACGGCGCCGGCTTCTTCTACATCCCCGGCACCGAGACCTGCCTGCGCATCAAGGGTCGCGTTCGCGCCGGTCTGACCTACACCAACAACGGTGGCGATCTGAACACGGCCACTGACAAGCTGGTTCAGCGCACCGACGCCAAGGTTGGTTTCGATGCTCGCACGGCTTCCGATCTCGGCATGATCCGTTCGTACTTCGAAATCGAAACCAACTCGACCAACGGCATTACCCTCAGCCAGGCCTTCATTCAGGTTGGCTAC
>JAGSYU010000182.1 GCA_018262575.1 Pseudomonadota bacterium | reverse complement strand
GCCATCGACCGGCAGCACTTCGCCGCCGAGTTCCTTGACCTTGTCGACGGCGCCGTTGAAGGCCTCGCGGTCCCAGAAATGCTGCGTGCCGACCACGGCAATGCCGATCTTCTTGCCTTTCAGCGACAGCGCGGCGTCGTCGGCCTGCGCCGCACCGGCCAGCAGCAAGGCGGTGACGGTAGCGGCGGCGGCTAGGGTTTGGCGCCAGGTTGAGACGCTCTTGGCGCCGCGGATTTCGAGTGACATGCGGGATTTCTCCATGGGGATGTTGTATCGATCGTCTTGTAGTGGGCGAGTCACCACCCGATATGATTTTAATATACTATAGCAATAGGCTATTTTAAGCGCTTCCTGTGCTGGATTTGAGCGGCTTTGCAGAAAATCCGTCTGCCGTACCGAGGAGAAGAAAAACTTCATTTCCAGCACGGTCCGAACCTGCGCCATGGTGAGGGGCGTAAAATAATTGCCTATAAACAATGTCTTGGTGTAGTGTCGTCGACACTCCATCAGGAGTGGGCCATTTGAATTTCCGGCCGGACGGCTCTGGAGCAGGGCACGATGCTGCGGTCCATCTCCGGGTGGAGATGAAGTAATTTAAAGTAGAAATAAGGTTCTGTGTTCAGACGGGCCTTTCTCTCAACAAGTCCTCTCCTGTCGTTTTGTCGGTGACGAGATAACGGGCATAGCCGCCCTTGAGAGCCGCCCGCATCGCCTCGACCTTGTCGCGGCCGGACGACACCAGGATGCCGGCACCGACGGCGCGGATCTGAGCCAGCGTCATGCCGATGATGCGCTGGTCGAGGTCGCCCTCGACCGGATTGCCGTCACTGTCGATAAAGCGGGCTGACAGCACGCCGATGGCGCCGCGCCGCACATAGGCGCGCACCTCCGTGGCAGTGGCGATGCCGGACTGGACCAGTTGAGTATCGTCGGCACAATTGCCGACCGAAAACAGCGTCTTGGTCAGAAAGCGCAGCTTGTCGAGCTGGGCGGCGATCACCGGCTCGCGGCGGAGCGCGTCGGCGATGTCGCGGTTGGACAGGACGGCCGGCGCATGCAGCGTGAAGCATTCGGCGTTGAGGCTGCTGGCGACGCGGATGGCCAGCATCTCGGCGGCCGGCAGATGCGGCGATTGCATCGAGCCGATCATTTGATAGACCGAAAGGCCCGGCACAGTGCCGCGCGGCATCTCCTCGGCCAGCCAGTGAATGGTCTGGCCCCAGGCGACGCCAAGCGCATCGCCCGGTTCGAGCAGGTCGAAAGTGGCCATGGCGCCGACGCGGGCCAGTTGGCGGCGGGTACGGCGGGCCACTTCCTCCGGGTCGGTGTCTGGTTCCGGCGCCTCGTCGATGATGAACACGTCGGCAAGACCGTAGGCGGCGCGCAGGTCGCGCGACAGCTTCGACATGGAAAACGACAGGCCGTCGATGCGGATGTCGACGATGCCGAGTTCGCGCGCCTGCTTGAGATAGGCGACCACCGTTGGCCGCGACACGCCGAGCCGACGGGCGATGTCGCCCTGCGTCAGGCCTTCCTTGTAGTAGAGGAGGGCGACGTGGGCGAGCCGCGCATCATGGGTGCGGGGGCGATCGTCGCCGGAGATCTCTGTCACGGGCGGGTTTCCGTCGTGGCGATGAAGTGGCGCACCTGGTCGTAGTCGATGACGCCGGCATCCGAGCCGAGCCCGGTGGCGACGAGGGCGGCGGTGGCCGACGCGAGCCGGCAGGCCTCATCGAGGCCGAGCCCCTTGGCAAGGCCGGCGATGAAGCCGCCGCAATAGGCATCACCGCAGCCGGTGGTGTCCGATACAGCGACCTTGAAGGCGGGCGTGCGGAAGGAGCGGCCGTCGGCGGTGAGCGTATAGGAGCCCTCGCTCCCCAGCTTGAAGATGGCGGCCCTGGTTCCGCGGGCAATGAAGAAGCGGGCGGCGGCCTCGGGATCGCTCTCCCCGGACAGATAGGCAGCTTCCTCGATCGACGGCATGAAATAGTCGATGTGCGGCAGCAGGTCGTCAAGCAGCGCCAGCGTGCCGGGGTTGGGGGCGATCAGATCGAAGGTGGTGGTAAGGCCGCGCGCCTGGGCGTGGGCGAGCAGTCTGGCGCTCTGGCCACCGTCCATGGCAGCAAGCAGGCCGGTGCCGCCGAGATGCAGGAAGCGGGCGTCGGTGACGGCGTCGAAGTCTTTGTCCTCGACGAACAGATGGTCGGACGCGCCGCGACAATGCAACGCCGGCCGCTCGCCGTTCGGCCGGATGGTCAGGATGGTGGCCGAGGTCGCCGCCTTGTCGGTGCGCTGGATCAGGCCAAGGTCGATGCCGAGCCGGGCGTAGGTGGCGAGGATGAAATCGGCTTTCTCGTCATGGCCGAGGCAGGCCGAAGTCGCGGTGTGCAGGCCGAGCTTGGCGGCGTTCATCAGTGCGCCGGCCGCCGTGCCGGCCGGATTGAGGCGGATCTCGTCGATGAAGGTGACGCCGCCGCCGGCCGGGATGGCGTCCACCGGCCGGCCGGCGACGTCAAGAATGGTCAGGCCGACGAAGATCGCATCGAATTTTGCCATCATATCCCCTCCGAAGTCACGACGTGACGGACTTGCTGCCACTCTGGCCGTAGTGGCGGCGGAACCAGGCGTAGCAGCGGTCAATCTCTTCCTGCGGCATTTCCTCGACCGGCCCGCGCAGCATCGCCAGATGGGTGGTCTTGGCGGCTTCCTCGAGATAGAGGGCGGTCGACGTTGCTTCGGTCGCCGACTTGCCGAAGGTGAAGACGCCGTGTGCCTGCACAAGCGCGGCAAGGCCGCCGTCGGCCGCCGTCACCACTGCCTCGCCGGTCTCCACTTCGCCGGGTGTCGCATAGGGTGCGCAGGGCACGTCGCGACCGAGGATGTGGGTGATTGGCGTCAGCACTGCCGGAATGCGCTCGCCGCGTGCCGCAAAACTGGTGGCATAGGGCGAATGGGTGTGGGTGATGCCGAACACGTCGGGTCGCCGCTTGTAGATGTAGAGGTGAATGCCGGTGTCGACCGACGGTTTGAGGTCGCCCTCGACGATGGCGCCGTCCGGATCGACCACCACCAGCTTGTCTGGCGTCAGCTTGGAGAACTTGACGCCGCTTGGCTTGATGACGATCAGGCCGGTGCCCGGATCGCGGCCGGAGACGTTGCCGCCCGACCCGACGACGAGGCCGGCCAGAGGCAGTTCGAGGTTCTGTTCGCAGACTTCCTCGCGCAGGGCTTCAAGCATGAACTGACTCCTCGACACCGGCGCGCCGCGCCGGCCGGCCATTGGGATAAACGATGATCTTCAGCGACTCCTGCGCTGCCACCAGCGTGCGGAAGGCCTCGGCCGAGTCCTCGATGTCGAAGTGGTGGGTGATCGCCGCCTCCGGACGGACGCGGCCAGCGGCGAGCAGGCGCAGGTAGGCGTAGGTGTCGGTATGGTCGCCGGAATACTTCGACGTGACGGTGATCTCGTCGAAATAGGCGCGGTTGCCGTCGCGCACCCAGGGCGTATCGGGTGGTAGAGGCGCGCCGAGATGCAGCGTGCCGCCGACCTCGACCAACTGGCTGGCCAGGTCCCAGGCCGGCGCGACCGGCGCGATCGCCACCACGACATCGGCGAGCAGACCGCCGTTGATGGCGCGCAGCGCCTCCACCGCGTCACCCTCACCGGGGTTGATGACGTGGGTCGCACCAAGCTCCAGTGCCTTCTTGAGGCGCCACGGCGAGAAGTCGAGCGCGATCACCTTGCCGGCGCCGAACAGGGGAGCCATGTGCACGAAGCCCTGGCCCATGAAGCCGGCGCCGACCACCGCCACCGTGTCGCCGGGCTGGATGCCGCAGACCTTGAGGCCGCCGATAACGCAGGACCACGGCTCGATGGTCACCGCCGCCGCGTCGGAAATGCTGTCGGGCAGAACATGGGCGTCGGTGGCGAGATGGGCGGCGCTGACCCGGTAATACTGGCAGAGCGCGCCCGGATCGAGCCGGGTGGTCGAGTAGTAGGGGTCGCGGGTAAAATGGCCGCGCAGCGACCAGTGCGAGCGGATGCGCCCGACGTGGTGGTTGACGAACAGCCGGTCACCCGGCTTGAAGTCCCTGACCTCGCCACCGACCTCGACCACTTCGCCGACCGGTTCGTGGCCGAGCACCTTCGGCTCCGCCTTCTTGTACCAGGGCATGGCCTCGCCGCCGCACAGGCCCGACGCCAGCGTTCTCAGCAGAATGTCGCCGGGGCCGATCTCGGGGACCGGTCGGTCCTCGACGCGGATGTCGTCGTGGGCATAGTAGACGGCGGCGCGCATCGATCGGCTCATGATGGGGCTCCTGACGATCGGAGGGTGGCACGACGGGCGTTCCATATCGGCGGCGACAGGCCGGCGGTCGCGGCGTAAAGCTCGAACAGTGGCTCGTAGCGTGCAGCATCGGCCGGATCGGGCGTATGGCGGCGCAGCCGCTCGGTTCGGCGCGGTCTGGCGTCGATGTCGACATGACCGACGGTGGCGGCGGCAATCAGTGCGGCCCCCCACAGGCCGTGGTCGCTGTCGTCTGAGGCGAGGATGGTGGTGCCGAGCACGCTGGCAAGAATGTCGCACCACAAGGCGTTGCGGCCGCCGCCACCGGTCAGGACCACCTGGGCCGGCTGACCCAGGCCGGTCGAACGGAAGCAGTGCTTCAGCGAATAGGCGACGCCTTCGAGCACCGCGCGCGCCAGATCGGCGCGGGAGGTGGCGGTCGTGAGGCCGTGGAAGGCACCGGTCGCCTGCGGGGCCACGAAGGGAGCGCGCTCGCCGGCAAGGTAGGGCAGGAACTGCACACCGTGGCTTCCCACCGGAGCCGTGGCGGCGAGGCGGCCGTAGGCCGATGCGATGGCGGCGGTATCGCCAGCCGTGGCGAGATCGGGATGGAGAGAGACAAACCAGTCGTAGGCCTGCGTGCCGGTCAGCGGCGCGATCACCCGGATGAAGCGGTCGGCGTAGGAATGGGCGAGGGTGGCGCCGACCGGCTCGCCGGCAAAGGCTTCGGGTTCGGTCACCACGTTGAGCATGGCCGTGGTGCCGAGCACCAGATAAACGCCGCCGGGACGACCGAGCCCCATGCCGGCCATCTGGGCGCCAAGGTCGATGGTGCCGGTAGCGACCGGCGTGCCGGCCTTGAGCCCGAGCGCCGTGGCTGCGTCCGCCGTCAGTCCGCCCTTGATGTCGGTCGAGCGGGCCGGTGGTGGCAGCGCGTCGGTGAACTCGCCGATGCCGAGGAGGTCGAGAGTGGCGGTGTCGTAGACGCGGCGTTCGATGTCGAGGAAGGGGATCGAGGCATCGGAATAGTCGGTGGAGAGGACGCCGGTCAGGCGGAGGTTGACCCAGTCTTTGCAGAACAACAGATGCGCGACGCGCCCCGCTTTGTCCGGCTCGTTGTCCTTGACCCAGCGCAACAGGGTGCCGGCCGTGCCGGCCCAGTTGGAGGTGCGGCTGGTGCGCGACAGTACTGCCGACGTCCCGTCGGCGATCCAGTCGAGCACCAGATCGTCGGCGCGGCTGTCGTTCCACAGGATGGCGTTGCGCACGGGTCGGAGGTCGGCATCCAGAGCCCATAGCCCGTCGCCCTGGCCGGAGACCCCGATGGAAGCGATATCGACGTCGCCAGCGTCGGAAAGGGCGTTGCGCATGGCGGCAAGAGTCGTCGCCCACACCTCGTCCATGTCCTGTTCCGACCAGCCCGGCCGGAGACGGATCGACCGGCTCGGAAGTGCGGCCGCGCCGAGCCGCCGGCCGCTGGCGGTGAACACCGCCGCCTTCACCGACGTCGAACCGACATCGACCCCGAGATAGGCCGCCTCAGCCATCTTCGCGTCCGTCCCCGTCTTTACAGATGATGTCTGAATTTACATATGTCCTATCTCCGAACTAGGAAATTTCTGCCAAAGCCGTGGCCCAAAAGGAAAAAGCTCTCCTGCCTCCTCTCGACCGATGGCGCTGGCGGTGTCCGGCAACAAAAAAAACCGACCCAGGCGGGAGACGCCGGAGCCGGTCCTTGCCGTGATAGACTGGTCTGCTGCGAGACCGGCCTATTTGACCACGGGAATCCACTGAGCCGTGGCGACGTCGCTGACGTTGAAGGCTGGCACCTTGACCGCCAGTTCCTCGATGGTGGTGACGCCGGCCGAGCGAAGTTCGGCTTGGGTCAGCAGCGTCGGCTTGATGATCAGGTTGTGGTCGACCTGTTCGCCGGCCACCAGCTTGGCGGCAGCACGGATGGCGGCGGCCCCGACGACGGCCGGGTTGGTCGCGACGGTGGCGACCCACGGGCTGCCGTCGGCGACGATCTCCTGGATATCGGCGGTCGACACGTCGGCCGAATAGATCTTCA
>JAGSYU010000065.1 GCA_018262575.1 Pseudomonadota bacterium | reverse complement strand
GGCAACCTCTATGCCGGCACCCGTCACGGCGAGATCGTCCGCTGGTTCGCGCCCGACTACAGACGCTCCGAAGTGTTCGCCCATATCGGCGGCTTCCCGCTCGGCCTTGCCATGGATCGCGACGGCTCGATCAAGACCTGCGTCGGCGCCATGGGGCTCTATTCGATCGCCCGGGACGGTGAGGTGACGCGGCTTTCCACCGAAACCAACCGCTCCTGGCTGTCCGTCGTGGACGATGCCCGGCTGCGCGACCCCAACGACTGCGACATCGGGCCTGATGGCCGCGTCTGGTTCACCGATTCCACCACCCGTTACGATGCCCACGACTGGGTGCTCGATTCGATCGAGAGCCGGCCAACCGGCCGTCTTCTCGTCTACGAGCCGAAGACTGGCCGGACAAAGACGGTGCAGGACGGGCTTCGCTACGCCAACGGCGTCTGCCTTGCCCATGACGGCCGTTCGATCCTGATCGCCGAGAGCTGGGCGTGCTCGGTGCATCGCTACTGGATCGAGGGGCCGAAGGCCGGCACCATGGAATGCCTGATCGCCGATATGCCGGGCTATCCCGACAACATCAACCGCGCCTCCGATGGCGGCTACTGGATGGCCTGGCTCGGCGTGCGCACGCCCACTTTCGACCTGTCGCTCCGCCATCCGGGCTTCCGCAAGCGCATGACCCGGCGTTTGCCGGGCGACGACTGGCTGTTCCCCAACATCAACAGCGGCGGCGTCATCAAGTTCGACGAAACCGGCCGCATCGTCGGTACGCTCGGCGACCTCACCGGCAACAACCATCCGATGGTCACCTCGATGCGCGAGCACAAAGGCGAGTTGTTCATCGGCGGCATTCTCAACAACCGCATCGGCCGATACAAAATTCCCGGCGCCGATCCGGAGTGGACGAGCTGGAAGTCCTATTGGAACGGGAAGACAGACCTCGTTGCCGAAGGTGACCTGAGCCAAGCGGTGACGCAGCACGAAAGCGCTGAAACCACCCGTCCTGAAGGGAGGGCCTAGAAAATGTGGTGGGACACTCTTCTCGACCCCTTCCGTGGCAAGGCCGTCACCATCCCCCCGATGGACGGCGCCTTCCGGCCCAATACGCGCCTTGAGACGGCCGAGGCGTTCGTCGAGGTCGCGCGCCCCGAGGCGCTGCTCGTCCACGAGGGACGGCTTCTGGTCGCCTCCGGCACCGATCTCCTCGCCTTTCCGCTCGAAGGAGGCGCGCCGACGCCGCTCCACCGTTTCGAGACGGCGATTTCCGCCCTTGCCGGGTTGCCGGATGGTGGCCTTGCGGTCGGCCTCGTCGCCGGAGAGGTGCGCCTCGTTGGTGGCCGCTTTGACGGGCGCGTTGTCACCGAGGTGGCTGGCCGCCGCATCCACGCGCCGACGGCGCTGGCGACGACCGGTGAGGGGATTCTCTATATCGCCGTGGGATCGGCACGGTACGGCGCCGACGACTGGCAGAGCGACCTGATGGCGCAAGGGGCAAGTGGCGCCGTGTTGCGGCTCGATCTGATCGAAAGCGACGGCCGCATTCTCGCCGATGGACTCGCCTGGCCGGCCGGCCTGCTCGTCGAGCCAGACCGATCGCTGATCGTGTCGGAAGCCTCCCGCCATCGTCTGGTGCGCATCACCGGCGATGGCCGATCGAAGCCGCAGCCGCTGTTGTCCAACCTGCCAGGTTATCCGTCGCGACTGGCGCGGGCGGCCGGTGGCGGCGCCTGGCTGGCGCTGATGGCACCCCGCAATCGTCTGGTCGAACTGGTGCTGACCGAGCGCGCCTACCGCGAGGACATGGTGGCGACGATTCCGCGCGAGTTGTGGATCGCGCCGCAGATGAGCTCGGGCAATTCCTTCCTTGAACCCCTGCAATGCGGTGGCGTCGTCACCATGGGCGTGCGCAAGCCTTGGGCCCCCGGCCGCTCCTACGGGCTGATCGCCCGCCTCGACGACCATTTGCGTCCGGTGGCGAGCCTGCACAGCCGCGCCGACGGCCACCGGCACGGCATCCGGGACATGGCCGAAATTGGCGGCGTGCTGTTCGCCGCGTCGCGGGGCGGCAACGCCGTCCTCGAAATCGAGACAGGTGCGGCATGACGCTGATCGAGACTCGCACCCTTTCCAAGAGCTATCGCGGCAATCTCGCCGTCGACGCCGTCGATTTCGACATTGCCGAGGGCGAGGTACACGCGCTCCTTGGCGAGAACGGCGCCGGCAAGTCGACGCTGACCAAGATGATCGCCGGCGTGGTGCCGCCGACGTCGGGCGAGATCCTGCTCGACGGCCAGCCGGTCGCCTTTGACAGCCCGGCCGATGCCCTCAAGCAGGGTATCGCCATGGTGTTCCAGGAAACCTCCCTGGTGCCGTCGATGACGGTGGCGCAGAACCTCTATCTCGGCGATGAGAAGTTTCTCAACCGGCTGCGTGGCGTCGCCATCTCGGCGCAGCAGTTCCTGCAGTCGCTGAACTTCACCGTCGATCCAACGGCAACGGTGGCCACCCTCGGCGCCGCCAAGCGGCAGATGGTGGAGATCGCCCGCGCCGTGCGCCTGAAGGCGCGCATCATCATTTTCGACGAGCCGACGGCGACGCTGACGCCGGAGGAGAAGCGGCACTTCTTCGCTCTCGTCCGTCGCCTCAAGGAACGCAAGGTGGCGGTGATCTTCATTAGCCACGCCCTTGAGGAGGCGCTGGAGATCTCCGACCGCATCACGGTGATGCGCGATGGCGCTCGCGTCATCACCGATGTCACGGCCAACTTCACCCGCGAGACGATCGTCCGCGCCATGGTGGGTCGCACACTCGCCGGCAGCGAGGCGTCGCGAAAGGTCGCCGTCCGCCCGGCCGGCGACAAGGTGCTGTCGGTGCAAGACCTCTCGATGGGAGCGGTCGTCAAGAACACCTCCTTCTCGGTGTTCGCCGGCCAGATCACCGGCCTGTTCGGTCTCGTCGGCTCCGGCCGCACCGAGACGGCCAAGATCGTGGCCGGCGTGATGAAGCGCGACTTCAGCCGTGGCGGCGAGGTGGCGCTCGATGGCCAGCCCGTTCGCTACAACACGCCACGGCCGGCAATGCGGGACGGCATCGTCTACGTCACCGAAGACAGGAAGCTCGAAGGTTTCTTCGAGACCATGTCGATCGCCGAGAATTTCTATTCGGGCCACCTCGCTGCCGGCCAGAACAAGCTGCCTGTTGTCAGCCGGGCCGAGATGACGCGCCTTGCCGAGAGCTGGAGTCGAGCGCTGTCCATCCGGGCCATCAATCCGGATGCCCGCGTGGTCGAACTTTCGGGTGGCAACCAGCAGAAGGTGGTGATCGGCAAGGGCCTCGTGCAGAGGCCGCGCCTCGTCATCTTCGACGAACCGACGCGCGGCGTCGACGTGGCGGCGATCGCCGAGATCCATCACCTGATCGAAAAGCTGGCCGACGACGGCCTCGCGGTGGTGGTGATCTCCTCCTACCTGCCCGAGGTCCTGAAGCTGTCCGACCGCATCCTGGTCTGCCGCCAGGGCCGCGTGGTCGAGGAATTCTCCCCGCTCGACGCCAGCGAGGAACGCATCATGTACGCCTCCGTCCACTGACGACGGTAGGCAACGACAAGAGGAAAGCCAAGACGATGTCCCGGATCTGGACCTATTACCACGGTGCCTGGCACGAGGGTGACGTGCGCGTGCTCGGTGCCAATTCGCATGCCACCTGGCTCGGCTCGCTGGTGTTCGACGGCGCCCGCGCCTTCGAGGGCGTCGCGCCCGACCTCGACCTGCATGCGGCGCGCGTCAACCAGTCGGCCAGGAACCTCGGCCTCGAACCGACGCTCACCGACGCCGAAATCATCGGCCTGACCCAGGAGGGCCTCGCAAAGTTCGGCCCGAATCCCGCCGTCTACATCCGGCCGATGTATTGGGCCGAAGAAG
Organism: Pseudomonadota bacterium; assembly: GCA_018262575.1. Lineage (GTDB taxonomy): Bacteria > Pseudomonadota > Alphaproteobacteria > Rhizobiales > Pleomorphomonadaceae > Pleomorphomonas. The sequence continues at coordinate 15,820 of JAGSYU010000065.1, read as the reverse complement.
GCGACTCCTCGGTGGTTGCTCCCGATCCCGCCTCGACCGACTTCGCGCTCTGCCTCGAGGAGATGCCGATGGTCGAGCCGAAGGGCTTCACCATCACCACGACGCGTTTTCGCCGGCCGACGGTGGAATGCATGCCGACCAACGCCAAGGCGGCCTGCCTCTATCCCAACAACGCCCGGATGATCCGCGAGGCACGCGCCAAGGGCTTCCACAACGCGCTGGTGCAGGATTTTGCCGGCAACGTCGCGGAGCTGGCCACCGCCAATGTCTTTTTGGTGAAGGGCGGCGAGTATTTCACGCCGGTGCCGAACGGCACCTTCCTCGCCGGCATCACCCGCAAGCGCGTCATCGGTCTGCTGCGTGAAGCCGGAGAAACCGTCCACGAGGTGACGCTGTCGGTCGACGACTTCCGCGCCGCTGACGAGATCTTCTCGACCGGCAACATCTCCAAGGTGGTGCCGGTGATCGGCTTCGATGACAAGACGTTGACCTTCGGCCCCAAGGGCCGCAAGGCGCGCGAACTTTACTGGGCCTGGGCCCATCGCTGAGGAAAGCATCATGACGACCGTGAAACTTTGGACCGACGCCGAGGTCGAGGCCGACCCGCGCGTCAAAGCGGTGTTCGACGACATCCGCGCCACCCGCAAGTCGGACTTCGTCAACAATTTCTGGCGTGGCCTCGCCAACCAGCCGCAGTTGCTCGAACGCACCTGGGCGAGCCTCAAGGAGGTGATGGTCGCACCGGGCGAGTTATCGCCTGTGGTCAAGGAGATGATCTACGTCGCCGTATCCACGGTAAACGGCTGCAGCTATTGCATCCATTCGCACACGGCCCAGGCCAAGGCCAAGGGCATGACGGACGGCATGCACGCCGAGCTCCTGTCGGTCATCGGCATGGCCTCGGAGACCAACGCCGTCGTGCAGGCGCTGCAGATCCCGGTCGATCCGGAATTCCAGGTCTGACGGGGTAGACATCATGTCGAAAGCCATGTTGCTTGGCGCCCCCGGCGGTCCGGAGGCGCTGAGCTGGGAGGATGTCGCCGACCGCGCGCCGACGGCCGGCGAGGTCGTCGTTCGTCATAGCGCCGTTGGCGTCAACTTCATCGACACCTATTATCGCTCCGGACTCTACGCCTGGCCGGCGACGCCGCTCGTCGTCGGCGCGGAGGCGGCCGGCGTGGTGGAGGCCGTCGGACCGGGAGTCGAGAGCCTCACCATCGGCGACCGCGTCGCCTATACGACGCCGCTCGGCGCCTATTGCCAGCGGCGGTTGATCGCCGCCGACCGGCTGGTGAAGCTGCCGGACGGCGTTTCCGACGAGATCGCCGCCACCGTCATGCTGAAGGGGCTGACGGTGCAGTATCTCGTCACCTCCACCTTCCCGGTGAAGGCGGGGGATGTGGTGCTAGTGCACGCGGCAGCCGGCGGCGTCGGTCTCCTGATGGGCCAGTGGCTGAAGGCGCTCGGCGCCACGACCATCGGCACCGTCGGTTCGCCCGCCAAGGCCGAACTCGCCCGCGACCACGGTTATGATCACGTCATCGATTATCGCAGCGATGACTTCGTGGCGACCGCGCTCGGCGTCACCGACGGCCGCGGCTGCGACGTGGTCTATGACAGCGTCGGCCGAGACACCTGGGTCGGCTCTCTGAAATGCCTCAAGAAGCGCGGCGCTTTCGTCTCCTTCGGCCAGTCGTCTGGGCCGATCGAGGGGTTCTCGCTGTCGATGCTGGCACAGGGTGGCTCGCTGTCCGCCTCGCGGCCAATGCTGTTTCACTTCATCGAGGAACGGGCCGAACTCGAGGCGCGGGCCGCCGACCTGTTCGCCCGCCTCGCCTCGGGCGCGGTGACGGCGGAGGTGCGGCAGCGGTTTCCGCTGGCCGGGGCTGCCGACGCCCATCGGGCGCTTGAAGGACGGGCCACGACCGGGGCATCGGTGCTGATGGTTTAGGATGCTCTTCCCTTGAGGCTGCCGGTTGGCGCGTGTAGGACTGACGCTCATCCCCGATCGGGAGCTGGGCCATGGACGACAAGCTGCTGCAGAGCTTCATGACGGTCGCCGAATGCGGCAGCTTCACCATTGCCGCCGACAAGCTGTCGATCACCCAATCGGCTCTGTCGCGCCAGATCCAGAGCATCGAGCAGACTCTGGGGGTGGAGCTGTTCGAGCGGATCGGCAAGAAGATCCGCGTCTCGCCGCAAGGCGAGGCGCTGCGCGCCCGCATCAACGAGGTGCTGATTGCCACCAAGAACCTGCGCCTGTCGGCCGAGGAGCTGAAAAAGGGCGAGGCGGGCGTGCTCAAGGTCGGCGCCTGCTCGCAGCTCATCGAGCGCTATTTTCCCGACTTCCTGCGCGAGTGGCAGGCCGAGCACCCGCGCGTCGACATCCGCCTTGAGGAAGGCGGCGGCGCCGACCTCGATGCCAAGCTGATGTCGGGCGTGGTGCAGCTCACCATCAACGCCTCGAGCTATGCCCGTCGGCCCGACGTCGAGGCGCGACCGCTCTGCCATCTGGCGGTACTGGCCATCGGTGCGGCGGAGCGCATCGGCAGCGGCGGCGCTCCGATCGACATAGCAGAGGTCTGCGCCCACCCTCTGCTGCTGCTCAACCGCCGCCACGTCAGCCGCGAGATGTTCGATGCCGCCTGCCGCCTGACCGGACTGGATCCGCGCATCGCCCTCGAAAGCGGCTCGCCGCACACCGTGTTCTCCATGGCCATCGGCAACGTCGGTGTCGCCGTGCTGCCCTCCTCCATCCGGGCGTTGAAGACTGACCTGACGGTACGGCCGATCGCCATTGAGGGACGGCCGGTCGAATTCGAGATCTCCGCCATCTGGTCGCGTTCGACACCGCTGCCGACCTACGGCCGCCGCTTCGTCGACGCGCTGGCCGCCCACATCGCTCGGGAGCAGGATCCAGGGTCAGGGACTGCCGCGGTCGCTTGACGGGTCGGAAGCCAAAGCGCCGTCCGCCCCCTTGCTTGACAGCCTCCGGAATCGTCCCTACAAAAAAGTGAAACCGCTTTCACAACAATAACGGCGGGGGAACACGGGTGCGTTTCTGGAGGGTGATCGAGCCCTACATCGGCTTCCTGCTGCAGGGCTTTGCCCTGACGGTGGTTGCTTGCCTGCTCGCCATCGCCGGCGCGGTGCTGCTCGGCGCGCTGACGGCGTCGATGCGTTCGTCGGGCAATGGATTGGTGCGCGGCATTGCCAACGCCTATGGCGATGTGTTCCGCAACGTGCCCTTCCTCGTCCAGCTGTTCTTTTTCTTCTACGGCCTGCCTGAGCTCGGCATCTACATCGGGGCTCTCGAGACCGGCATCATCGCCATGTCGATTGCCGGCGGCGCCTTCGTCTCCGACGTCATCCTGTCGGGCATCCTGACCGTCGATGCCGGCGTGATCGACGCCGCCAAGGTCTCCGGCCTCAGCCGGTTCAAGATCTTCACCCGCATCGTGCTGCCGATCGCCATGCGCGTCTCGGTACGGCCGATGGGCTCGGTGCTGATCAACCTGGTGCTGACGTCGTCGATCCTGTCCACCATCACCGTCAACGAGCTGACCGGCGCCGCCAAGATCGTTGCCGCCACCACCTTCAAGCCGTTCGAGGTGTATGCGGTGCTCCTGGTGCTCTACGCCTCGCTGACGACGCTGCTCTCCTTCGCCATCTCGGCGGTGCATCACCGCCTCAACCGCTTCATGACGGGGGGCTGATGCGCTACGCCGACTTCACGCCCTACGACATCATTCTGCTGCTGCAGGGGCTCGGCGTCACGCTGGCCCTGTTCGTCGGCACGACGCTGATCGGCCTCTTCCTCGGCCTCCTGCTCGCCATCGTCCACCACTACCGCATCCCCGGCTGTCGGCCGGTGATCGTCGTCGTCACCGAGGCGCTGAAGAATTCGCCGGTGCTGGTGCAGCTGTTCCTGGTGTTCTTCGGCATTCCGGCCTTCCTGCACATCCGCATGACGCCGGTCGAGGCGGCGACGCTGACCATCAGCCTCAACACGGCCGCCTTCGCCTTCGTCGTCTTCCGCTCCGGCATCGAATCCATCGATCGCGACCAGATCGAAGCCGCCAAGGTGTTCGGCCTTGGCCGCTCTCAGATTCTTCGCCTGGTCATCGCGCCGCAGGCCGCTGCCTTCGCGGTCGGGCCGTTGGTCGGCATCCTGGTCAACCAGTTGCAGGTGACGTCGCTGATCTCGGTGATCGGCGTGTTCGACCTCACCAAGATCGGCAACATCCTGAACCTCAGGACGCTGCAGCCCTTCATCGTCTGGGCGGTGATCGGGCTCATCTACTATCTCGCTGCAAAGGCACTCGCTCATGCCGGTGGCCGCATCGAGGCGGCGCTCCGCAAGTCCGTCAAATGGGGAGGTATCTGATGATCGTCGCCGAAAACGTCGAGAAGCGCTTCCGGGACGTCGAGGTGCTGAAGCGCGTCAACCTCCGGGTCGAGCCGGGCGAGGTGGTGACCATCCTTGGCGCCTCCGGTTCGGGCAAGTCGACGCTGATCCGCTGCATCAACGGCCTCGAGACGCTGTCGGGGGGCAAGATCACCGTCGATGGCCACGACGTGTCCACCAAGGCCGGCCTTGTCGCCGCCCGCCGGGCGTCGGCCACCGTCTTCCAGCTGTTCAACCTCTATCCGCACATGACGGCGCTCCAGAACATCACCCTCGCCCCGGTCGAGGTGCTGAAGCTGCCAAAGACTGACGCCGAGGCGCGCGCCCGCGCGCTGCTCGACCGGGTCGGCCTGTCGGCGCAGGCCGATGCCTACCCGCAGCAGCTGTCCGGTGGCCAGCGCCAGCGCGTCGGCATCTGCCGGGCACTGGCCATGCAGCCGCGCTACCTGCTGCTCGACGAGGTGACCTCCGCCCTCGACCCGGAGATGACGGGCGACGTGCTGCGCATCCTCGCCGCGCTCGCCGCCGAGGGCACGACCATGGTGTTCGTCACCCATGAGATCGAGTTCGCCCGCCACATTTCGAGCCGCATCGTCTTCCTTGAGCAGGGCGAACTGATCGTCGACCTGCCGACGGCGAAATTCTTCGCTGAGGACGGCGGCCTCGCCGTGCCGCGCATCCGGCAGTTCCTGTCCAAGATGAAGAAGGACTAAGCCTTGATTTTGCTTGCCAATACCGAGGCCGAGCCCGGTTTCTTCCATGCCGTCGACACCCTGCTGGCCGGGGGTGCCGCCCTTGACGCACTGGTCGAAGGCATTGGTTACGTCGAGGCGGCGCCGAGCGTCCGCTCGGTCGGCTACGGTGGCTGGCCCAACATGGTCGGCGACATGGAGTGCGATGGTGCGGTGATGGATGGCACGACGCTTTCGGTCGGATCCGTCGGTGCCGTGCCGCGGACGCTGCACGTGGCGGCACTGGCCCGCGAAGTCATGCGTCGCCTTCCACACGTCATGCTGACCGGTGAAGGTGCTCGTCGCTTTGCAAGTGAAATCGGTTTCACCGAGGACGACGTGCTGCATCCCGACAGCAAGCGGGTGTGGCGCGCCAAGCTCGACGACCTGCTCGACGACAAGGCGCGCGCCGCCTTCCCCGACATACCGCTGATCCCGCTCTCCAACGCCATCACCGATCCCGAGCGGGTGCGCGACACCACCGTCTTCCTTGGCATCGACGCCGGCGGCAATGCCGCCGTCGCCACCTCGACCTCCGGCTGGGCCTGGAAATATCCCGGTCGGCTCGGCGACAGCCCGATCCCCGGTGCCGGCTTCTACGCCGACAGCCGCTATGGTGCCGCCGCCTGCACCCATACCGGCGAGATGGCCATGCGCTGCGCCACTTCGCATGCCGTGGTGCTGGGACTGAAATTCGGCCTTTCCCTCGATGCGGCGGTAGAGCGCGCCGCCGAGGACCTCCTCGCCCTCAAGGGTGGCTTCATCGGCGAGGTGGTCATTCATGCGCTCGATAAAAACAACAAGCATCGTGTCGTTACACTCAGGGGCAGCAAGCCGGTCTCCTATTGGTTCTGGGAACCCGGCATGCCCGCACCCGAGCGGCGGCAATCGGAACAGCTTTGATGACAGGAGACACATCATGCACAGGCTTCTGAAGACAACCCTCGCCGCCGCGGCCGTCTGCCTGGCGCTGGCCAGCACGGCCAGTGCCGGCTCCAAGCTGCAGGAGATCCTCGACGCCGGCGTCATCCGCATCGGCGTGTCGCTGGGCGGCGAGCCAATCGGTTTCCGCGACGACAAGAACAACCCGATCGGCTATGACGTCGACGTCGCGACCCTGCTGGCTGAAAAGCTCGGTGTGAAGCCCGAGTTCACCGACGTCTCTGGCGACGCCCGCGTCTCGATGCTGGTTTCCAACCAGCTCGATCTCGTGGTCGCCAACACCTCGGCAACGCTGGCCCGCGCCAAGGCGGTCAGCTTCTCGATCCCCTACAACCGGGCCGGCCTCCGCATCATCGCGCAGGCTGACGCCGGCATCACCACGCTGGAAGGGCTCGCCGGCAAGAAGGTGGTCGTCGGTCGCGGCACCACCGGCGAGGCGTTCCTGAAGCGGGCCGTGCCGACGGCCGAGCTGGTCTACACCGACAACTTCTCGCCGGACGGCGTGCTGCTGCTCAAGCAGAAGCGCGTCGACGCCGGTATCGAGGACTCGTCGATGCTCGACTACCTCGCCACCAAGGACGCGTCGCTGGTCACCCTGCCGGGCCTGTATTCCAACGACCCGATCGGCATCGCCATCGCCCAGGGAGACCCGGACCTCCAGCGCTGGGTCGACATGTTCGTCTCCGACTACATCCAGTCCGGTGCTTATGAAGCCAACTACAAGAAGTGGTGGGGCGAAAAGGCCAATCCGCCGGCCCTGACCCCGCTCTGGTAATTGCCGAAGGCGGCGTAGCCCGCCAGCAATGGACCGCAGACGCGCCTCGGCGCCGGTGAAAACCGGCGCCGAGTTTTTTCTGTCAGGGGCGCCGATGGAAGCCAGCGCCGGAGTTGTCTTTTGGGAAAGCCGCTTCAGCCGGTGCCGCGGGCAATGAACCGGGTCGGGATGTCGAGTCCGGCCGCCGAGAACTCCTCGGGCGCCCTGAGATAGGCGAGGATACCGGCGACCAGTGCCGAACGGTCGAAGCCGACGCTGGAAATGTCGTAAGCGGCGAAATTGCCCTTTTCGACGGCGTCGAAGCCATAAAGCAGGTAATCGGCGGGTGGCCGCCTGTTCTCCCGCCCGAGGGCATCCATCACCCCCATCGCCATGGAATCGGACGTACAGAACACGGCATCCGGCAGCGCTGCGGCGATGGTGGCCGCCGCCTTGATGCCCGAACCGTAGGAGTAATCGCCGCCTGTCTCGGAGAGGAGGCGGATGCCGACGGCGGCGCAAGCCCTCCGATAAGCGCCAATCCGCGCCTCCTCAACCAGCGAGCTGGCGCGGCCGGTGACCAGCGCGGCGCTGCCGACGCCGCGACCGCGGGCGTGCCGCACCAGTTCGCCGATGCCACTTTCCTCGTCGACGCGGATGCGAGCGCTTTCGGCGTCGGAGCGCCCGTTCAGCATCAGCACGTTGTCGCTGTGAAACAGGGCGCGGACTTCACCGGCGTCGGCGAAGTCGGAAAACACCAGCGCGGCGTGCACGTGGTAGCTCAGCGAGTTGCGCAGAAAGTCGTCGATGCGCTTGGTCCGGCCGACACGGATCAATATGGCCTGCTTGCCGAGTGACTGGATTGCATCGAGCAATGGATCGAACAGGTCGAGGTCGGAGAGGTCGGAGAGGTAGTTGATGATGACGGCGACCAGATCGATCGACTTGGTGGCGAGGCCGCGCGCCAGCGGATTCTGGTGGTAGCCGAGTTCGGCCGCCGCCTTCAGAACCCTTTCTTTCTTCTCAAGCGACACCGGCCGCCGGCTCGGCGACAGCGCCCGCGATACGATGGCCGGCGCCACGCCAGCGGCGCGTGCCACGTCGGCGATCGTCGGACGCTTGCCTTCGCGAGGCGGTTTTGCGGTCATGGTCGGAAGGGTCCGTTCCGGAAAGGATGCAGGGGCTTATCGCACGATTGGCGACCAAGTGAAACGCTTCGGCGCACGCGTCACTCAGGCTGGCAGGCGTATTTCGCCTGATACGGCGACTGTTGGTAGTGAACCGATATTTCACTCTTTTCTGGAACCATCCGATCACGGACTGGAGTAAAAGAGTGACGTCTCAAGGCATGTCCCGCCGACCCGACCTCCGCGTAGTCTCCGACGAGCTTGAGGCCGCCCGGTCGCGGATTGAGGAACGTTTCGTCGAGGGTGGCAAGGCGCTGATGGCCGCCTATGACATCGTCGCCCGCCTCCTTGCCGCCATCGACGGTATCACTGGCGCTCTCGACGACCACACCTGCGACGAGGCCGCGGCCCAACTGACCGCGACGCTGAAAGGCCTCGCCGACCTGGTCGAGGCTGAGGCCGCCGCCGGACAGCGTCTCGCGTCCATCCTCACCAATGGCGAAGCGATCACGCCGCGCATCCGCGACATGCAGCGCTCGCTGCGGTATCTCACCATCTGCGCCATGGAGACCCGGATCGCCGGAGCCGGCGTCAGCGAATTCGCGCAATTTGCCGATGACGTCGGCAAATACGTGGGATCGGCGATCGAGCAGATCGACGTCTTTGCTGAGAAGGTTGGCGAGCTGAGCACCCAGGTTGCCGCAGCCTGTGTCGGCGGCCAGGGCGTCGGCCTTGAGGCGCAGGTATCAGCCGTTTCGTCGGCTCTGACCGAGGCCCTCGAGGCCGTCCACAGCCGCCGCACAGGCCTGAGACGGCTTGCCGCCGGCACCGCCGAGGTCGCGAAGTCGGTGCAGGAGAAGGTTGGCAAGGTACTTTCGGCGCTGCAGGTTGGTGATGTGGCCCGGCAGCGGATCGAGCACGTGCAGGCCGGCATTGCCATCCTTCTCGACGAACTCGCCCGGTGCGGCTCGGAGCGGCAGGCCGAGGCGCTCACCCGGGTCGGCATTCGGCTGCTTTCCGCCCAGACGTCATCCCTGATCAAGGACTTCGCCGAACAGACGCGCGTGGTCGTCGCCTCCATCGAGGGGCTGGCCGGCCAGGCCGAGCGCGTCCTGGCGCTGACTGGAAAGGCGGATTGCGGCGACGCGATGCAGGCCATCGAGGACGGCGTCGGCGTCACGCGCGGCGTGGTGGGCGACATCGAGCAATCGGGGGCCCTCAAGGCGGCCGCTTACGCTGCCACCAAACGGGTTGCCAACGAGTTGCTCAGCAACATGGGCAACATCGGCAACATCCGAAGTGTGCGCGATGATATCCGCTGCCTCGCCATCAACGCCTACCTGCGCAGCAACCGCCTGGGCGCCGGAGGTCGGGCGGTCGGCGTGGTCGCGGCGGAAATGAACACCTATGCGGCGAAGCTTGGCGTCGCCGCCGAGGGCATCCTGCAACGCCTTTCGGACATGCGCGCGACCGCGGCCGGCATTGACGATGAGAGCGGGGGGCGCCATGTCGACATCGTCGGCGAAATCAACGGCGCCGTAGCGACACTGCGCGAGGCCAACATTCGCACCAGCCGTCACCTGGCGGAGGCGGCCGACAGCGGCAACGCCGTCGCCGAGCGCATCGGGCACATCGCCCGCGACATCGACTTCAGCAAGGATCTCGGCGAGCGCCTCGACGCTTGCCGCCGGATGTTCGGCGGCGACGATGATTTCGGCCCGCCGGGGGACACCAAACAATACGCTGGTTTTTCCGAACGCCTTTTTTCCGTCTACACGATGGCCTCCGAGCGCGACATCCACCAGGCAATCCTGGGATCGGGCAGCGTGCCGGCACCTGCGGCGGCCGTGGCAAAGGCGAGCGAAGACCTGTTCGACGACGTGCTGTTCTGATCCTTTAGCAGAACAGCCTTCCGTATATCGGCCGAAGCGCGGACATGACGAGCGCCACGCGCGCGCCTATAGTTCTCCGGGGAAGGAGCGGCCCAAGGCGGGCCGCTGATAACGACCGGAGAGGAAAATGAAAAAGCGCCCGCTCGGGAAAACCGGCTTTGACATCGCGCCGCTGGTGTTCGGCGGCAACGTCTTTGGCTGGACCATCGACGAGAAGGCCAGCTTCGACGTGCTGGATGCCTTCGTCGATCACGGCTTCGATGCCATCGACACCGCCGACGTCTATTCTCGCTGGAAGCCCGGCAACCAGGGGGGAGAATCCGAGACGATCATCGGTCGTTGGCTGAAGGCGCGGCCGGGCGTTCGCGACAAGCTGAAGATCTTTACCAAGGTGGGGTCCGACCTGGGCCGCCCCGGCGAGAAGGGCCTCGGCGAGGCATGGGTGCTACAGGCGGTCGACCGGTCACTTGCCCGGCTTGGCGTCGATCGGATCGATCTTTATTTCTCGCACTGGCCAGACGAGACGCCCTACGAGGAGACCCTCGGCGCCTATGACAAGCTGATCAGGGCCGGCAAGGTCCTGGCGATCGGCGCCTCCAACGTCAACGCCGACCAGCTCGGCGCGGCGCTCGCCGTGTCGCGGCAGCGGCATCTGCCGGCCTATCAGGTCCTCCAGCCCAACTACAGCCTTGCCGAGCGCACGCACTTCGACGGCGCGCTGCGCGATCTGTGCATGCACGAGGATATCGGCGTCATTCCCTACTACAGCCTCGCCTCGGGCTTCCTGACCGGCAAGTACCGCTCTGCCGACGATCTCAAGGGCAGCAGCCGGGCCGGCGGCGTCGAGAAATACATGAACGGGCGTGGTTTCGGCATTCTCTCGGCCATCGACCAGGTCGCCGAAGCCCACCATGCCAAGCCAGCCGAGGTGGCGCTCGCCTGGCTGATGGCGCGGCCGGGCATCACCGCCCCGATCGCCAGTGCCACCAAGGTGGCCCACGTCGAGAGTTTTGCTCACGCCGCCACGCTGCACCTGACGCCGGCCGAGATAGACCTGCTGAACAAGGCGAGCGCTTGACGGTCCGCCAGAAATGCAAGCGCCGTGGCCCATGGCCACGGCGATCCCGATAACCGGCTCGACCCGGCGAGCAGTGGGCGTTCGTCACGCAGATCAGGCTTTGCCGTTCCTTCAGCGTTCAGCGGCCTTCCTCCGTGCATGGTCACAACGTCTAGAAGCGCGCTTCCCGCATCAGCGCGACGCCGCGGCTGGTGCCGATGCGGTTCGCCCCCGCCCGTACCATGGCTTTGGCCTCGGCGAAGGAGCGGATGCCTCCTGACGCGCTGACGCCGATTTCCAATCCCACCGTGCGGCGCATCAGCGCCACGGCTTCGATGGTGGCGCCCTTTTGCGTGAAGCCGGTCGAGGTTTTCACGAAATCGGCGCCTGCCGCCTTGGCGGCGAGCGAAGCGGCGGTGATTTCTTCGTCGGTGAGAAGGGCGGTTTCCAGGATCACCTTGAGCAGAGCACTGCCGCAGGCGGCCTTGAGGATGCCAACCTCCTCACCAATCGGGCCGGCACCGACGCTCTTCAGCGTGCCGATGGAAATCACCATGTCGACCTCGCCGGCCCCCTCGGCGATCACCCACTCAAGTTCACGGCGTTTGAGGTCGGTTGGCGCTGCACCAAGCGGAAAGCCAATCACCGAACAGGTCCTGACCGCCGAGCCGGCGAGGGTGGCGGCGACGCGAGGAACGTTCAGCGGGTTGACGCAGACGGCGGCGAAGTTCCACTGCAGCGCCTCGACGCAGAACTGTTCGACCTCCGCTTCGGTGGCATCCGGACGCAGGATGGTGTGGTCGATGATAGCGGCGAGAGTCGCCGATGAGGTGATGGACATGATGCCTCCCATCGCATGCTTTGGCGGCTCGCGATGACGGGCCGGGCCGGCCCTCCTCCACCACCGCCGAGACCACGCCGTCGTTCCCGTGTTTGGTAACACGCTTTATGTCGTCGTCCCAGACGCGTTCCGCAACCACCGCTGCGGCAGCCTCGTTCAGGCGGCGCCCGCGTTGGCCCGAATATAGTCGAGGCAAGGCCCGCTCCCGAGCGGTCGCGAAAACAAATAGCCCTGGAAGCGGGCGCAGCCGAGATCGATGAAGCGCGGCAACTGCTCGGGTTGTTCGATGCCCTCCACCACCGCCCTGAGGCCGAGTGTCTGGCTGAGCGAGACGATCGAGCGGATCACGTGCTCGTTGAGGTCGCCCTGGCTGGTGAAGGTGAGCGAGCGATCGATCTTCAGCGTGTCGAGCGGCAGCTCGCGCAGGTAGTGCAACGAGGTGTGGCCCATGCCGAAGTCGTCGAGCGCGATTCGGATGCCGGCGGCCCGGAGACGAAGCAACGCCCCGATCGCCTGGATGGCCGGCGCCAGCGAGGTCGACTCGGCGATCTCGAGTTCGAGAAGACAAGGCGGAAGCCCCTCTTCTGCGAGAACCCGCAGGACCATCTGGTCGAAGTCTGGCTCCTGCAACTGGCGTGGCGATACATTGACGCAGACGATGAGATCAGCGGCGACCTCATCGCCCCAGGCCGCGCGCTGCCGGCAGGCAAGACGCAGAACGAGTTCACCCAGCCGGTCGATGAAGCCCATGTCTTCGGCCAGCGCCACCGTCACCGGCGGCGGGATGGGGCCATAGACCTCGTGCTCCCAGCGCAATAGCGCCTCGACGCCGAACACACGCTGGTCCTCGATGCAGATCTGCGGCTGATATTGAAGATAGAGCCGGTCCGTCGATCCGAGCGCCTCGCCAAGATCGCGGGCGAGTGCGCTGGCAAAGCGTCCGGCAATGCCGGGCAGGTCGATCAGCCGGCGCCCCTGCACGACCTCGTCGGACTCGGACGCGACGAGCAACGCCCGCAATGCCTCGCTGTTGGCAGCGAGCCGCAACCGTGCGGCGATGCGCACGAAGGGCAGGTAGAGAAAGGTTCCGATAACGAGCGCCATGAGTTGTACCATGGCGCCGGCTGGCGAGCCGGTGGCGAGATAGCCGCTGATCAGCGGCGGCATCGTCCAGGAAATCGCATGTTCGGCAACGGGCACGAAGCCGATGACCGTTGCGACATAGCCGAGCAGCGACAATACGACCGGCGTCAGAACGAAGGGGATGGCGTAAATCGGATTCAGGATCAACGGCAGGCCGAACACCAGGGGTTCATTGACGTTGATCAGGGCTGGCAGGAGCGACAGCCAGGCGAGGCGGCGGGCTGACGGCTCGCGGTCGGTGAGAAGCAGGGCAATAATCAGACAGAGCGTCGAGCCGGAGCCCCCCAGCCCGGTATAGACGGAAAAGAAGTGCCAGGTGACGACGCGGACCGGCCCGGCGGCGTCGGAGCCGACCGTGCCCGCCGAGGTCATCATATGCTCCAGCACCGGCGCCATCAGGTTGGCGCCATGTCCGCCGAGGAACCAAATCAGCTGGCTCATGAGCGCATAAGCGGCCACGAACGGGGCCGATGGTTCGGCTCCGACGAAGGGGGACGATATGGCGGCCGACAGGGCGGTCGTCAGGTCCGGTCCGCCGAAGGACACCTGCACCTGCCGGATCACGGCGAAGGTGGCGAGGGTGATCATGCCGGCCGGCAGGATGGAGAACAGATCGCCAACCAGCGGATCGACACCGAAGCCGCGCAAGCGAAGGCGGAACCACGGACGCCGCGCGAGGAACAGGAACAGGTAACTCGCGCTGACGGTCACGACCAGCGCCGCCGGCAACCCGCGCGTCGACGACAGGGCCTGTTTCCAATGTTCGAGGGTATCTGGCGCCACCACGATGAAGAAGCACGACAGCACCACCATGGAGGTGCTGCCCGGACTGACGGGGTGGCGGTCGGCCGGCGTACCCGTCAAAACGGTGAGTGAATAGGAAAAACCAAGCACCACCACCAGTGCGACAAGGCCGAAGGTTCCCCCGACAATCGTGGCACAGACCGAGCGGACGGCTTCGACAGCCTCCGCCGGCAGCGCGGCGGCGAAGGGAAAGGAGGCGACAGCATTGACGAAGTGGGCGAACGCACCGACCAGCACCAGCGGAAGAGACAACAGCAGGGCGCGTCGAAGGGCTGTCATGAGCGGCAAGGCGGCGAACCGCCCCATCATCTCAACAAGCGAAAAGTCTTGCCGAGCCTGGTCGGCCGGCGGCAAGCCATCGCCCGCCGGCACGGCTGACAACGACACCGGACCCGGCTGCACCTCCGCAAACCGTGTCCGTTTCTTTCGTGCGATCGGCTCATCCATCATGGGTGTCGTCCGCCTTGCTCCATCGCTGCTGGCACCCTCCTCCGACAGCGGCACGGATCGGCATCCTTGGCCAAAATCGTTGCAGAAGTACTGAATGGGGTATCAAAGGCCATTATTGTTCAACGAAAACGAGTATTCCGCCGACCAGCGCCGGCTCAGCTCCGAGGCTGAGACGACCGACGGACGCAAGACCGTCGTTTTCCGGAGAATTCCGCCCTTTCGGGCGGCGACCTTGTGGCGCGATACGACATATGGCCTTCATGCCGTTGACGCAAAACGGTGTTCCACCAGTGGGCGTACTCAGCCCGACAACAATCTGCACAACAACGATCTCGGCCGAATCTTGAAGTTAAGGTTATTGAGAGGTTGACAGCGCAGCCTTGCAATCGACTGTGGCGCTCGGGCGGGCGCCATATTATTAACGTATGGTTGACTGAAGAAGCTGTACGGGCCGGCTCTTAATTATTCGGCTCGCCCGATCGGTTGGATACGGCGGATCAACTGCCGGCGCCACCGATCGAGACGCCTCGGTGTCCGGAAAGGTGGAGACGCGGCATGTCCGGCGGAGCAGATCTGTTCAGAGTCCTGAGCCATACGGAAAACGTTGGGGTGCTCGTCGCCGATACGCGGCCGTCCCTCGTGGTCGACCGGTCCGGCAGTCGGCTGCTGTGGGCCAACGCCGCTGGCGCGGCCTTTTTTGGCGTCGCAACGGTGGACAGGCTGACGGCGTTGCGCTTCTCGTCCGCTTCGCCCTTCGCTCGCCGCATCGCCGCGCTCGACGACATGCTGGTGAGCGGCCAGGACCGAATCGAACGACTCCCCCTTCAGCGCGGTCTGCTGCCGCGGCCGACGATCTGCAAGGCCAGCCGTGTGGTGGCGGACGGTGTCAAGGCGATCCTGCTGACCATCGTCGATGGCACGGGCTCGCTCGCCGGTGATCCGGCAACCGCCTTTGCCACCCTGGCCGCGACCGCCCTGCCCGAGGTTCCGCCCGAGCCTGTCGAGGAGGCCGTTGCCGAAGAGGCCACGCCCGAACCCGCCCAGGATATCGAAACCACCGTCGAATTGATCGAAGCGGACGTGGCCGAAATCGACGCGGTTGCTCCAGACGACGCCATCGCCGAAACCGTGGCCGAGACGATCGAGGCCGCTGGTGAAACGGAGGCGGCGGACATCGCCGTGCTGCCCCAAGAGGAACCCGCGGCCGAAGCCCCCGAAACGATTGTCGAGGACATCTCGCCCGAACCGGTTGAGGATGCCGTAGAGGATACTTCGGTCGAGGCCGCCGAGGCTGCGGTAGAGGATGTCCCGTCCGAACCGGCCGAAACAGCGCCGCCGGTGGCCAGTGTGCCGGCGTTCTCCTTCCCGACGCATGGCCGGGCCGTTCGCTTCGTCTTTGAACTGGACCCGCAGCTCGCCTTCACCTTCGTGTCGGCCGATCTCGCTCAAACGGTCGGTCCCGGCATGGCCGACATTCTCGGCCGCACATGGACAGATGTCGCCAGCCGCCTGGAGTTCGATCCGGCGGGGCGGATTGCCGAGGCGCTCGGTCGCCGCGACACCTTCACCGGTCTCACCGTCGACTGGCCGGTGGACGGGCAGAACCTGCGCGTGCCGTCCGATCTGGCGGGCATGCCGGTGTTCGGCCGCGAGCGGGCGTTCCGCGGCTAT
>JAGSYU010000064.1 GCA_018262575.1 Pseudomonadota bacterium | reverse complement strand
GACCACGCCACGCCGCTCGAGGAAACGGCGCGTGCGCTTCACGATCTGCTGGATCAAGGCAAGATCCGAGCGGTCGGCGTCACCAACTACTCGGTCGCCGACACCGTGGCGCTGGCAAGGCTCGTTCCTGTGAGCACCTATCAGGGGCTCTACAACATGCTGGAGCGCAACACCGACAGCTACCACGGCATTCCCCTGGAGTATGAAGCCGAGCGGGAGATCCTGCCGCTCTGTCGGGAAAAGGGAATGGCGTTCCTGCCCTATAGCCCGCTGTTCCAGGGGCTGCTGACCGGCCGTTTCAATGCTGAGAGCAAGTTCGGCTCCGACGACGTTCGTTCGGCTAATCCGAAGCTCGCCGGGGGAGGCTACCAGCAGTATGTCGCTGCCGTCGACGAGCTGAAGTCGATCGCCACCGTGGCCGGCGTCAGCATGACGCATATGGCGCTTGCCTGGCTCTGCCAGAATCCGGCCGTCACGTCGGTGCTGTGTGGTGCCCACCGGCCTGATCAGATCGCCGACAACGCAGCCGCAGCCGATGTTGTGCTGCCTGAGAGAACTCTAAATGATATCAAGGAGGTGCTTGCGCGGAACAGTCTTTGACATTGCTTGGAGGAGCATTTGAAGCAAGTCACGGCGAGCAATCTTGCCGCCGGAATTGTCGTGGAGGAAACATGAGAAAGCTCATTATCGGGTTGTGCGCGGCGACCGCGCTGGCGCTGGTCACCGGTTCTGCGTTTGCCAAGGATCCCGTAGAGGTCGCCGTCATCATTAAGGCCACCAATTCGGAATTCTGGCAGGCGGTGCTGGTCGGCGCCCAGAACTACGCCAAGGAACATGAGGGCGTTACCGTCACCACCAACGGTCCGCCGTCGGAAGCCGACATCGACCAGCAGGTATCGATTCTCGAGGATACGGTATCTCGCGGGCCGAAGGGCATCGTCATCTCCTCGACCAGCTCTGAGGCCACCGTTCCGGCCATTGAGCGGGCGATGGACCAGGGTATCCCGGTGGTCACCATCGACAACCGCGTCAAGACCGACAAGGTCACGTCCTTCCTCGCCACCGACAACGTCGCCGGCGGCAAGATGGCCGCCCAGCAGATGGTTGAGCAGTTGAAGGCTTCCGGCAAGCCGCTTGAGGGCAAAGTTGCCCTCATCAGCTCGATGGCCGGCGTGCAGGTGCTGATCGACCGTGACAGCGGCTTCGAGCAGGGCCTCAAGGAATATGCTCCCGGTCTGACGCTGATGACGCCGCGCTATGTCAACAACGACATCTTCACCGCCGTCAACACAGCGCAGGATCTCGTGCTGTCGAATCCGGACCTCGTCGGCATCTTCGCTGATAACAACACCACCGGCAGCGGCGTTGCCAAAGTGCTGAGCGAAACCGGCAAGCAGGACTCCATCGTGGCCATCGCCTTCGATTCCGATCCGCAGGAAGTCGAAGCGCTGCGCTCGGGCGCCCTCAAGGCGCTGGTCGTCCAGGATCCCTATGGCATGGGCTACAAGGGCGTCGACAGCGTTGTCCGCGCGCTCGCCGGTGAAAAGCTGCCGGCCTACGTCGATACCGGGGCCAACATCGTCACCAAGGCAAATATGGAGGAGGACACCTACAAGAACCTCCTCGATCCGCTCGGCCGGGCCATCAAGTGACCCTCGTCAGGTAAGCCATGGAGAGGAGGCCGACGTTGCGACGCTGGCCTCCTCCGATAGAGCAAGACCAGATCCGTGGAGGAAGGTGGTCATGGCCGAGTTGATAGCCGCGCGCGGTATTTCAAAAGCATTTCCGGGCGTGCGCGCGCTCGATCAAGTCGATTTCGTGCTGCAACCGGGCGAGGTTCACGCACTGGTCGGCGAAAATGGCGCCGGTAAGTCGACGCTGATCAAGATCCTGATGGGCGTCTACCGGCGCGATTCCGGCACGCTTTCGGTCAAAGGGCAGGACATTCAGGATTTCAGTCCGCAAGCCGCCCAGTCCAGCGGCATGGCGGCGGTCTATCAGGATATTTCGCTGGCTCGCAGCCTGACGGTCGGAGAGAACTTTTTCCTCGGCCATATGCCGAAGACCGGCTGGGGCACCATCGACTGGGCCCTGGCCTACGACCAGTGCGGCAAATTGCTCCGGGGGCTTGGTCTTGACGACATCGACCCACGCGCCACGCTGAGCAGCCTGTCGGTGGCCAAGCAGGAAATGGTGGCCATCGCCAAGCCGGTGTTCGAGAACGCCGACATCCTGGTGTTCGACGAGCCCACCGCGCTGCTCGCCAACGAGGAAACGGAGATTCTGTTTTCGATCATCCGGCGTCTGCGCAGCGAGGGAAAAGGCATCATCTACATCTCCCATCGCATGGAGGAGATCTTCGCCATCTGCGACAGCGTGACCGTGCTGAAGGACGGCCGTCACGTCCGCACCATGCCAGTCACCGACACCAACCCCGACGACTTGGTGCGGCTGATGGTCGGTCGCTCGATGGAGGACATGTACACCATCCGCCGCTCGCCGCTCGGAGAGGTTGCCCTCGAGGTCGAGGGACTGACACGCGAGCCACGCTTCCGCGACATCGGCTTCGACGTTCGCCACGGCGAGATCGTCGGCCTGTTCGGGCTCGTTGGTTCGGGGCGGACGGAAATCATGCGGGCGATTTTTGGAGCCGACCCCATCGAGCGCGGCGAGATCCGCCTCGACGGCAAACCGGTCCGTTTCACCCACCCGAGCCAGGCCATCGCGGCGGGCATCGGCTTCATGAGCGAAGACCGCAAGAACCAGTCGATCGCCCTGCCGCTGTCAGTGCGGACCAACATCAACCTCGCCAACTATCCGGCCATTTCGCCGTTCGGCGTCGTCAACCAGACGGCCGAGCGGGAGGCAGCACGTACCTACATAGACCGGCTGGCCATCAAGACGCCGTCCGACACGGTGGCTATCCGCAATCTCAGCGGAGGCAACCAGCAGAAGGCCGTTCTCGGCAAGAACCTTGCGAGCAACTCGCGGATTCTGGTTTGCGACGAGCCAACCATCGGCGTCGATGTCGGCGCCAAGAGCGAGATCTACAAGATCTTCGAACAGCTGACGGAAGAGGGTGTCGCCATCCTCCTGGTCTCGTCTTATCTCCCGGAAATCATGGGGTTAGCGGACCGAATTCTCGTCATCTATGAAGGTCGCCAAATGGGAATAGTCGAGCGCTCGGAGTTCGACGAGGAACGACTGGTCCGTCTGGCTTCCGGACTCCAGGCCTGAGGCGCGAGAGTGGAGGATAAGGTTGTGGCAAACATTGTGAAAACCAAGCCGCGCCAGGGCATCACCGTGCTCGGCAAATATACGATCGGGACCAGTACCACGCTGATGGCGATCGTCGTCATCCTGTTCGTGTTCCTGAGTTCGACGTCGTCTGTCTTCGCGACACCGGAAAACCTGTCCAATCTCCTAAGGCAGACGTCGATCAACGGCATCATCGCACTTGGCATGCTGATGGTGATCATCACAGCCGGCATCGACCTGTCGGTCGGCGCCATTGTGGCGATTGCCGGCATCGTCAACGCCCTGCTGATGCAAGCGGGCATGTCGATGTGGGTCAGCATGCCGCTGACCCTGGTCATCGGCGCGGCGATCGGTGTGTTCAACGGCATCCTCATTCACGAGGTGTCGATCACACCCTTCATCGCCACGCTTGGAACGCTGACCATCGTCCGCGGCATCGTCATGATCATGTCCGGCGCCCGCATGGTCGCCAATCTGCCCAAGGAGTTCGGGCAGATCGCTTCCGGCGACATCTTCGGCATTCCCAGCATGTTCATCATCTGGATGGTGCTGTTCGTGGCAACGCTATTCCTGCTCAACTACACGCAACTGGGCCGAAACTTCTTCATCATAGGCTCAAGCAAGGAAGTGGCGCGCCTCTCCGGCATCCGGCTCCGTCCCAACATGTACGCGGTTTACGGCCTTTCCAGCCTCTACGCCGCGCTCGCCGGCATCCTGCTCAGCTCGCGCCTCAGCATGGGCGTGCCGACGGCAGGCATCTCCTATGAACTCGACGCCATCGCGGCGGTGGTGATCGGTGGCGGTAGCCTGTTCGGAGCGGCCGGCAGCGCCATCGGCGCGGTACTGGGCGCGATCATCATGCAGACCATCCGCAACGGCGGCAACTTGCTCGGCATCGACCCGTTCGCGCTGCAGGTGATCATCGGCGCCCTGATCCTGATCGCCGTCGGTGTCGACCAACTGCGGATGCGCAAGGCGGAGAAGGGCTGAACCTCCACTGGCTGGGCCGCGCAGCGGGGAGGACATGACTCATCGACGCCTCACCTGCCTCGCGGCAGCGAAGCCGCCTTCGATTCTTCCGGCTGCGCCTCTGTTGGGCGCGGTGACCATGGCGGCGGTGACAGGCGGGCAAGTCGTCAGGCTTTGGGCTGCCCGGAGTCGGCGGCGGCAATGTCTTTGACGTTCTCGGAATAGGTCGTGCTGACGCGATCGATATGCCGCTTCAGCACCGCAAGGCATTCCGGAAGGTCGCGCGCCCGGATGAGGTCCAGCATGTGATGATGCTCCTCGTCCGAGCGGCGCGTATGGTCCGGCTTGTGGGAAAGATGGGTTCTGAGCGCCGCCAGCTTGCCGACATAGAGTGTGTAGGTACTTTCGAGATAGGCATTGTCGCAGCACTCGAAGAACACCTGATGATAGTCCGTATCGGCGGCGAGATAAGCGCGCTCATCGCCGCTGGCATGCGCCTTTTCCATCCGGGCAACGACCTCGGAAAGTCGGTCGGCAAGACGCTCCGGATTGCGTTCGATCGCATAGCGAAGCGCTGCCTCCTCAAGGGCGAGGCGCAACTCGCAGATGTCGCGAATTTCGCGGGCCGACAACGTGAAGACCGCGACCCCGCGCTGCGGATAGATGTTGACCAGCCCCTCCAGCCGCAATTGCGCCAGCGCCTCGCGCACCGGTGTCTTGGATACGTTGAGGCTCTCAGCGAGCTGGCGCTCCGACAGCGCTTCGCCGAGCCGGAAGTCGCCCTCGACAATGGCATGGCGGAGACGACTGGCGACTTCCTCGGCAATTGAGCGTCGGCGCTCGATGGGATGCATCCTGGCTCCTCGGGAAGGTCTTCGTTGTTCGTCCGCCGTCGGCCGGCTCTTGATGAAACAGCTTTTTGGAGCACGTCAACATGTATTTCCCGAGGAAGGGGCGGCGTTCCCTGTCCGATCGGTGAAGGCGGCCGGCGGGTGAGGACGGCGCAGCCACTCCCTGAAACTGCCGAGGATCAAGGAAATCCTCGGCAACGGAAGGGCCTGAATGGGAGACTTTCCTAGATGTTGGTCAGGTCAAGCGCAGTCGCTGGCCGTCTGCTGCATCGAAAAGGTGGCCCTGTCCGTCCTCGAACGCGATCGCAAGCAAGTCTCCGGCGGCAATTGTAATCCGGCGGCGGATGACGGCGACCAATTTCTCACCGGCCGCCTCGACCATAACGTGCGTTTCCGATCCGGTCGGTTCGACCACTTCGGCACGAGCGTTGAGCCCGCCGGTTTCAACAACATGGATATGTTCCGGCCGGATGCCAAACACCACGTTCCGTCCTGCGAGTTCGGCTGGATAGGGTCCGATGGCCACGACCGCACCGGAGGCGACCTTCAGTCCGACCTGGCCGGCTTCGAGCGTGCCGGCGATGAAATTCATGGCGGGCGAGCCGATGAAGCCGGCGACGAAACGATTGACGGGCCGATCGTAGAGCTCCAATGGCGTGCCGATCTGCTCGATGCGGCCGGCGTTGAGCACGACGATCTTGTCGGCCATCGTCATCGCCTCGATCTGGTCGTGGGTGACGTAGACAACAGTGGTGCCGAGCCGTTGGTGCAGGCCTTTGATCTCCGCCCGCATGGCGACGCGCAGCTTGGCGTCGAGATTGCTGAGCGGCTCGTCGAACAGGAACACCTTGGGATTGCGGACGATGGCCCGGCCCATGGCAACACGCTGGCGCTGTCCGCCGGAAAGCTGAGCTGGCTTGCGATTGAGCAACGGCTCCAGGCCGAGGATGGCGGCGGCGGCGTCCACCTTCTGCCGGATCGTCGCCTTATCGACTTTGGCGAGCTCCAGCGCAAAACTCATGTTCTGGGCGACGGTCATTTGCGGATAGAGCGCGTAGTTCTGGAACACCATGGCGATGTCCCTGTCCTTCGGCTCCAGGTGATTGACCACCTTGTCGTCAATGGCGATGGTGCCGGCGGAGATATTCTCCAGGCCGGCAATCATGCGCAGCAGCGTCGACTTGCCGCAGCCCGACGGGCCGACGAGCACGACGAACTCGCCGTGGCGAATGTCGATGTCAACGCCGTGGATGACGGAGACGGAGCCGTAGTTCTTGCGGACATCGCTGATCTTGACGCTGGCCACCTTATTTCTCCCCCGATTGTGTCAACGACGCCGACGAACGCGGATGGCCAGATGAGGCTTGCCGGGCAACTCGATGGCAAAGACCGCGTCCGGACGCCGCGGCCGCACCTGCGCGCCATGCCGGGTCGGATGGTTGGCGGGCGCATCGATGATCTTGGCCGGGCTGACCGTCATGTTCCAGGTGTCGATCACGTCCACATCGTAGTCGCCGGGCTCGGTCGGCAGGCCGGGCGCCCAGATGACCGGCTGATGTTCGCCGAGATAGATATAGACGACGTCGCCATCGCTGGCGCCGGAGACGCGGCTCCACGGCCAGTTGTCGGATGGGGCGAGAGGGGTAAGGCCGGTCTTCACGTCCTGTTCGAGCAGGTCGCGCAGGAAGCCGATCCGTTTCCACGCCTCGCCGCGCAGCACGCCGCCCTTGGCCCACCATAGAATGTCATCTGAGTGCATGAAGGTCTCGCCGTGGCCGGCATAACCGCCGCGCAGCAGCGTGATCCAGTAGCGGTGAACGAGTTCCTCGGCCGAGATGTTGCCCCAGGACAGGAGGATGTTGCCCTCGTATTCCGGTTCATCGTTGACCACCGGCTTGCCATAGGCGTCGCGCCACTCCTGGGTGCGCTTGACGTCCCAGTTCTGGATGCAGACGTGGCTGACCCAGGGCTTGCGATGGTCGTAGTTGGCCTTGACGTCACCGTTGTGGATCGACTTGAGATGCCGATAGGGATCGTTTTCCTCGATGATCTGGAAATAGCGGTCCCACTGGGCCATCGGCTTGGAGTTGAGCAGGAAGTCGTATTCGTTGGCGAGCGACCACCAGACGTTCCGATAGGCGGCCAGACGTGCCGTGAGATAGGCGACGAAGCGATAGTCCTGAGCCGCCGACATGTCGCAGTAGCCCCAGCGGTCGTAGGGGTGGAAAATGATGATGTCCGCCTCGATGCCGAGGGCGCAGAGGGCGGCCACCTGCGTTTCGAAATGGCGAAAGGCGTCGGGATTGGGGCGGTCAAAGTCGAGTTCGCCCTCGTCGTCGCGTTCGAAAATATCGAACAACGGCTCGTTGATGTTGAAAGGATAATCCTTCGGGAACACGGCCATGCGGATCTTGTTGAAGCGCGCACCGGCAAGTGTTTTCAGCGTCTCGGCCTGCAAGTCCAGCGGCTGGTGCGTCCAGGCATAGCTCGTCGTGCCGAAGGGCAGATAGGGCGTACCGTCGGCATAAGCGAAGTGAAACTGGTTGGCGACGTGCACCGGACCATGGCTACCGGCTTTGTTCTCCGTGACACGGAAGGCGCCGGTCTGTCCATCGAGTTCCGCGACGCCGGAAATGGTGGTGTAGGTCCATTCGCCTTCATTGTCGGGCATGAAGCGGATCTTGTATGTGCCGGAGCCGTCGTAGAATCCGGGCACGCGGACGACGCGGCTGTTCTGCTTGAAAAACGCTTCGAAACTGACGCCGAGATAGGGGTTGCCGGTATCGGGGCCGGTAAAGCTGGCCTCAAAGAGATCCCACTTGGATACGCTTTGCTTGGACATATTCTGGTTACCCTGGTTGAGGACTCAGCCCTTGACGGAACCGGACATCAGGCCGGACACGAAGTAGCGCTGGAAGATCAGGTAGACGATGCTGGCGGGCAGCACAGTCATGACGATGGCCGCATTGAGCTGCCCGTAGTCGCGCGAGAACTGCCCCTGGAAGGCGGAAAGGCCGAGCGGCAGCGTCCACATCTCCCGGTCCTGCAACAGGACCAGCGCCATGGCGAATTCATTCCAGGTGGCGACGAAATCGAGGATGAACAGCGCCGCCAGAACCGGCAGCGATACCGGCAGGAACACGCGCCGGAAGGTGGTGAAATGCGAGGCGCCGTCGATGCGCGCTGCTTCGCTGAGTTCATGCGGAATGGCCCGGAAGAAGCCGTGCAGAATGAACACCTGATAGGGGATGCCGAAGGCGAGGTAGGGCAGGATGACGCCCGGATAGGTGTCGATCAGCCCGAAGCCGTTCACCATCGTGAAGATCGGCGCCAGCATCACCTGGAACGGGATCATGGTTCCGAACAGGATCAGCAGCAGGATCAGCTTGCCGAACCGCATCGGGATCTTGGCCAACGCATAGGCCGCCATCGCCGAGATGAACAGGCCGAGTGGCACTTTGATTGCTGTGATGATCGCCGAGTTGACGAAGGTCGTGTCGAAACGGCCGCGGGCCCAGGCGGAGGCATAGTTGCTGAACTGGGGTTCGAGTGGCGGCGAGAAGGCGCTGGTCGTCATCACCTGCGTCGTCGACTTCAGCGACGTGAAGACGATGAACACAAACGGTGCGATCCAGATTACGGCGACGATAACGAGCGACAGCCAGAGGCCGACCAGTACCCAGTCGCGTGGCGGTCGTCCGGCATCGATCTGGGGCGAGGGCAGGGTGGTGAATGTCATTCCGCGACCTCTTCGCGCTTCTGCGTCCAGCGCACGTAGGGAATGACGACGGTGAGCGTGACACCGAGCAAAACGACCGAGATGGCACTGCCGCGGCCGAAGTCGAAGATCTGCATCGACTGGGTGAAGGCCCAGAGCGCCAGCATCTGCGTCGATTGGGCGGGACCGCCGCCGGTGAGGCCATAGACGATGTCGAAGGCCTTGAGCGAGGAAATGATGGCGAGAACGAGCACGATGGTGAGCGTGGTGCGCAGGGCCGGCAGCGTCACGTAGCGAAAGATGGCCCAGCGGCCGGCGCCATCGATGCGCGCCGCTTCGACCAGCGATCTGTTGACGCCTTGCAGGCCGGCGAGAAACAGCACCATGGAAAAGCCCACCGACTGCCAGACATAGGCGCCGAAGGCGGAATACAGGGCAATGTCTCGATTGCCGAGCCAGTCCTTCACCCAGGACTGCAGCCCCATTGACGTCAGGATCTGGCCGAACAGGCCGAAAAATGGATCATACATCCAGCGCCACATGGTGGCGACGGCGATGGGCGCGATGATGACCGGCAGATAGTAGATGGCGCGCAATGTGTTGCGGCCGAAGATCGGTTGATTGAGGCCGAGCGCCAGCGCAAGGCCGATCATGGGCGGAATGGCGACGGAAAGCGCCGTCCAGATCATCGTGTTTCTGAAGGCCACCCAGAACACCGGGTCCTTGGTGAACACGTCGACATAGTTGGTGGTGCCGACATACACCTTGACCGGATCGAGGCCGTTCCACTTGAAAAAGCTCAGCCAGATCACGTCGAGCATCGGGAAGACCGCGAAGACGACGTAGACGACAAGCGCCGGCCCCAGCAGCAATGCGGCCTGGATGCGGGTATTGGACCAAATGGCGCGGGTGGCCATGAAGACGTCTCCCTGTCTTGGCGACGACGAGAAAAATGCGGCCGGCAACCGGGGAAGGTGGCCGGCCGCGTCGGGCTTCAGGGGGAGATCAGCCCTTGTTGGCGATGAAGGTCTGCATGGCGGTGGCGGCGTCCGCGGGCGCCATGTTGCCGCTAGCCACTTCGTTGATGACGCGGAAATACTCTGTCGTCACGTCAAGCGGGAAAGCCTGGTCGCCGTTCATATACACCTTGTCAAAGGTATTGAAGATATCGAGCCATTTCTTGTCCATCGGGCGCAGGTTGTCGTAGACGACCTGTTTGTTGATGGAAGAGGTGCTGAATTTCCCAAGCACGCTCTGCTGCACTTCCGTTGAGTTGAAGTAGTCGAGGAACTTTGCAGCCAGATCGGGATTGGCGGCTTTCGTGCTCACATAGTGATACTCGGCAAAGCCATAGAGACGGTTGGTCCCGGTCGGGAACGGGAACAGGTCATAGTCGTCGAGATTGCCGGCCTCGGCGAGCTGCTGCACCAGCCAGTCGCCTTCCAGCATCATCGCAGCCCGGCCGGCCACGAACAGGTTGAACGATTGCGCCTGGTCGATGCCCATGAAGGGCGACAGGATGTAGTTCTTGGACCATTTGTCGAGTTCGGCAAAAGAATCCGTCGCGCAGGCCTCCTTGGTCCAGTCGACCTTCATGTTCATCAGCGCATCATGCTTCTCGACGCCGCATTTGGATTCGAGGATCACGTCCATCAGGCGCATGACGTGCCAGTTGACGGTGCCGCCGAAGGTAATCGCCGGAATGCCGGCAGCCTTGAGCTTTTCCGCATCGGCGACGAGTTCGTCATAGTTGGCAGGTGTGCCGGTAATGCCGGCCTTCTCGAACAGCGCCTTGTTGTAGTAAAGCGCCTCGCCCTTGAAGGTGAACGGCACGCCATGCCGGCCACCCTCGTAGATACGGGAGAATGAGGCGGCAGCCGGCACGAGTTTCTCGTCCCACTTGTATTCGGCGTAATACTTGTCGAGCGGAAGGCTGAGGCCCGCCTTCACATATTCACCGCCGAGGCCAAGACCTGCCCACATGAAATAGATGTCCGGCCCCTTGTCCGTGCCGGCGGCGACGCGGATGGCGGTCTTATGATCGTCCGTACCGCGAGTGACGATGGTCACCTTGACGCCGGGATTGGCGGCTTCGAAGCCAGCGGTGATCTTGTTGAAGGCTTCGTTCGACGCCTCGGAGCTGAAGTTCAACGTCCACAGCGTCAGATCCTCGGCCGCGGACAGGCAGGTCCCGGCCAGCAACAGGCCGCCAGCCATGGCGGCGCGCGAGGCAGCAGAAATCAGTGTCATTGTTTTCCTCCCAGTCGTTTCTAGCGCGACTGAGCATGGAGTATGGCTGGCACGCCTTCTCTGTCAAGGCGCATTATGTCGTCCATGACATATCTAAGGGAGCCAATGCCATTCATTTACGACGAAATTTGTGGTTAACCACTTGGATTTGGCGCATTTCTCGTCGCGGATTGGATTCACTCGGCGGCGGATCGCTCTATTATGTCGTTGACGGCGGAAAGGCGTCACACTACCGTTTTGTCGCGGGAGACGGTAAAGCGTCGGCGGACAGTGTCCCTTAAGTTCGGCGGAGACGAAATTGGCCAACATGCTCACTAGCGAACTCGAGGGCCTGCTCTACGGCCGTGAGTTGGATTCGCCGGTCGTGAAGGTCGTGAGGGCGCTGAGCGGTCATGGCGCGGTGAGCACCTCGCAGATCGCCCGCAATACCGGTCTTGCCCGATCGACCGTGTCCACCATTCTTGCCGACCTGAAGCGGTCGAACCTCGTGGTCGAGATGGAGACGCGCAACCCGGGGCTTGGCCGGCCTGCCATTGCCCATTCGCTCAATCCGGAGGCTGGCACCTGCGTTGGTGCCTTGCTGGGCGTTGACGAGATCCGGGTGATCGTTGCCGATGTGGCGCACAACGTGGTGGCGGATCTGGCAATGCCGGTCGAACGCGAATACTCGCCGACCAAGGCAGCGCGCGTTGTCAAGCATGCCGTCGACACGCTCTACAAGGAGCATAGTCTTGCCTATGCCAGCCTGATCGGCATCGGCTTTGCCGTTTCCGCTCCGCTGGCGCCGGACGGCCGCGTCATGCGGTCCTCGGCGCTGCCGGGCTGGAAGGGCATCGATTTCCGTGAAGCCTTTGAGCCGGTGTTGCAGAAGCCGATCTTTGCCGACAGCGAAAGCAACTGCGCCGCGATGGCCGAGATGATGTGGGGCGCTGCCAATGGCTGCAGCGATTTCGTCCTGCTGAAGCTGGACCAAGCCGTCAGCGGTGCCGTCGTAGTCGATGGCAAGGCGCTTGTCGGTGCCTCCGGGTCGGCCGGCGAGATTGGTCACATCGTTGTCGACCCGCATGGACCGCTTTGCCGTTGCGGCAACCGTGGCTGCCTCGAACTCTATTGCGGCGCCGGGTTCGTCGCGAAGATGGCCGCCGACTGGCTCGGCCGTTCGATTCCGGTGGCGGAGATCGTCACCCGGGCGGTGCAGGGCGAGACCGGCTTCCGCCGCCTCCTAGCCGACGCCGGCGAAGCGGCCGGCCGTGGCCTCAGCATGGTCGGCGCCATGGTCAATCCGCCCCTGTTCATCATTTCCGGAATCCTGGCCGGCGCCGGCGAACTGCTGCTCGCCCCCTTGCGTGCCGGCTACGAGAAACACTCCTTCGTCAAGCACGAGGACGTCGACGAGGCCCATTATCCGATTTTCAGGGCAGGGAAGTTTCTTGATAACGACAATTGCCTCGGTGCTGCCGGGCTCGTTCTTCGCCACAGCAGCCGCCTGAAATGATCCTGCGGCCTGGCGATTGTCGCGGCCGTATCAGAGAAGAGACTGCCGTAAGGCAACCTACTCCGTCGCCGGTGCGCAGCTATCGCCGAGCACAAGGCTCGGCGTGAAGACCACGTTGCGCGGTGGCCGCGAATTGCCATGCTGGATACGATCGACCAGCAGGCGGAGCGCCTCGTAGGTCATTTCCTCAAGGGGATGTTCGGTACGGGTCAACTGTGGTCGCAGACCTCCCGGTCCGGAGACGGTGTCGGTCGAGACGATCGAGATGTCCTCCGGGCAGCGAAGACCAAGATCGGACAGCGCCCGCATGACGCCAAGGGCCATCAGGCCGTTGGCGACATAAAGCGCCGAAGGTCGATCAGATTCCTTCAGCAGCTCGCGGGCTACCGAATAGGCCATCTGCTCGCGAAAGTCGCCGCTGCGGATGTGTTCAGGCCGCGCCGTGACGCCTCGAGCGGACATGGCGTCGATCATGCCAGCGAGGCGATCGCGTCCGGTGTTGAGATGGGTGGGCGCGGCAATGGAGCCTATGCGGCGATGGCCGAGGTCGAGCAGATAGTTGGTCGCAAGCCGTGCCGCCTCACGGTTATCGAGCGTGACGGTGTCCATATTGTCGCGGTTGAGCGATCGACCATAGAGGACGGTCGGCGGCCAACGGCGGGTATCGCGGACCGGATAGTGCTCCTCGTCGCCGACCGGAACCAGCAGCACGCCGTCGCAGCCGAGCATACGGACACGGCTCAGAATCTGCTTCTCGGTATCCGGCTTCTCGTCGCTATTGAAGACGACCAACGAATAGCCCCAGGCCGACACATCGGCTTCCGCCGCCCAGACGAGGCGTGAGTAGAAGGGGTTGGCGAGATCTGCGACCACGAGCGCGATGAGCTGACTTCGCCCTCGCTTGAAATTGCGCGCCACCTGCGACGGCGCATAGCCTAGCGCGTCAATCACAGACAGCACCCTTGCCCTGAGCGCGGGGCTCACGTAGGCGCTGTCGTTGATCACCGCCGATACGGTCGCGGTCGATACTTCGGCCTCTCGGGCAACATCCTTGATCGTAGCCATCATATTCCAGCTAATCGTTTCGCTGAGTATTGCAAGCGCAGTACGGCGCTGTCTAGCACTTTTTTGTGCAAGTCCACTTGACCTCTCCCAATCTTTGCGCGACGTTAGCGAAACGGTTAGCCAAGTTCGCCGCACTAAATAACGAAGCGATCGGCACCGTTTAAGGGAGAGAGACCCCATGAAAAGACTCGCATTCGGCCTCATGGCCGCGCTGGCGCTGACGACAACTTTGGCCTCGGCCCAGGAAGACAAGCTGATTGGCGTCGTTTCGATCTCGGCCACCGAGGCGAACAACGCACGCTATATCAAGGGGGCGGAAGAGGCGGCGAAGGAGGTTGGCTGGACGGTCTCCGTCATCGACGCGGCCGGCAGTGCCGATCAGGCGAACGCGGCCATCCAGAACTTTGTCCAGCGCGGGGCCAAGGCCGTCATCGACATGGTCTTTCCCTACAGCTCCATCGGAGCCGGCCTCGATTCGGCCAAGGCCGCCGGCGTGGTGGTGGTGACCTGGGGCGGCGGCATCGGCAGCACGGTGGCGGCGACCAATGGTTCGGGCGCGCCGATGGCCGAGCCGGTGATCAAGCTGATGCTCGACCAGATGGCGGGCAAGGGAGCCATCTTGGCCCTGACCTACCGCACCGGCGAGGTCTGCCGGAACCGCGAGGTCGTGTTCGACCAGATGGTCAAGGCGTTCCCGGACATCGCCGTCACCAAGAACCAGGTGCGCATTCCCGGCTACTTCGAGGATGGCGCCCAATATGCCAACGCCTGGCTAGCCTCACATCCGGCCGGTGAGGGCAACCTGGCTATCTGGGGCTGCTGGGATGATCCGGCCATCGGTGCCATCGGTGCCCTGCGTCAGCAGGCGCGCGACGACGTCAAGGTTTATGGCGTCAATGGTAACGCGCAGGCCCTCGAGAACATCCGCAACGGACACATGCACGGCACCGCCTGGCAGGACAGCTATACCGAAGGCGCCAATATGGTGAAGCTGATCCCCAAGATCATCGAGTCCGGTACCGGCTGGCAGCCGCATGCGGAAGAAGTTCCGGCCGTGCTCGTCACGCCCGAAACGGTCAATGCTTTCGTCGAGGCCCATCCCGAGGCGATCGGTAAGTAAGGCCACGTGACAACGATGCTGACGCATGACGATACGCGCTCCGAAGCGGGGACGGCGGGTTTGCCGCTCGTCTCCGCGAGGGAACTGAGCAAGACCTTCGGTGGCGTTCAGGCGCTCAAGGGTGTCTCGATCGACATCGTCCCTGGCGAGGTCCACGGACTTGTCGGGGCCAATGGCGCCGGCAAGTCTACTCTGATCCGCATCCTCGCCGGGCTTATCGTGCCGGACGGTGGTGAGATCAGGGTCGACGGTCGGCCAGTTTCGCTTCCCGATCCGTCGGCGGCGACCGCTCTCGGGATGAGCTTCATCCATCAGGAGCTCGCCTTCGTGCCAGGCATGACGGTGCTCGAGAACATCACCCTCGGAATTCCAAAGCCAAGTCGCTTCGGAATGGTCGACTGGAAGGCGACGGAGCGCGAAATTGCTCCGATCGCCGCCCGCGTCGGTATCACCGCACCGCTTTCAGCCAATGTCAGCGGCCTGTCAACGGCCGAGAACTGGCTCGTCAACATCTGCCGGGCCCTTGTCCGCAAGGCCCGGTTGATCGTGATGGACGAGCCGACTGCCTCATTATCGGCCGATGAGGTGGAAAAGCTGTTTACGATCGTCGAGGGCCTGTCGGCCTCCGGTGTCGCTGTCCTCTACGTGTCGCACCGGCTCGACGAGATTCTCCGTCTGTGTGATCGCGTCACCGTCTTCCGCGACGGTCGGTCGGTCGCCGGTTTCGAGCGGACCGATCTTGCCCACGGCCGCCTCGTCGAGGCGATTGTCGGTGGAAAAGTCGATCGGCTGGAAAGCCGCCACGAACAGGCGACTATAGCGGATGTCGTGCTGTCCGTCCGTGGCGTCGCTTCGCTGCCGATGGTCCGTGACGTCAGCCTTGATCTCCATCGGGGCGAGGTTCTCGGAATCGGCGGTCTGGTCGGTGCCGGACGTAGCGAGCTTGCTCGGCTGATCTTCGGGGCCGACCGGCTCGATGCCGGCAGCATGATGCTCGACGGCCGTCCATATGCTCCGCGGTCTCCATCGGCGGCGGTCAAAGCCGGCGTCGGCCTCGTGCCGGAGGAGCGGCGTACCGAAGCGCTGATCCTCACCAAGAGCATCGCCTTCAATGCTCTGCTCGCCAATCTCGAGAAAATCGTGA
This sequence comes from Pseudomonadota bacterium, assembly GCA_018262575.1. Classification (GTDB taxonomy): domain Bacteria; phylum Pseudomonadota; class Alphaproteobacteria; order Rhizobiales; family Pleomorphomonadaceae; genus Pleomorphomonas. The sequence continues at coordinate 5,046 of JAGSYU010000064.1, read as the reverse complement.
GGAGTCCGCTACTGCCGCTGATCGATGGGCAGAAGCGCAAGACGCTCGCCGAGGCAATCATGCGCGATCTGGCGGTCAAGACCGACAGCATCGACAAGGCGGTTGGCAAGCTCAGTGGCGGCAATCAACAGAAGGTGGTGATCGGCCGCTGGCTTTTGAAAAGGCCCCGCGTCCTCATCCTCGACGAGCCGACGCGCGGCGTCGACATCGGCGCCCGCGCCGAGATCCATCGCCTGATCCGCAAGCTCGCCGATGATGGCATGGCGGTCATCGTCATCTCTTCCGACCCTGACGAACTGCCGGACCTTTCCGACCGCGTCCTGGTGATGGCCGAGGGATGCGTCGTCCGTGAACTGCGTGGTGAAGCCATTTCGCGAACCGCCATCATCGAAGCCAGCTATCGGGCCAAGGAACAGTCAGGAAAACGCTGATGTCAGACGCAACCTTTGAATCCCGACGCCTGAGCCCGCGCACCCGGCTCGCCCTTGGCGTCTTCGCCCGCTATGCGACTATTATCGGTCTTGTCGGCATGATCGCCGCTTTCTCGGTGCTGTCGCCGCGCGCCTTCCCGACGTTGAACAACTTCACCAACGTCCTCAACCAGGCCTCGCTCGCCGTCATCATCTCCGGTGGCCTGACGCTGGCGGTGATCGTTGGCGAACTCGACCTGTCGGTCGGATTTGCCGCCAGCCTGCACGGCGTGCTGGTGACGGGCCTCATCGTCTCGAACCAAATTCCGGTGCCGGTCGCCATCCTCATCGTGCTGTTGCTCGGCGCCTTGGTCGGTTATGTCAACGGCCTGATCGTGACGCGTCTCAAGGTCAACTCGGTGATCGCCACCCTTGGCGTCGGCACCATCCTGACCGGTCTCGCCTTCGCCTACGCCTCGGGTGTGCCGATCGTCGCCGGCGTGCCGGAGTCCTTCCTGCAGATCTCGCTCGGCCGCTGGTTGTTCGGCATTCCGAACAACATCCTGATCATGGCGGTGGTGCTCGGTAGCCTGTGGGTGCTGGTCGAGCGGACATCGATCGGCCAGGAGATTCAGGCCGTCGGCGGAAATCCGGCCGCCGCCCGTCTCGCCGGCATCGACGTCGCCCGCATCAAGACGCTCGGCTTCGTCATCTCCGGTGTCTGTGCGGCGCTGACCGGCGTGCTTTTGTCGTCCCGCCTCGGCAGCGGCACCACCAACGCCGCCGACAGCTACCTGATGACCGCCTTCGCGGCGGTGTTCCTGGGGTCGGCGACGCTACGCGACGGAGAATTTCACATCGTCGGCACGCTGATCGGGGCGTTGATCATCGCCTTCGGATTCAACGGCCTCAACATCTTCGGGGCGCCGACCTTTTCCCAATACATTTTCCAGGGCGCGATCCTGATCGTTGCCGTCGGGCTATCGAGCCTTGGTCGCATCATCGCCGAAAGCTAATATCGGTCTTGGAGGAAAACGATATGTCGCCGCAGTCCGCAGCCAATTGGGAAGTGTTCGTGCTGGAATATGCGCGGGCCAAGGACCAGCCAATCGCCTCGCTGATCAACGGAACCCACGATCAGGGCGTGATGGACACGCCCTTTTCCTTCGTCTTCGCGCGCAGCGGCGACCGCAACGTGCTGGTCGATACCGGTTTCATGCGTGAAGGCCTCGGCGAGGAAATGAGCGTCCGTTTCGGCGTGCCGGAATGGATCTCGCCGCTCCGTCTGCTTGGGGAACTCGGCGTGGCGCCCGAGGACATAACCGACATCTTCCTCAGCCACGCCCATTTCGATCACATGGGCTCGGTGCACAAGTTCCCGAACGCCCACCTCTACATCCAGAAGAGCGAACTGCTGTCCTGGCACGAGATGCTGACGCTTCCCAAGCAATTCGATTACCTGACGGCAATCATCAATCCCGACGACATGCGAGCGATGTTCACCGCCTCGATCGATCATCGCGTGACGCTTCTTGATGGTGATCGGGAAAACGCCCTGCCGGGCCTGCATGCTCGCCTTGGACCCGGTCACACCATGGGCCAGCAGTTCATCGTGCTCGAGACGGCGCGTGGTCCGATGGTGGTGGCCGGCGACTGCATCTATTCCCGCGTCAATCTCACCGGCCACAATCACGACGGCGCCTACGTGCCCCTCAACAACACGGTGGGCAGCGTCTACGATCAGTTGATGACCATGGACCGGATCAAGGCGGCCGTCGATGGCGACCTTGATCGGGTGATCATCCTGCACGACATCGACCGTTGGAATCATTTCGACGTCGTGAAGCAGATCGACGGCTTCAAGATCGTTCGCGCTGCCTGACCGCTAACAACGGCGGTTTTTGCCGTCATCTCGGAGCCGACGGCATAGGCCGACGGCAAGAGGTGGGGTTGGCCGATGCGCCGTGCCTGCGAACGCCGCTCGCCCGCCGTGACAACCGCCACAAATGATCTTTTTCATCCAGGCCGAAAGGTGGCCCATCGACTTGCGCAATTTCTGCCGGTGTTCGACAGTGGGATGATTTTTGTTATTTGCTAACAGGCCCTGCCGCCTGTACAGCGCGATTGCTCGTCTCCACCTCGAAATGCCATCCATGAACATTCTGTCCATTCAGTCTCATGTCGCTTACGGCCATGTCGGCAACGCCTCGGCTGCTTTTGCCATGCAGCGCCTCGGCCACGAGGTCTGGCCTATCCATACCGTCCAGTTCTCCAACCACACCGGCTACGGCTCGTGGAAGGGACAGGTGTTCGACAGTTCGCTGATCGACGACTGTGTCGAAGGCATCTCCGAGAGGGGCGTGCTGGGCAGTTGCGATGGGGTCCTGTCCGGTTATGTCGGGGCTCCAGCCGTTGGCGAGTCGATCCTCAAGGCCGTGAAACGGGTGCGCGACGCCAATCCGGCGGCGACTTATGCCTGCGATCCGGTGATCGGCGACGTCGGGCGGGGCATTTTCGTGCGACCCGGCGTGCCGGAGTTTTTCCGGGCCCAGGCAGTGCCAGCGGCCGACCTCGTCACCCCCAATCATTTCGAACTCGATTATCTGGTTGGCCGCCCTTCGACATCTATGGATGGGGTGAGGGCGTCGATCGCCGACCTGCACGCGCTTGGTCCCAAGGTCGTGCTCGTCACATCCTTGATCGCCGACGGCACGCCAGATGACTCGCTCGACATCGTCGCCTCCGATGGCAGCAACCTATGGCTTGCCCGCTCTCGACGGCTGCCGCTATCGATCAACGGCGCGGGTGACGCCATCGCAGCGCTGTTCTACGTGCACTGGCTGACGACTCACTCGGTGCCGGACGCGCTGTCGCGCTCGGTTTCATCGGTTTTCGGGCTCCTTGAGCGAACCGTTGAGGCTGGCAGCCGGGAGATCATACTGGTTGCGGCTCAGGATGAGATTATCCGACCTTCGACGATCATTCCGGCGATCCCCGTCTGATCAGGTGGTCGGTTGGCATTGGGGGCTCCGGTCTTCGAGCTGATCTGCGGAACAGGCGTGGACTCGGACGCCAGTCGTGCGGCCTCAGTTCTTCGCACCGACTTATCGCCGGCCGTGTGTTGATGGCTCCTCGTTTCGGGAGGGCCTTGGTTCAAGGAAACAAGAGCGCGTCGTCGCGCCTGGGCGCCGCGGGCATGGTGTGACATGTCATTCCTACCTCCTGGAGGGGTAGGGTGGTCAGGGCGCGGCGAAGGGGTGCCACCCAGTGCCACGCCCGAACAATCGAGCGGATCCAAACAACATGATCTGGTTCACAACCAGACGCATCGGTACAAGTTTAAGCTCGTACGCCGGTTTAGCAAACCAGTGCCTTCAGCCTCTCGGCCACAGCTCCGTTGCGAGTTGTCTAGAGATTCTGCGGCACTGGGTCAAGCCCCGGTGACGCCGGTTCCGCAGGTGCGTTGGGCAGGCCGGCTCGATGCCCGAAACGAAAGCCGGCGTACGCCCGCTGACGATCGGCGAAACGGGAACGATCGGCGGAAATCGCTGAGACTTCCGCCGGTCGTTCGGCGTTTCCGTCCGGCTATCTCACCAGCGCTGGTGGACGTGCGGCGCAACGAGGCGGCTATAGACGTCGCGCGTTGCGGCCATGACGTCGGCCGGGATGGCGGAAAGATCGGAGGCGGCGGCGTTGCCACGCGCTTGTTCGGCGTTGCGGGCGCCGGGGATAACGACGCTGACGGCGTCGGCCATCAGGATCCAGCGCAGCGCGAAAGCGGCCATGCTCTGGCCGGCCGGCACCAGGCGGCGGATTTCCTCGACGGCCTGAAGGCCGACCTCGAAGGGTACGCCGCCGAAGGTCTCGCCGACGTCGAAGGCCTCGCCGTGACGGTTGAACAGGCGGTGGTCGTCGTCGGCAAATTTCGTCTCGGCCGTGATTTTGCCCGACAGGAGGCCCGAGGCAAGCGGCACGCGTACGATGACGCCGACGCCGCGCTTCTTCGCCTGTTCGAAGAACAGCCGCTCCGGCCGTTGGCGGAAGATGTTGTAGATGATCTGGATGGAGACGACTCCGGGGAACTCGATCGCCTTTAGCGCCTCTTCGACCTTCTCGACGGAAACGCCGTAGTTACGGATCTTGCCTTTGGCCTTGATCGCCTCAAGACCGTCGAACAGGGCAGGGGTGTACAACACCTCGGTCGGCGGGCAGTGAAGTTGCACGAGGTCGAGCGTGTCGACGGCGAGATTCTTCAGGCTGCGGTCGACGAAGGCTTCGATGTTTGCCGCTGTGTAGCCAGTAGCGACGTGCGGGCTGAGGCGGCGGCCGGCCTTGGTGGCGACGTAGGGCCGTTTGCCCGTCCAGTCCTTGAGGACCGAGGCAATGATCCGCTCGGAACGGCCATCGCCGTAGACGTCGGCGGTGTCGATGAAGGTGACGCCGGCTTCGAGGGCCGCTTCAAGGGCGGCCCGGCCGTCGGCTTCGGTCACTTCACCCCAAGCGCCGCCGATCTGCCAGGCGCCGAAGCCGATGTCGGATATCTCGACCGGCAGGCGGCCGAACTTGCGATACTGCATGACTTTTCTCCCCGGGTTATTGGCCTTTCGGCTTTGATTTCGAGGGGAGATTAATGCCG
>JAGSYU010000063.1 GCA_018262575.1 Pseudomonadota bacterium | reverse complement strand
CCGGTCAGCACCGTGGCGAGCCCGTAGACCGCCATGCCGAAGACGCAGAGGCCGAGGAGCCAGAGGCCCTGGACGAACTCGCGGCCGCCATGGAGATGAACGTCGATCAGGGTCTCGCCAAGGACCAGCGCCGCTCCCATCAGCAGGCTGGCGACGGCGAGCAGCATGAGGCGGCGGGTCAGCAGCGCATCGGCGCGAAAATGGCCGCGGCGGTGGAGTTCGATCACCAGCATCAGAGCGTTGACCCAGGCGGCGATCGAGGTCGCCGCGGCAATGCCGACGTGCCCGATGAAGGGAAACAGTGCCAGCGACGCGGCGACGTTGACCGCCACCGATATGCCGCCCTGTATGGTCGGCGTCCGGGTGTCCTCGCGGGCGTAGAAGGATGGCTGGAACACCTTGATGGCGACGAAGGCCGGCAGGCCGGCTGTAAAGGCGATCAGCGCGTCGGCGGTGGCGATGGTGTCGGCGGCGGTGAAGGCGCCGCGCTCGAACAGCACGCGCATGATGGTGTAGGGAATGGCGAGAAGCGCCACCGTGGCCGGCAGCGTCAGCGCCATGGCGAATTCCAGCGCCCGGTTCTGGGTGTGGAAGAGATTCTCCGCGCTCTCGGTGCGGACGCGGCGGGTGAGGTCCGGCAACAGCACCACGCCGATGGCAACGCCGATCACCCCGAGCGGCAGCTGGTAGATGCGGTCGGCGAAATACAGCCAGGACACGGCGCTCGCCTGCATCGAGGCGATGATGGTGCCGACCACGATATTGATCTGGGTGATGCCGCCGGAGATCACGCCGGGAATGCCGAGCGTCACGAAGCGGCGGACATTGGCGTTGTAGCGCGGCCGGGTCAGCGAGACCGGAAAGCCGATCCACCACAGCGAGCCGCCGACGGCGATCAACTGGGCGATGCCGGAGATGCAGACCGCCCAGGAGAGCGTGTAGGCGGCCTCGGCCGTGCCGGCCCAATTCTCCCACCAGATGAGGAGGAGGGCCCCCACCAGGATGACGTTGAGCAGCGATGGCGCGAAGGCGGCGACCGCGAAGCGCCCGAAAGACTGCAACATGCCCGCCGCCATGGCGGTCAGCGACATGCAGGCGAGATAGGGAAACATCACCCGCGTCATGAATTCGGCGGCGGCGAACTTCTGCGGCTCGTCGATGAAGCCCGGCGCCAGCACGCCGACCAGCCAGGGTGCGCCGACTTCGGCCAGCGCCGTGACGATGACGAGCACCAGCAGGAAGACGGCGAGAATGTCCTCGGCCAGCGCCCGCGCCGCCGTCTTGCCGCCTTCGGCCAATGCCCGGCCGAACAGCGGTACGAAGGCCGAGGAGAAGGCGCCTTCGGCGAACAGCCGGCGGAACAGGTTGGGCAGGCGGAAGGCAACGAAAAAGGCGTCGGCGATCGGCCCCGAGCCCAGCATGTTGGCCATGAACACGTCACGCACAAAGCCCAGCAGGCGCGAGGACAGCGTGGCGCCACCCACCGTCATGAAGTTTTTGATGAGACTCATGGACGGTGGCCTTCCTCAGGCTGTCTTCTTGGGCGGATGCGGATCTTCAGCGGTAACGGCGGCGAGAATGCGCCTGCGTATCGCCGCCTGCTTGGCGCCGGACTGGATCTTCAGCTTGGTGAGGTCAGTGACATAGAACACATCAACCACCCGCTCGCCGAAGGTGGCGATGTGCGCCGAGGCGATGTTGAGGTTGAGGTCGCTCATTGCCGTCGTCACGTCGTAGAGAAGGCCCGGCCGGTCGAGGCAGGACACTTCCAGCACCGACAGAGTTGCCGACAGCGTGTTGTCGAACTTGATGTCCGTCGGCACGCTGAAGGCCTTGGTCGGCTTGCGCTGGCCGACTCGGCGGGCGACGATCTCCGGCAGCTTCTCCCGGCCCTCGAGCGCCGCCTCGATCACCTTCAGCACGCGGTCGGCACGGCGGAATTCGTCGGCGTCGTCGGGAAACTCGCGGCTGATCAGGATGGTGTCGAGCGCGAGGCCGTCGGTGGTGGTGTAGATCTGGGCGTCGGCGATGTTGACGCCGGCCGCCGCGCAGGCGCCGGTGATGGTGGAGAGAAGCCGCGGATGGTCCGGCGCCACCACCACGAGCTCGGTGATCGCCTCGAACTTCTTGGTGGAATAGGCCGTGGCGAGCCGCCGACCGGTGCCTTCCATCGATTTCAGGAGGCGCGCATGGATCACCTTCTCGGGCAGATCGACGCGCAGCCAGTAGGGCGCGAAATGGCGGCGGCCATAGTCGGAGAGGTCTGCCTCGCTCCAGTCGGTCAGCTCGGCGGCAAGCTCTGCCTTGGCGGCGGCAACGCGCTGGTCGCGCGACAGCTTGGAATGGCCGCCGAGCAGGTAGGGCTCGGTTTCGTAATAGAGCGTCCGGAGGAGCTGGCCTTTCCAGCCGTTCCAGACGCCGGGGCCGACCGCCTTGATGTCGGCGATGGTCAGCATCAGCAGCATGCGCAGCCGTTCCACCGTCTGCACCACGGCGGCGAAGTCGCGGATGGTCTGGCGGTCCGACAGGTCGCGCGACTGGGCGATCATCGACATGACCAGGTGGTTTTCGACCAGCCAGGCCAGCTGATCGGTTTCGGCCGGCGAGAAGCCGAAGCGCGGCCCGAGCCGGCGGGCAATCTTGGCGCCGGCCGTCGAATGATCCTCGACGCGGCCTTTGGCGATATCGTGCAGGAACAGCGCGAGATAGAGCACGTTGCGGTTGGCGATCGCCGGGAACAGCTCGGTGGCCAGCGGATGGTCGCCCTGATCCTCGCCGCGCTCGATCTGGGTCAAGAGGCCGATGGCCCGCAGCGTGTGCTCGTCGACCGTATAGTGATGATACATGTTGAACTGCATCATCGCCACGACGCGGCCGAACTCATTGACGAAGCGACCGAGCACGCCGGTCTCGTTCATGGCGCGCAGCACGGTCTCTGCGTGCTTCTTGGAGGCCAGCACATCGAGGAAGATGCGGTTGGCTTCCTCGTTGTCGCGCAGATCGGCGTTGATCAGACGCAGCGAGCGGGTGATCAGCTTCAACACGTCGGGCTGGAAGTCGAGATCGTTTCGGGCGGCGACCGCGAAGATTCGCAGCAGATTGACCGGATCCCGCTCGAAGACGCCGTCGTCGGTGACCGACAGGCGGTCGTTTTCGATGATGAACTGCGGCGTGCCGGGCAGCGACCTCTTGCGTCGGCGGAAGGTGTGGTGCAGCACCCGGTCGAGCATCGGCTTGGGCTTGGCGTGCATCTCCTCGAGCGCCGCGCAGAAGATGCGCGTCAGGTCCCCGACATCCTTGGCTACCAGAAAATAGTGCTTCATGAAGCGCTCGACCGGCTCGAGGCCGGGATGCAGCTGGTAGCCCAGAAGCTCGGCGATTTCCCGCTGGTTTTCAAAGCCGAGCCGGTCATCGGCCCGGTTGGTAACGAAGTGCAGGTTGCAGCGTACCGCCCACAGGAACTCTTCGCACTTGTGGAAGCGGGTCAGTTCCTTGCGCGAGAAGACGCCGTGCTTGACCAGTTCGTCGGCCGTCGACGCGCGATAGAAATACTTGGCGATCCAGAACAGCGTATGAAGGTCGCGCAGGCCACCCTTGCCGTCCTTGACGTTGGGCTCGACAAGATAGCGTGAGGTTCCGGCCCGCCGATGGCGCTCGTCGCGCTCGGCGAGCTTGGCCTGGATAAACTCGGGGCCGGTGCCTTTGACCACTTCGGTGTCGAAGCGGGTGACCATCTCGGTGTAGAGCCCCTTGTCGCCGAGGATCCAGCGCGCCTCGAGCAGGGCCGTGCGGATGGTCATGTCGGCACGGCCGAGCTTGATGCAGTCCTCGACGCGTCGCGTCGAATGACCGACCTTGAAGCCGACATCCCAGAGAAAATACAGGATGTGTTCCAGTACCTTGTCGGCGAGCGGTTGTGATTTCGGGGGCAACAGGAACAGCAGATCGACATCCGACGATGGTGCCAGCGTAGCGCGGCCATAGCCGCCGACGGCGACGATAGCGATCTTCTCATGGCGGCCGTCGGGGAACACGCGGCTCACCGTGTGCTCGTAGATGACCCGGATCAGCGAATCCACCAGGGCCGACAGGCGGCCGGCGCAGCCGACGCCGTCGCGGTCGCGGCTGAGGATATCGCGGGCCATCGCCCGTCCGTCCTGGTTCGCTTTCTTCAGCACGGCAAGCAGCTCTGGCCGCGCGTCGCTACCGGCTGCCGCCGCCCGGTTGGCGATGGTGGCGATCTCTTCGCCGAGCGCCGTCTCGTCAATCAGGGAAGCGGATTCCGGGAACTTGATCATCGGCGGCAATCACCTTGCGGGCAGAGAGGCAACGGACTCGAATAGTCGGCGGGCGCCGAACAATCAACCATGCGTTCCGATTCCGGCGCGCAGAGCTTTCAGCCGATAGATGGCCTCAAGGGCTTCGCGCGGGCTGAGTTCGTCGGGTGCCAGCACGTCGATCGCCGCCAGGAGTTCCGCCTCTGCCGGGTCCGGCGGCGCCTCGGCCGGCGCAGCCGCGGCCGGGCGGCGGGCAAGCGAGAACAGCGGCAGGTCGTCGAGCATCGAGGCGGCATTGTTGCCGCCGGATTTCTCGAGTTCGGCCAGCACGGAGCGCGCCCGCTCGATCACCGACCGCGGCAGGCCGGCGAGCTTGGCCACCTGGATGCCATAGGAACGGTCGGCCGATCCCGGCACGATCTCGTGCAGGAACACCACGTCGCCGCGCCATTCCTTCACCTTGACGGTGGCATTGACGACGCGGGGCAGCCGCTCGCTGAGGGCTGTCAGCTCGTGGTAGTGCGTCGCAAACAGCGTACGGCTGCGGTTGGCCTCGTGCAGGTGCTCGATGGTTGCCCAGGCGATGGAAAGGCCGTCGTAGGTGGCCGTGCCACGGCCGATCTCGTCGAGAATGACGAAAGACCGCGGTCCCGCCTGATTGAGGATGGCCGCTGTCTCGATCATTTCCACCATGAAGGTGGAGCGGCCGCGGGCGAGGTCGTCGGCGGCGCCAACGCGCGAGAACAGCCGGTCGACGACACCAATGTGCGCCGATCGGGCCGGCACGAAGGAGCCGATCTGGGCGAGCACGGCGATCAGCGCGTTCTGCCTGAGGAAGGTAGACTTGCCGGCCATGTTGGGTCCGGTCACCAGCCACAGCTTGCCTGCCGCTTCGCCACCGACATCGCAGGCGTTGGCGACGAAAGCCCCGCCGTCCTCGCGCAGCATCTGCTCGACCACCGGATGGCGGCCGCCGTCGATGCGGAAGGTGAGGCTATCGTCGACGCGCGGTCGAACATAACCCTCGGCCGCAGCGAGTTCGGCCAGCGCCGTGGCGACGTCGAGGGCGGCCAGCATGTCGGCGGCCCGCTTGATGGCGGTGCCGGCCTCCATCGTCGCCTGCGCCAGCTCGGCGAAGACGGACAGCTCGACGGCGAGCGCCCGTTCGGCCGCCGAAGCGATGCGGCCCTCGAGTTCGGAGAGTTCGGTGGTCGAAAAGCGCATGGCGCCGGCCAGCGTCTGACGATGGATGAACAGTCGATTGAGCGGCTCGCTGGTCATCGCCTGGGCATAGCCCGGCGCCACCTCGATGAAATAGCCGAGCACGCCGTTGTGCTTGACTTTCAGCGACTTGATGCCGGTCGTCTCGGCATAGGTCTGCTGCAGGGCGGCGATCACTTGCCGGCTCTGGTCGCGCAGGGCGCGCGCCTCGTCGAGATCAGCGCGGAACCCCGACCGTACGAAACCACCGTCGCGCTTCAGCAGCGGCAACTCATCGTCGAGCGCCGTTTCAAGCCGACGGGCGAGATCGGTCGGGACTGCTTCGAGGTCGAGGGCGATGCGCTCGATCTCCGGACCGGCGGCGCCGGCCTGCCGCAGGTCGTCGGCAAGTCGGGCGGCAGCGGTGAGCCCACCGGCGATGGCGGCGAGGTCACGTGGCCCGCCACGATCGAGGCCGACGCGGGTGAGCGCGCGGGCCATGTCGGGAACGCCGGCCAGATCTCGGCGCAGCCGTGCCCTGAGTGTCGTCTCGGCAACAAAGAAATCGACGGCATCGAGCCGATCGCGGATGGCGTCGGGGTCGGCGAGCGGCGCGGCGAGACGGTCGGCGAGGAGGCGGGCACCGGCGCCCGATACCGTGCGGTCGATGGCATGGAGCAATGAACCGCGCCGCTCGCCGGATAGCGTACGGGAGAGTTCGAGGTTGGCCCGGCTTGCCGCGTCGATGGAGAGCGCGCCGCCGAGGCCTTCGCGGGTCGGCGGGTCGAGCGGCGGCCGGTTGCCGACCTGCGTCTTGTCGACGTAGGCGACGATGGCGGCCGCGGCGGTCAGCTCCAGCCGGGTGAAACTGCCGAAGGCGTCGAGCGAGGCGACCGAAAAGAAACTGGAGAGTCGGTGCTCGGCGGTGGCGGCGTCGAAGAAAGCGCGCGGTAGTGGCACCACTGCCGGGCTCGCCGCCTTGAAGGTCCGCCTGAGCTCGTCGTCGTCGAACAGCCCGTCGGCGGCCAGAAGCTCGCGGGGCTCGATGCGGGCGAGCAGGGCCGGCAGCGCCGCGCTACTGGTCTCGGCGAGGCGGAAGGCGCCGGTCGACATGTCGGCCCAGGCGACGGCAAAGCTGTCGGCGGCGCTCTCTGTCGCCTTCTGGCGGGCGACGGCGGCGAGATAGTTGGAGCGGCGAGCGTCGAGAAGGTTGTCCTCGGTCAGCGTGCCGGGCGTGACGAGGCGGACAACATCGCGCCGTACCACCGACTTCGAACCGCGCTTCTTGGCCTCCGCCGGGTCTTCCATCTGCTCGCAGACGGCGACGCGGTGGCCGAGGGCGATGAGGCGCTGAAGATAGTCGTCTGCGGCATGCACCGGCACGCCGCAGAGCGGAATGTCCTCGCCGCGATACTTGCCGCGCTTGGTCAGCGTGATGCCGAGCGCCCGCGAGGCGACCTCGGCATCATGGAAGAACATTTCGTAGAAGTCGCCCATCCGGTAGAACAGGATGCAGTCGGGATTGGCCGCCTTGATCTCGATGAACTGCGCCATGGCAGGCGTTGCCACGTCAGAGATCTGGTCGTCGGGAAGGGCTTCAGCGTTGGTCATGGAGGCGGAAGCTAACAAAGCCCGCGCGTCTTTTCACGCGGCAAATGTTCTGCCGTTCCGGTTATCCATCCCCGTCATTCCGGCACGGGAGAGGGGCGCGTCAGCACGCCCTCGCCGTAGCGGGCCTTGTCGCGGTTGCGGTGCGACCCGAGGTTTTCCGAGGCGAGGTAGCCCCAGATCTCCTCGGCTGTCTCGGCGAAGTGGACAAGGTTGATGTCCTCTCGCTTGATCATGCCGTAGTCGGCCAAAGCCTCGAAGTTGATGACCTTGTGCCAATATTCGCCGTCCACCAGTACCACTGGGATGCGCGTGCCCTTGTGGGTCTGGGTCAGTGTCAGCAGCTCGAACAGCTCGTCGAAGGTGCCGAAGCCGCCGGGGAACACCACCAGCGCGTTGGCGCGCATGGCAAGGTGCATCTTGCGCATGGCGAAATAGTGGAAGCGGAAGGTGAGCTGCGGCGTCGTGTAGGCGTTGGGTTCCTGCTCGTGCGGCAACGTGATGTTGAAGCCGATGGTCGGTGCGCCGGCATCGCGGGCGCCGCGGTTGGCCGCCTCCATGATGCCGGGACCGCCGCCGGTGGCGATGACGTTGTCGAAGAAGCCGTCGGTGCGATTGACGGCACCGCCACGCTCGGAGGCGATGCGGCCGAATTCGCGCGCTGTGTTGTACCAGCGATTGTGCAGGGGATCGCCGTTCTCGTGAACGCGGGCTGAGCCGAACACCACCAAGGTCGAGCGGATGCCCCAGGCCTTAAGCGCCTGCTCGGCCTTGGAATACTCCAGCATGAAGCGCACGCCGCGCATCGAATCCGACAGGAGGAAGTCGCTGTCAACAGCGGGCAGGAGGAAGGCCTTCGAGTTTTTCTGGGCAGAGTTGTCAGCGATGTCGGTCATGTGGTCAGTCCAGGATTCCGGTCGTCCGGCCGGAAGCGGCGGGAAGGAGAGCATAGGGATCGGCCTGTTAAGGAACGCTGAAACGAGGCCGCACTGTGGCAGGAAGGCGTCGGCAGGCGTCGCCACTGCCGTCTGGGGCGGCAGGAGCGGATATAATCTTCCCCGAATCAGGCCGTTCGCTCCATGGAAAGGACTTGGGACCAACGGCGGTGGCATCTGGAGCTGAAACTGGACGAAGACCTGACGATCGACGAGGAACGCCAGCCCTGGGCGCCGGATGCCGCGACATCCTCTCGCCTCGACGCGGCGCGACTGGCGCTCGCCGAGGGAAACTGGACGGCAGGCTTCGCCGATTTCGAGCACCGTCCCTTCGCGTCCCCCTCCGATCGGCCGCGTTGGAACGGCACGCGCTCGCCGGCTGCCCGCCTCGTCGTGGTTGCCGAGGAGGATGAGTGCGACACGCTGGCCTTTGCCCGCTTCCTTCCGGCGCTCGCCGGCCGCGTGCTGTCGCTGACGTTCGCCGTGCCGGTGGAGCAGATGGCGCGGCTCTCGTCCTTCGCCGCAGCCTTTGGCGGCCTGCCGCTCATCGACGTCGCGTCGCTGCCACCGCACGATCTGGTTTTGCCACTCGCCTCCGCACCGGCCGTACTCGGCCTGTCGCCCGATGACGTGCCGCCGCCGCGCCTCCTGCCTGCGGCGAAAGGGAACAGGGACGCGATCGGCGTGGCTTTGGCATCGTCACCGTGGAGCCCGAGTTCTGGCGCGGCGCCGGACGGCATCGTCACGGCACTCCGCCGGGCTTTTCCCGGTGTCCGGCTGGTGGCACTCGACAAGGCCGCGGCCCAGCGGCTCGGCAGCGAAGCCGTCGAGGCCGATCCGGCGACGCTTGCCGGCCTCGACCTCGTCGTCGCCACTGACGGCCCTGTGGCGCATGCCGCCGGCATCGTCGGCGTACCGCTCTGGCTGCTGCTTGAGGATGCGCCGCACTGGATGTGGGGGCGAGAGGGGCGCCTTAGTCGCTGGTACCCTGCCGCCCGCCTGTTTCGCGCCGACGGGCCAGGTTGGCGGGGGATCGCCGACGATCTTGCCGCGGAGGTGATGACGCTGTCGGCGCCGGGCCTGTCCGACGCTGCCGCTCTCAGCCGGCTCGCGGCAGCGGCCGAGGGTGTGGACGGAGCGGCAGCGGCCCGCGCCGCTCTGCCGTTTGCCGCCCGCCTGTTGGCGCTTGCGCCGACGGATCCCGAGGCTTGGGCGCGGCTTGCGGGGCTGTCCTTTCGCCTCGGCGCGGCAGCGGACGCCGACCGGGCGCTGGCCGCCGGGCTTGCCGCCGGTCCGCGCCACACCCCGCTTCTGCTGCTCGCCGCCCGCCGCGACCTCGATCGGAACCGGCCTGCGTCGGCCCTCCATCGCGCTGAACAAGCGCTCGGGGCTGATCCGGCCTTCGTCGAGGCGCTGACGGCGCGCGCCGCCGCGCTCGCGGCGCTTGGCGAACCGGTCAGGGCGGAATTCGCCCTCCGACAGGCCGTGCAGATGGCACCGCGCCAGGCCGGTCTTCTGGTGGCCTGGGGGGAGGCGTTGAGAGCTCTCGGAGACATCCGCGCCGCTGGCCGTGCCTTCGAGCGGGCCGCCATTGCCCAAGACGGGGCCGAGGCCCGCCTCGGTCTCGGGCGCCTGGCGGCAGCGGCCGGCGAGACCGGGCTTGCCCTGCATTTTCTTCAAAGCGCCGTGGCGCGTGACGATAACCACACCGAGGCGGCGATGGAATTCGCTCGCGGGCTCTCTGCCGTCGACCGGACCGGCGAGGCGATCGACGTCCTGCGCCGCCTTGTCGCTCGCCGTCCGTCTGCAGCCGCCCGAGCCCTCCTCGGCGAATTGCTGCTGGCCTCCGGCGACTTCCCAGCCGGCCTTGCCGAATTCGAGTGGCGGCGCGGTGAATCGCGCGCGCTTCCGGCGCTTGCCGATCTCGCTGGCCGGAACGTCGTCCTCATGACCGAGGGCGACGCTGGCGTGCTTCTCCGCTTCCTGCGCTTTGCGGCCGCGCTCAAGGCGGCCGGCGCGGTCAGTGTCCATGTCGCCGGCGCTGCCGACCTGACGTCACTGCTGTCCGCTGTCGACGGGCTCGATGGTGCGGGCGAGGCAGACGAGGGCCAGCTTGTCCTGCCGGTGATGAGCCTGCCGAAGCTGCTCGGCCTCGTCGTCGATGACCTGTCGGCACCGCCTCGCTATCTGGCGCCCGATTCGATTGCCGTCACCACCATGGCGCGGCAGCTTGCCGACCTCGATGGCTTCCGCGTCGGCCTGGCGCTCGATGGCCTGGACGCAGCTGTCGATGTCGCCTCGCTGGTCGCGCTCCCCGGGGTCACTTTCGTCGCCCTCGACGCCGGAGCGACGGCGCGTCTTCCGGAGGCCCGGCCGCTGGTTACCGAGCCGCCCGGACTCGACAGGGTTGCCGCCGCCCTGCCGAATCTTGACGCCGTGGTTGCTCCGTCCGCGAGTCCGGTGGCAGTGCTGGCCGGCACCATCGGTCGCCCTGTCTTCGTCATCGGGCCCGATCGCGACGATTGGCTCTGGTTGGAGAGAGAAGGCCGTACGCCCTGGTTTTCGGCGATGCGCCTTTTCCGTCGCCATTCCGGCGAAGGCGCCGCCGGCCCGCTGTCCCGCCTTGTCGCGGCGCTCGCCGCTTTCGCGGGCGGCGACCGCGCCATTCTGTCCCGTTTCGATCCCGCGCCGGCCGACGGCGCCTCTCTCGGCGGCGATGAGCCCCTTCCGCCAGGGGGCGCGCTCGTTTCCGCTGGTCTCGCCGCGCTCTCCAGCCGCGACGACCACCGGGCCATTCTGCTGATCGGCGATGCCATCGCCGCCGGAGCCGTCGACCCGGATCTGCGCGAGCGTCTTGCTGCCGCCCTTCTCAGGATCGGCGAGCACGACCGCGCCGGGAGCCTTCTTGCCGCGCTGGCCGTTGAGGCGCCCACCGCCGAGCGGCTCTCCGATCTTTCACACCTCGACCGGCTCAGCGGCCGTGTGGAGACTGCGCTCGCCCATGCCGAGCGGGCGGTCGAGCTCCGGCCCGACCTCGCTCGTGCCCACCGTGCCGTCGGCAAGGCTCTGGTGGCGCTCGGCCGTGCCAGCGAAGCGCTCGCCGCCTACGGCCGGGCTGTGACGCTGGCGCCGACCGATCCCGAACTCGTCATGGACGAGGCGGAGGCCCTCCTTATTTCCGGCGACTACCGGCGCGGCTTCGCCCGCGCCGAAGTGCGCTGGCAGGCCGCCGAGCTGCTCCCACGGCGGTTTGCGGCGCCACGCTGGACCGGCGAGGACATCGGCAGCCGCACGCTGCTTGTTCATGGCGAGCGGGATCTCGGGACGGATATTGCCTTCGCCCGCTTCCTGCCACGGCTCCTGGCGAGCGGAGCGCGGCTTGTCATCGAGGTGCGACCGGCGCTCACCGATCTGTTCCGCCGGCTCGATCTTGGCGGCGACGTCACCGTGGTCGAACAGGGACGGCGCCTTCCGCCCCATGATCTTGAAGTGCCGCTTCGGAGCCTGCCGCACGTGTTCGGCACCGAACGCGCAGGATTGCCACCGCCCGCTGGCTTTCAACCGGACCCGATGCGCATCGACGCCTGGCGGCGGGTCGTCGGGAACGGCGGCCAGCCGGCCATTGGCCTCTATTGGCGGAGCGCCGCCGACGCCGCGCTTTACGCGTCGCTTGCCGACCTCGGCGGCGTCCGCCTGTTTGCGCTCGACCGCCGTGCTGGCCGGGCGATGCTTGCCGCGCTACCCAAGGGGCTCGCGGTCCAGCCGCTTGGTGATCGACTTGGCGGCTTCGTCGAGACAGCGGCGGCGATGGCGGCGCTCGATGTGGTCGTCGCACCGGCATCGACTACTGCCCACCTGGCCGCAACGCTCGGACGCCCGACCGTGGTTGTCGATCCGCCGGCCGAAGACTGGCTATGGGCGGGCGACGGCGGCACGCCCTGGTATCCTGCCGCCCGCATCCTTCGCCGAGGTGGCGATCTCGCCGGCCTCCTGCGCGACCTCGCCATGGAAAGGCCGGCGCCATGAGCGAAACGGTGGTTGACCAACTGATGGTTCGCGCTGCCGCCGCCGAAGCGATCCACAAGTGGATCGAGGCGGTGGCGCTCTACGAGGTGGCACTTGCGCGGTCGCCGGACCATGTGCCTGCCATGCTGGGCGCCGCCACCGCGGCCCGTGCCAACGGCGACCATGCACGCGCCATCATCTTCCTGATGCGCGCCGACCGCACGGCGCCCGGACGTGCCGACGTTCTGACGGCGCTCGGCGAGGCGCTCGTCGCCACCTCCCGCCTTTCTGAAGCGGCGGCGGCCTTCGAGCGGGCTCGTGGCGCCCGGCCGCTTGACGCGGCAATCGCCGCCCGGCTCGGGGCAACCCGCCTTGCCGCTGGCGACGCCTCGGGCGCGGTCTCGGCCTTCGAGGCGGCGTTGCGGCTTGACGCGGCCGAGCCGCTCGCCACGGAGGGCATCGGTTCGGCGCTCGTCGCGGCCGGTCGCCCGCTGGCCGCGATCGAGGCCTTCCGCCGGACAGGCGATCATCGCCCACGCGCTGACCGGGCGGTGGCACTGCTCGCGCTCGGTGATATGGCCGGTGGCTTCGCTGATCTCGACGCCGTCGCCGCCCGCCCGGCCTGGGCAGATCGACTGCCGGCCTGGAATGGCGACGCGCTTGACGGTCCGCTCCTCGTCTGGACCGGCGCCGACCCGTCCGACCTCGTCACCTTCGCCCCGGCGCTGCCACTCGCCCGATCGCTCACCCGCGATGTCGTGCTGGTGGCGCCCAAGCCCTTTGCCCGCCTCGCTTCGGCACTTGCCGGCGTCGGCCGCGTCATCGCCGACCATGACGACCTCGCCGGCTGGATCGGAATGGCTGCCGCCGCCGCGCCGCTTGCCGGTTTGCCGCATTGCCTCGGCCTCACCGCCGGCAGCTTCGCGCCGCGCGCTCCCCTGCTCGCCGCCGAGCCGGCGCTTGCCGACCGCTGGAGCGGTCGCCTGGGCCTTGGCCGAGGCAAACCAGCCATCGGTCTCGTCTGGGGCGCCGGCCTCGAACTTGCCGATCTCGCCCCGCTGGCCGGTATCGGTGATCTGCGCTTCGTCGCTCTCGAGCGACTGCCATCGGCCATGCTGGCCCGCTCGCCGGGGGCCTCGGGCTGGGAGATGGTCGGCGTGCCGGTCCGCGTCGAGCACCCCGGCCCCGATTTCGATGCCGGCGTCGACGCTCGAGTCGATTGCGTCGCGCTACTCTCCCGGCTCGATGCGGTGATCGCCGTTGACGGCCAGCCGCTTCGCCTCGCCGGCGCCCTCGGGCGTCCCGGTGTCGCTCTCCTTCCCGCCGTCGCCGACTGGATCTGGCGGTTGGAGGGGGAAAAGACGCCCGTCTATCCCTCGCTGTCCCTGCTGAGGCGGCCAGCCGACGGATCGCTCCGGGACCTGCTTCCGGAGGCAGTTCGTCGCGTTCGCGATATGCTCCGTCCTTGATCCCGAAGGAAAATCCCACCGCAAAAAAACAGCTTCAGGGAAGCATGTTGCCTCGAATCGCGTAATGGGCAACAATATCGGAATGAAATTTTACAAACTGGCCATTTCAGAGGGAATGGTATCTCTTGCCAATTGAAGGCGTCACTCTAGGATTTCAGCCTGTCGGGGGACGCTGAAAGGCCAGGGCGGCCGCAGCTCCCTGACAGGCGCGATGCCGGGCATCGCTCGAGGCTGGAGGCTGGAAGCATGAGAGGCTCGAAACTTCTTGGACTGTTCGCCGCCGTGGTTGCGGGGCCGCTCGTCCTTGCCGGTCCCGCCATGGCGGTGACTCTGACCAACGTTTCCTACGACCCGACGCGCGAATTCTACGAGGCCTACAATGCGGCTTTCGCCACCCACTGGAAGGCCGAGACCGGCGAGGACATCGCGATTCGCGTCTCGCACGGCGGCTCCGGCAAGCAGGCGCGCGCCGTCATCGACGGCCTGCCAGCCGACGTGGTGACGCTGGCACTCGAAAGCGACATCAACGCCATCGTTGAGAAATCGGGCAAGATCCCGGCCGACTGGCGCGGCAAGCTGCCGCACAATTCAGCCCCCTATACCTCGACCATCGTCTTCCTGGTCCGCAAGGGCAACCCCAAGGGCATCCACGACTGGGGCGATCTGGTAAAGGACGACATCGAGGTCATCACTCCCAATCCGAAGACCTCGGGCGGCGCCCGCTGGAACTATCTCGCCGCCTGGGCCTGGGCGGCTGGCCAGTATGGCGGCGATGAGGCGAAGGTTCGCGATTTCGTCGCCACGCTCTACAAGCACGTGCCGGTGCTCGACACCGGTGCCCGCGGCTCCACCGTCACCTTCGCCCAGCGCGAACTCGGCGACGTGCTGCTCGCCTGGGAGAACGAGGCCTTCCTGGCGCTCGATGAGTTCGGTGCTGACAAGTTCGACATCGTGGTGCCGCCGCAGTCTATCCTGGCCGAGCCGCCGGTCGCCGTGGTCGAGGAGAATGCCAAGGCCAACGGCACCGAAAAGCAAGCTCGCGCCTATCTCGACTATCTCTATTCGGCCGAGGGTCAGACACTCGCTGCCAAATACCACTATCGGCCGTCGGAGCCGAAGCTGGTTGATCCCGCACTGCTCAAGGCGATCCCCGAGCTGAAGCTGGTCAGCATCGACGATCCGTTGTTTGGCGGCTGGGCCAAGGCGCAGCCCTACCACTTCGGCGATGGCGGCGTGTTCGACCAGATCTTCAAGCCGGGGCAGTGAACGGGCACTGCCGGCGGCCCAGCCGTCGGCGACGAGGGGAGAGACGGCCATGTGGATCGCGACGGTGCCGCCTGGATTTCTCTTTCCGCTGACCGAACGAGACCTTGCCGCTGGCGGACCGGGTGACCCCGGTCCGCCGGTTTCCTCTGAAAGCGAGGCCGATGACCCTCAACGTGCCCTTCGTCAAGCCGAGCGTCCTGCCGGGCTTCCGCCTGACCATCACCTTCACGATCCTTTACCTGTCGGCGATCGTCCTCCTGCCGCTTGGCGCCCTGCTCTTCCGGGCTTCTTCGCTGGGGGTGCATGAGATATTTGCCCTGGCGCTCGACGGCCGTACGCTGTCGGCGCTGAAGCTATCCTTCCTGACGAGCTTGGCAGCGGCGGGCTTCAACGTGCCGTTCGGCCTGCTGATCGCCTGGGTGCTGGTGCGTTACGAGTTTCCCGGCCGGCGTTTCTTCGACGCCATCATCGATCTGCCGTTCGCTCTGCCGACCGCGGTTGCGGGCATCGCGCTCACCGCGCTCTACGCGCCGAAAGGCTGGATTGGCTCCGTTGCTGCCACCTTCGGCCTCAAGATTGCCTTCACGCCGCTCGGCGTGTTTCTGGCGCTGGTCTTCGTTGGCCTGCCCTTCATCGTCCGCACGGTGCAGCCGGTGCTCGCCGAGGTTGATCGCGAGCTTGAAGAGGCCGCCGCGACACTCGGCGCCGGCCGCCTCAGGACCATCGCGTCGGTGGTGCTGCCCCCCCTCAGCCCGGCCATCCTCACCGGTTTCGCGCTGGCCTTTGCCCGGGCGGTTGGCGAATATGGTTCGGTGATTTTCATCGCCGGCAACATTCCTTACGTGTCGGAGATCGCACCGCTGCTCATCGTCATCAAGCTCGAGGAATTCGACTATGCCGGCGCCACCGCCGTGGCCGCCATCATGCTGGTCGTCAGCTTCGCGACACTGCTGTTCATCAACCTGATCCAGGCGCGGGCGCGCGCGAGGTACGGTCATGTCTGATCATTCCGTTGCGCTCGCCGTGTCGCTCAACGAGGCGCCCGCCGCCGAAGCCGTGGCCGCCGGTCCACCTGTCCGTCGCCTGCCGACCGAGGAGGCGCCGTGGGTCAGGCGCCTGTTGATCGCGTTGGCCGTCGGCTTCCTCGCCCTGTTCCTGGTGCTGCCGCTCGTCACCGTCTTCATGGAGGCTTTCCGTAAGGGGGCAGGCGCCTTCCTTGAAGCGTTCGCCGATCCGGCCGCCATCGATGCCGTCATCCTGACGCTCATGGTGGCCGTCATCGCCGTGCCGGCCAATCTGGTATTTGGCGTCGCCGCCGCCTGGGCGATCGCCAAGTTCGACTTTCGCGGCAAAGCGTTCCTGGTAACGCTGATCGATCTGCCCTTCTCTGTGTCGCCGGTGGTGGCCGGCCTCGTCTATGTGCTGCTCTACGCAAGCCATGGCGTCTTTGGCGGCCTGTTGCAGTCGACCGGTGTCCAGATCATTTTCGCGTTGCCGGGCATCGTCATGGCGACGATCTTCGTCACCTTTCCCTTTATCGCCCGCGAGCTGATTCCGCTGATGGAAGAGCTCGGCAACGCCGACGAGGAGGCGGCGCTGACGCTTGGCGCCTCGGGCTTCCGCATGTTCTGGACGGTGACGCTGCCCAACGTCAAATGGGCGCTGCTCTACGGCGTCTTGCTCTGCAACGCCCGCGCCATGGGCGAGTTCGGGGCGGTGTCCGTGGTCTCAGGCCATATCCGCGGCTACACCAACACCATGCCGCTGCACATCGAGATCCTCTACAACGAATACCAGTTCGTTGCCGCCTTCGCCGTTGCTTCGCTGCTCGCCGCGTTGGCGCTGGTGACGCTCGGCATCAAATCCTGGCTTGAGCATCGCTACGCCAGCGATCTCGCCGCCGGCCACCGCCATTGACGGAGTCTCCATGGAACTCGACATCCGCAACCTCGTGAAGACTTTTGGCAGCACGGCGGCCCTGCACGGCGTTGACCTCAAGGTCGCCTCGGGCGAGCTTCTAGCGCTGCTCGGTCCGTCCGGTTCAGGCAAGACGACGCTCCTGCGATGCGTCGCCGGCCTGGAGATTCCATCGGGTGGGCAGGTCCTGTTCGGCGGTGAGGACGCCAGCCTGAAAAGCGTGCGGGAACGGCAGATCGGTTTCGTGTTCCAGCACTATGCGCTCTTCAAGCACCTGACCATTGCCGACAATATCTCCTATGGCCTCAGGGTGCGGCCGCGACGGACGCGACCAACGGCAGCGGTCATCCGGGACAAGGTCGAGGAATTGCTCGCCTTGATCCAGTTGCCGGGCTACGGCGGCCGCTATCCGAGCCAGCTGTCCGGTGGCCAGCGCCAGCGTGTGGCGCTTGCTCGGGCGCTCGCCGTCGAGCCGCGCATGCTGCTGCTCGACGAGCCGTTCGGCGCGCTCGACGCCAAGGTGCGCAAGGAGTTGCGCCTGTGGTTGAGAGAGTTTCACGACCGCACTGGTCACACCACACTGTTCGTGACCCACGACCAGGAGGAGGCACTCGACCTCGCCGACCGCGTGGTGGTGATGAGTGAGGGGCGCGTCGAGCAGGTGGGCACGCCCGAGGACGTCTACGATCGGCCGGCGACGCCCTTCGTCTTCGACTTCATCGGCGAATCGGTTCGTCTCGATATTCGCGTCACCAAGGGCCGCCCCTATGTCGGTCAGCAGGAGGTAACGATCCCCAAGCTGCCGCCGCTTCTGTTTGACGGGCCGGCGAAGCTATACATTCGTCCCGAGCACGTCGCTTTTCGTCGGGACGGCGAGGGGCTGTGGGCGACAGTGGTATCACTGCACCGCTCCGGCTCGTCGCGGCGCGTCGGCTTCCGCGCCGACGGGACCGAGGTGGTGATCGAGGCGCTGACGCCGGCCGATCGCGAACCGCCGCGCATCGGCGACCGTGCCGCGCTGGAGATCCGTGCGGCGGGCCTGTTCGCCGCCTGAGGCGGGCGGGCGCGGGGTAATTGCCACTCTTCGCAACCGGTGATAACCGTTACAATCGGAAACATCACCGATGCGCACAGCGCGCGGGAATTGCGTCGAGGTCGTTATGCGTTTTTTTGTTGCCGCTGTGGCGTTGCTGCCGTTGGTCACCATCGTTCAAGCCAAGGATCTCGTCTACGAGGTCAAGTCTGGACAGACAGTGTCTGAGCAACTGTATGTCTATGTCGAAGACACATGTGTTTCTTCCGGCCAGTATAGGAGCGAGGTGCTAAAGGAGCCGACACACGGCAAGCTGGTCGTCCGCCCGGACACTTTCATCGCCGTCGGTCCGCCCTGCGATGGCCGGAAGTTTGTTGGCACCAGACTGTCCTACACATCGGCCAAGGGTTTTCGCGGCACCGACCATCTGTCCGTCAGCCTCGGCTACCCCACTGACACTTCCGGCATGCGCTACAGCTACACGACCTACGACGTCACGCTGAACGTCCGTTGATCAGGTGCCGCGCGGCTTGGCCCGGCGCGTTGGCTCGGCGGCAAGCGGATCGTCCGGCCAGGGGTGCTTCGGATAGCGCCCCTTAAGGTCTTTCGCCACGTCTTTCCACGAGCCGCGCCAGAAACCGGGCAGGTCCCTGGTCGTCTGGATCGGCCGGTGAGCCGGCGACGTCAGCACCAGCGTCAGCGGCACCCGACCACCGGCGATCGCCGGATGGCGGTCGAGGCCGAACAACTCCTGCACGCGGATCTCTACGGCCGGCCCACCATCGGCGCCGTAGTCGATGGGCACGCGACTGCCGGTCGGGGCTTCGAAATGGCTCGGCATCAGCCGGTCCATCTCCTGCCTGAGGCCGAAGGGGAGAAGCTGGTCGAGGGCGCCGCCGAGCAGCGCCGCGTCGATGTCATCGAACCGCGTCACCCCGTCGACAAACGGGCCGAGCCAATCGTCGAGCGCCTCGGTGAGGGCGCCGTCGGAGAGATCCGGCCAGAGCTCGCCCACCGTACGATTGAGGAAGCCCGCCCGCTCCCTGAGCCGTCGCTGCTCTTTCGACCAGCCGAGGCGATCGATACCGGTCCGGCGGACACCAGATAGAAGCGCGGCGCGCGTCTCCGGGTCGGTCGGCGCGGCTATCGGCTCTTCGGCGAGCCTCACGGCGCCGAGCCGACGGATGCGGCGGGCGCGGACGGCGCGCGCTGCCGGGTCGAACAGCACGGCGGTCTCGTTGACGATATGGGCAGGAAAAAGCGCTTCGATTTCTTCTCGAGAGAGGACGGCGGCAAGCCGGATGCGCGCCCGCTCGGCCTTGCCGGCGAGATCGGCGACGACGATGTAGTCTTCCCTGGCCAGTCGGTCGTGCTCTTCGACCATGCCGCCACGGCCGCTTGCCAGGCGAAAAGCGCCGCGTGCGCCTCGCGCCTCGGCGACGCGATCGGGATAGGCGAAGGCGAGGACGGCACCGGGCGACAAGGGGATCGGTGATGTCTCCGACCTCGTTCCTCCGGCCGCCAGCTTCGCCCATCTCGCGGCCATGGCCCGTGCGTCGTCGGCGCGTTGGCCACGATCAGCGCGGAAGCGCGCAAGGCGATCGCCGAGGTCGGTGGAATCCCCGCCGAGACCTTGCTCGGTCAGGATCGCCGCGATGTCGGCGGCCAGCCGCGCCGCGCCGGCATCGGCCGCGCGGTGGATCATGTGGGCAAGGCGCGGCGGCAGGGGCAGGCGGGCGAGCGCTTTGCCCTCGGCGGTGATGCACCCGTCGTCATCAAGCGCGTCGAGGCCGCAAAGCAAGTCCACCGCCTCGCTCCAGGCCGGCTTCGGTGGCGGATCGAGGAAGGCGAGGGTCGATGGGTCGCGGACGCCGACGGCGGCGAGGTCGAGTGTCAGCTGGCTGAGGTCAGCCTCAAGAATTTCCGGCGTCGAGAAGGGCTGCAGCGCCGCCGTCTGTCCCTCGTTCCACAGGCGCCAGCAGACGCCGGGCTCGGTGCGGCCGGCGCGTCCGCGCCGCTGGTCGGCCGAGGCGCGGGAAACGCG
>JAGSYU010000062.1 GCA_018262575.1 Pseudomonadota bacterium | reverse complement strand
AATGGCATTCCCTGAACGCAACATCCCCTCGGGCTACGGTTCCCGGGCCTATTCCGCGGAGATCGATCAGGGTCTCCGCAGCTACATGCTGTCGGTCTATAACTACATGGCGATCGGTCTCGCCGTGACCGGCGGTGTCGCCGCGCTTGCCGCCAATACCGCCGTGGCGAGCTGGGATCCGATCACCCTCACCTCGTTCGGTGCGGCGCTCTACACGAGCCCGCTGCAGTGGCTGGTGATGCTGGCGCCGATTGGCCTGGTGCTGGTGTTCTCCTTCGGCATCCAGAAGCTTTCCATGCCGGTGGCGCAGGGCCTGTTCTGGGCCTTTGCGGCTCTGATGGGTCTGTCGCTGTCGTCGATCTTCCTGGTCTATACCCAGCAGTCGATCACGCAGGTCTTCTTCATCTCGGCCGGTGCCTTCGCCGCGCTCAGCCTCTACGGCTACACGACCAAGCGCAACCTCAGCGCCATGGGGTCGTTCCTGATGATGGGCCTGTTCGGCCTGATCATCGCCTCGCTGGTCAACATCTTCATGCAGTCGTCGGCGATGGAGTTTGCCATCTCGGTGCTCGGCGTCGGCATCTTCGCAGGTCTGACGGCCTACGATACGCAGACCATCAAGGAGATGTATTTCGAAGGCGACGACAGGACCACCACTGGCCGCAAGGCCATCATGGGCGCCCTCAACCTCTATATGGACTTCATCAACCTGTTCATCATGCTGCTTCGCCTGATCGGCGACCGCCGCTGACACGTCGAAGTTCTGAATCCTGAATGAAGACGCGGCGTCGGGTGATCCCCGGCGCCGTTTTTATTTGAGGGCGGACGGCGGGCATGCCATCTAGGACGCGGGCGCACCAACGCGCCGTTGCCTCGTTCGGATCCACCATGCTGACCATTCGCCCCGCCCGTCCCAGCGATATCCCGGCCATCGCCGCCATCTATCAGGAGGCCGTTCGCACCGGCACGGCCTCGTGGGAACTCGAGCCGCCCAGTGAGGCGGAGATGCTGAAACGGTTCGAGACCATCACTGGCGGCGGTTATCCCTATCTCGTTGCCGAAATGGGCGGCGTCCTGGCCGGCTATGCCTATGTCAGCGCCTACCGGCCGCGTCTGGCCTACCGCTTCACGGTGGAAAATTCGATCTATATCGATCCGGCCCGTCAGGGGCAGGGCATCGGCACGCGCCTCCTTAAGGCGCTGATCGACGACTGTGCCCGGCGCGGCTTCCGTCAGATGGTGGCGGTGATCGGCGACAGCGGCAACCTCGGCTCGCGCAAGCTGCACGCCGCCCTTGGCTTCACGCTGGTCGGTGTCGCGCCGGCACTCGGCTACAAGTTCGACCGCTGGCTCGACCAGGTGCTGATGCAGCGGGCGCTGGGCGATGGCGAGCGCTCGGCCCCCGGCGAGCTTTCGCGGACCTGAATTGCCAAAAGAAAGGCCGCCGCGAGGCAAATCGCGGCGGCCGGGGCATGAGGTCAGGACAGGTCGTTCAGGCGGCCTTCTTGGGCTTCAGGAGGCCGCGGTTGATCAGCACCTCGGCGATCTGCACGGCGTTGAGCGCGGCGCCCTTGCGGAGATTGTCGGAGACCACCCACATGCTGAGGCCGTTCTCCACCGTGATGTCCTCGCGGATACGGGAGATGTAGGTGGCGTCCTCGCCGGTCGCCTCATAGGGGGTGATGTAGCCGCCGGGCTCGTGCTTGTCGATGACGAGGCAGCCGGGCGCCTCGCGCAGGATCGAGCGCGCTTCGTCGGCACTGATCGGCTTGGAGAACTCGATGTTCACCACTTCCGAATGGGAGACGAACACCGGCACGCGGACGCAGGTGGCGGTCAGCTTGATCTTCGGATCGAGGATCTTTTTGGTCTCCGCCACCATCTTCCACTCTTCCTTGGTAAAGCCGTCTTCCATGAAGACGTCGATATGCGGAATGAGGTTGAAGGCGATGCGCTTGGGGAACTTCTTTGTCTCGACGGGATCGGAGACGAAGATGGCGCGCGTCTGGGTGAACAGCTCGTCCATCGCGTCCTTGCCGGCACCCGACACCGACTGGTAGGTCGAGACGACAACGCGCTCGATGTGGGCCTTGTCATGCAGCGGCTTCAGCGCCACGACGAGCTGGGCGGTAGAGCAGTTGGGATTGGCGATGATGTATTTCTTGGTGAAGCCGGCGACGGCGTCGGCGTTGACCTCGGGCACGACCAGCGGCACGTCCTCGTCATAGCGCCAGGCCGAGGAATTATCGATGACGACGCATTTCTGAGCGGCGATCTTCGGCGACCATTCCTTGGAGATCGAGCCACCGGCCGACATGACGCAGATGTCGATGTCGGAGAAGTCGACGTTCTCAAGCGCCCGCACCTTCAGCGTCTTGTCGCCAAATGACACCTCGGTGCCCTGGCTTCTCCGCGAAGCGATGGCCACGACCTCGTCGGCCGGGAAACCGCGTTCGGCGAGGATCGAAAGCATTTCGCGGCCCACGTTTCCGGTGGCGCCGACCACAGCGACTTTGTAACCCATGTTGGACAGACCTTCTGATGTGCGGCTTTGCGCCGTAAAAGTCGTCCCCCGCCTTGTCTGGCGGCCGGTCACTCTTCAGTCTGTCAGGGAGACGTTCGAGGAGGCCACCTTCCGCCTCCTCTGACCCCGAGGAGGACGGTGCGGGGCGAGGAAGCGTCGATCACGTCGTGGTCGTTTTCGTCGTCGCCGTTTTCGTCATGGCAAACCCCGCCGGGGCGATACCCAGCGCGAAGACAGCCTGACAGAAACCATTCGCGAGCAACATGGACCATTCCTCTCTCGAATGTCGGGCTTTATGGCCGAAAGGGCAGGGCGGGTCAAGACGAATTGGGGTTGGCGGCCTGTTGCCCTTCCCGCCGCCCAGAAGGATCGTCGGGCGATCGCTTCGCTGATCCAATCGACATGCTGTCCGAAATATTACTTATGCAACATCGGTTTTTGATAATAGCCAGCACAAGCAATCCTTTACCGTCTGGTTGTAGACCTTTCGACAACTCCCTCTTGAGGGAAAACACAAATCAAGGCGAGGCGAGCATGTCACTGTTCGGACGCAGGACGTCTTCCGACAAGATCAAGATCAACTTTTTCGACAGCACGCCCGATGCCGTCCTGGTTATCGCCGACGGCAAGTTCATCGAATGCAATGCCGCCGCCGTCAGGATGTTCGGGATGTCTTCGAAGACCGCCCTGACCGCCGCTACCCCGGCGGCGCTGTCGCCGTCGACCCAGCCGGACGGCCAGTCGTCAGCAGAGAAGTCCAAGGCGCTGATCGGCGAGGCGATGGCCAAAGGCTACAAGCGTTTCGAGTGGATGCACCGGCGGGCCGACGGCGTCGAGTTCCCCGTTCTGGTAACCCTCATCCTGTCCAAGGTCGATGGCCGGCCGGTGGTCCTCACCAATCTCGCCGACCTCACCGAGGCCTGGCGCGAGCGCGAGGAGAGGCGCGCGGAGGAAGCGCGGAGCGCCAAGGCCTCGACGCTGCAGCACCTCACCGTCGAGTTCGATCGCAATGTATCGGTGGCGCTTGGCACGGTGGGCCAGGTTGCCGACCAGCTCGAAACGTCGTCACAGGCGATGTCGGGTTCGGCCGACCAGACCAACCGCCAGCTCACCGAGCTCGCCGCCGCCTCCGAACAGGTATCGTCGGCAGTCGGCATCGTCGCCGAATCGGCCGGGGAGCTGTCGGCGTCGATCGCCGAGATCGGTCGGCAGGTTCACCAGTCGAGCAGCATTTCGAACGCCGCCAACGAAGAGGCGCGCCATACCAATGAGATCGTCCGGGGCCTGACCGAGAGTTCCGCCAAGATCGGCGAGGTGATCAGCCTGATCAACGGCATCGCCAGCCAGACCAATCTGCTCGCCCTCAACGCCACCATCGAGGCGGCGCGGGCCGGCGAGGCGGGGCGTGGCTTTGCCGTGGTGGCCGCCGAGGTGAAGGCGCTCGCCAACCAGACGACGCGCGCCACCGACGAGATCGGTGCCCAGATCGGTGCCGTACAGGCAGCGACCACTCAGGCGGTCGGGGCCATTGGCAGCATCGCCACCCGCATCGGCGAGATCAACGAGATTGCCGGCGCCATCGCTGCGGCGGTTGAACAGCAGTCGCGCGCCACCGCCGCCATCGCCAGCAACATCCAGCAGGCGTCGACGGCGAGCCAAAAGGTGTCGGTCAACACCGGCGGCGTTGCTCACGCCTCGGTGGAGACGCGCAAGGCGGCCGAGGCCGTATTGAGTTCGGCCCAGGCCCTGTCCGGCGAGGCCGGTGGCCTGCGCTCCACCGTCGACCACTTCCTGCAGGGCGTCCGGCAGGCGTAAGGGCAAACTATGCTGACGTGACATGAAAAGGCCCACCCCGCGCGGGGTGGGCCTTGATGCGTTGTGGCCTCCGGCCGATCTGCCGGCAGCGCTGCCGTTATGCCGCGAGCTGCCTCAGCACGTAGTGCAGAATGCCGCCGTTGCGGTAGTAGTCGAGCTCGTCGAGCGTATCGATGCGGCAGAGGAGTGGCACGTCGATCTGAGTGCCATCGGTGCGGGTGATCTTCGCCGTCAGCGTCTGCCGCGGCTTGACCTCGGTGATGCCCTCGATGGACACCGTTTCGTCGCCGACGAGGCCAAGGCTCTGCCAGTTGGTCCCTTCCTCGAAGGTCAGCGGCACGATGCCCATGCCGACGAGGTTGGAGCGGTGGATGCGCTCGAAGCTCTCGGCGATCACCGCCTTGACGCCGAGAAGGTTGGTGCCCTTGGCCGCCCAGTCGCGCGACGAGCCGTTGCCGTACTCAACGCCAGCGAAGATGACGAGCGGCACGCTGTCTTCCTTGTAGCGCATGGCGGCATCATAGATGGACATCCGGTCGCCTGAGGGATGGTGGATGGTCCAGCCACCTTCGACGACATTGCCGGTGTCGTCCTTCACCATGTTGTTCTTGATGCGGATGTTGGCGAAGGTGCCACGCATCATCACTTCATGGTTGCCGCGCCGGGTGCCATACTGGTTGAAGTCGGCCGGCCGCACCTGATGGCCGGTGAGATACTGACCGGCCGGGCTGGCCACCTTGATCGAACCGGCCGGAGAGATGTGGTCGGTGGTGATCTTGTCGCCGAACAGGCCGAGGATGCGGGCGCCGACGATGTTGGTGACCGGCGGCGGCGTCATGGTGATGCCGGCGAAATAGGGCGGGTTCTGCACGTAGGTCGAGCCGATGTTCCAGCCGTAGGTCTGGCCGATGCCGGCCTCTACGGCGCGCCAGCGGGCGTCACCCTTGAAGACGTCGGCGTATTTTTCCTTGAACATGCCGGCGGTGATGTAGGTGGCGATCGTCTGGTTCACCTCGTTGCTCGACGGCCAGATGTCGCGGAGGTAGACCGGCTCGCCGCCGGCATCCGAGCCGAGCGGCTCAGTCGACAGGTCTTTCTGCACGCTGCCGGCCAGTGCGTAGGCGACGACCAGCGGTGGCGAGGCCAGATAGTTGGCTTGCACGTCGGGGCTGACGCGGCCCTCGAAGTTGCGGTTGCCGGACAGCACGGCGGCGGCAACGATGCCCTTGTCGTTGATCGTCTGCGAGATCGGTCCCGGCAGCGGGCCGGAATTGCCGATACAGGTGGTACAGCCGAAGCCGACGAGGTTGAAGCCGAGGGCATCGAGATCGGTCTGCAGGCCGGACTTGGCGAGATACTCGGCGACGACCTGCGAACCGGGCGCCAGCGATGTCTTCACCCACGGCTTCACTTTGAGGCCCTTCTGCCGCGCCTTGCGGGCGAGCAGACCGGCGGCGACCAGCACGCTCGGGTTTGAGGTGTTGGTGCAGGAGGTGATGGCGGCGATCACCACGTCGCCGTGGCCGAGGTCGAAGTTGCCCCCCTCGACCGGGTAGCGTGTGGCGATGTCGGTGAACTTCTTGTACTCGGTCTCCATGGCGGCGGCGAACCCGACCTTGGCTTCGCTGAGCGACACCCGACCCTCTGGCCGCTTGGGACCGGCCAGCGACGGCACAACGGTGGAGAGGTCGAGTTCCAAAACGTCGGTGAACACCGGATCGGGCGTGTCGGCGGTGCGGTAGAGGCCCTGGGCGCGGGCGTAGGCATCGACGAGGGCGACGCGGTCGTCGGCGCGGCCGGAGAACCTCAGATAGCGGATGGTTTCGGAGTCGACGGGGAAGAAGCCGCAGGTGGCGCCGTATTCCGGACCCATGTTGGCGATGGTCGCGCGGTCGGCCAGCGTCAGGCTGTCGAGGCCGGGGCCGAAATACTCGACGAACTTGCCGACGACACCCTTTTTGCGCAGCATCTGGGTGACGGTCAGCACCACGTCGGTGGCGGTGACGCCCTCGGTCACCTTGCCGGTCAGCTTGAAGCCGACCACCTCGGGGATGAGCATGGAAACCGGCTGGCCAAGCATGGCCGCCTCGGCCTCGATGCCGCCAACGCCCCAACCGAGCACCGAGAGGCCGTTGACCATGGTGGTGTGGCTGTCGGTGCCGACGCAGGTGTCGGGATAGGCGTAGGTGACGTTGCCCTCGTCAGTGGTCCATACGGTTTGGGCGAGGTATTCAAGATTGACCTGATGGCAGATGCCGGTGCCCGGCGGCACGACCCGGAAGTTGTGGAAGGCGTTCTGGCCCCACTTCAGGAAGTTATAGCGCTCGATGTTCTGTTCGTATTCGCGGGCAACGTTCTGGGCCAGCGATGAGCTGCTGCCGAAATAGTCGACGACGACCGAGTGGTCGATGACGAGATCGACGGGAACGAGCGGGTTGATCTTGCGGGGATCGCCACCGAGGGCGACCATGGCGTCGCGCATCGCCGCGAGGTCGACGACGGCCGGTACGCCGGTAAAGTCCTGCATCAGCACGCGGGCGGGGCGGTAGGCGATCTCCTTGTCGACCTTGCCCTTGTTGTCCAGCCAGGCGGCCATGGCGCGGATGTCGGCCTCGGTTACCGAACGGCCGTCCTCGAAACGCAGCAGGTTTTCGAGGATCACCTTCAGTGACATCGGAAGACGCGAGACGCCGGCAAGGCCATTCTCCTCCGCCGCCTTCAGGTCATAGTAGACATAGGTCTTCGAACCGACCTGAAGTTCCTTCTTGGACTTGAAGCTGTCGAGCGACGGCATGCGCGGGGCCCCTTTCGATGCCGGGGGGCGCCTGGCCGAAGCGGACGGCAATGGGAGCCAGCATCCGCTTTGGCAGGGACCTCGCCACCGGCGAGCTGATTGACGTTTACGTAATGGTCAGACGGAGACCGGAGACTTCCTTGCGCCTTATAGAGAATAAGCCGGCGGCTCACCAGACCTTGCGTACGAAATTCTACCACATGAGGTTATCATCCGGGCTCGGCGGCCGGTTCGGTCGAACGAGCCCTAAAAGCGGCTTACGCCGCCAGCCGCGATGCTCTATTGGGGAAGCATGCCCGCGCCGGAGATGCCCGTGAGCCAGCCCTTTCAGCCTTTCCGCCTTGTCGTGGAGGCGCTTGGCGTCGATCGCGGCGGCCGGCGAGTGATCGAGGGCGTCGATCTCACGATCTCGGCCGGGGACGCGGTGCTGGTGACCGGGCCGAATGGCGTCGGCAAGTCGACGCTGCTCAGGGCGCTCGCCGGGCTCGGCCGGCCGGTGAACGGATCGGTGCGCTTTGAAGCCGACGGCGTCGGCGATCCTGACGAGGTCGGCCGCCACGTCCACTATCTCGGCCATCGCGACGCGGTGAAGCCGGCGCTGACGGTCAGGGAGAACCTTGCCTTCTGGCAGGACTTTCTGGGGGGAGAGGGCGGTGCGCCGGTCGAGGCCGCGCTCGAGGTGGTGGGCCTCCTCGATCTCGCCGATTTGCCGGCGGCTTATTTGTCGGCCGGGCAGAGGCGGCGCCTCGCCGTTGCCCGCCTCGTCGCGGTGCGCCGGCCGCTCTGGCTGCTCGATGAGCCGACCGCCGCTCTCGACGCCGCATCGGAAATGAACCTTGTCCGCCTGATGACCGATCATATCGAGCGTGGAGGCGCCGTCGTTGCCGCCACCCACCTCGCCATCGGCCTGGCCGGTACCCGCTCGCTTCGCCTCGTCGCCGGAGAGACTGCCTGATGCCGCCGCTTGTCGCCCTCTACGTCCGCGAGCTGCGCCTGTCCGTCCGGATCGGCGGCGGTGCGCTGATGGGGGTGCTGTTTTATCTGATCGTCGTGACGACGTTTCCCTTCGCCATCGGCCCGGACCTCAATCTTCTCTCCCGTCTCGGGCCGGCCATCCTGTGGATCGGCGCGCTGCTCGCCACGCTGCTCGGCCTTGATCGGCTGTTCGAGGCGGACCGCGACGACGGTGCCCTCGACCTGATGGTCGCCTCGGGTCAGTCGCTGGAGCTCCTGGTGATCGTCAAGGTCCTGGCCCACTGGACGGCGACGGGCTTGCCGCTGGTCGTCGCAGCGCCCTTCCTGTCGCTGCTCTTGGCCATGCCGGTCGATGTGACGATTGCCACCGTGGCGACGCTTCTCGTCGGCACGCCGGCCTTGACCTTCCTTGGCGCGATCGGTGCCGGACTGACGGTATCGTTGAGGCGTGGCGGCCTGCTGCTGCCGATCCTGGTGCTGCCGTTCGCCGTGCCGGTGCTGATCTTCGGCGTTGCCGCGGCGACGGCGGTCGCCTACGACCCGGCGGCCTTCCGCACGCCCTTCCTGCTCATCGTCGCCGTGACGCTGACGGCGGCGGCGATCTCACCGATCGCCACCGCTGCCGCGCTCAGGAACGGGCTTGATTGACGGGATGAATCAGGCGGCCCGGATGGTGGCGAGGAAGCTCTGGAGTTCGACTTGCAGCCGCTCGGCCTGGGCCGAAAGCGCGTCGGAGGCGTGCAGCACTTCCTGGGCGGCTGCCGCCGATTCACCGGCGGCATCGCCGACCTTGATGATGTTGCTCGCCACCGTGCTGGTGCCTTCGGCGGCCTTCTGTACCGAGCCGGCGATCTCCTGCGTCGCCATGCCCTGATCGCGGACCGAGCCGGCCACCATGTTCGACACCCTGGAAATATGGCCGATGGTCTCGGTGATGCGCATGATGGCGTCACTGGAATCGGCCGTCGAGGCCTGGATCGCCGCCACCTGAGCGCCGATCTCGCTGGTGGCCTTGGCGGTCTGGTCGGCAAGCTGCTTGACCTCGGCGGCGACGACGGCAAACCCCTTGCCGGCCTCGCCGGCTCGCGCCGCCTCGATGGTGGCATTCAGCGCCAGAAGGTTTGTCTGGCCGGCGATGGTATTGATCAGGTCGACGACGGCGCCGATCTTTCGGGCCGCGTCCGACAGCTCGCGCACCTTGGCCGCCGTCTCGGATGCGTCCTGCACGGCTTTCGAAGCCACCTCCGTCGACTCGTTCACCTGTCGTCCGATCTCGGCGATCGACGATGCCAGTTCCTCGGCGGCCGCGGCAACGGTGCCGACGCCTGTTGAGGCTGCCTCGGAGGCGGTGGCCACAGTCGACGCCTTCTGCGTCACGTCGGCGGAGGATTGGGAAAGGGTCTGGGCGGACCCGTTGAGCTGGCCGGCGGCGGCGGCGAGCGAGGAGGCGATGCCGCCGACGGTCTGCTCGAACATGTCGGCCAGCTGCCGCACCTCGTTGCGCCTCAGCTCGGCCTGTGCCGCCGCGTCGGCTTCGCGGGTGGCACGCGTCTCGGCCGCCTGGGCGAGACCTGTCTTGAATACCTCGAGCGCACCGGCCATGGCGCCCACTTCGTCCTTGCGACCAAGGCCGGGGACCGCCGTGCGGAGGTCGCCGTCCGAGACCTTCTCCATGGCCAGGGAGATGGCGACAACCGGCCGCGAGATCGAGCGGCCAATGACGAAGGCCAGGACCATGGCGCCGACGACCGATACGCCCGCCACGATCAGCAGCATGCGGCGGATGGTATCGAGGAGGCCGGTGGTGGCCACGCCGATCGACGTCGATTCGATCGAAGCGGTCGAGCGGACGGCGGCCACCTTGTTCGCAATGGCCGTCGAGGCGTTGAGCAGGTCCTTGGACGTCAGCGAGCGCAGATCGGCGGAGATCTGGTTGGCCTGGCGATAGGCCTCCTGATAGGCGGTCGCGGATTTCAGCACCTTGCCGAGCTGGGCCGCCTCCTGACCGGCGCCGACCGCCTTGATCACCAGGTTAAGCCTCTGAACGAGGCCGTTGAAGCCGGCGTCCGCCGCCTTGAGGTCGTCCGCCGAACCGTTGTTCAGCAGCTTGTAAACCGCGAGGCGGCCGGCGTTGTACTGCTCGGTCGCCTTGGTGGCGATGGGAATGATCGCCGGCTTATCCAGCTTGTCGACCTTGGAGGAGAAGAACAGCATATCGTTCTTCAGCTTGTCGCCCAGCGGCTCGACGCTGTCGTGGATGATCTTCTGCTGGCCGATCTTGAGGTCGGTGAGCTTGGTCAGTACGCCGCTGTAGGTGTCGAACAGCGAAGCGATGGCCGTCATGTTGTCCTTGCGCTTGCCTTCGTCGATCTTGCTGATGGCGTTGGCGATCGAGGCGCGCGTGGTTTCGGCGGCAGCCTTGGCGTCCGACAGGGCGGTCTCGCTGCCGGCCGCCAAGTAGGCGTTGACCTTGGCCGTGAGGTCGAGGAAGGCATAGTCGATGTCGCGCGTCAGCTGCACTTCGTCGCCGCGGCTGCGGTGCTGGTCGAAGGAGCGCTCGAAGGAACTGAGCGAGAAGAGCGACAGGCCGGCGCAGACGACGAGCAACGCGATGACCAGTGCAAAGGCCACAAAAACCTTGGAACCGATGGACAGATTATTGAACAGACGTGCCATCGCTTCTTTCCCCCCAATGTCCTGAAATCTTTCGCTTTTGCGAACAGACTCGGAGACGCCGCCAAAACACCCTCGGATACGTCCGAAGGCTTGCGTATCGGGTGATGATAGAGGCACGCTGTTAAAGTTTTCCAAACAATAGAGTTGAAAGCTGCCGTTTCTTTACATGTAAATAATAACAAGCCCAAAGGTATCATGTCACGGACAGGAGGCCGGCCGTCGGTTTCAACTGTGGCGGCTGAGAACGGCCGTCGGTAGTGCCTTGCCGGCAAAATGCGCCGCGAGGTTGGTACGCACCAATGCCCCCATTGCTCGCCGCGTCGCAACGGTGGCGCTGCCCTGGTGCGGCGACAGCACGACGTTGCCGAGGCGGGAAAAGCGCGGGTCGATGGTCGGCTCATCCCGGAACACGTCAAGGCCGGCGCCGGCGATCGCGCCGCTCTCCAGGGCGGCGATCAGCGCCGCCTCGTCGACGGTGGTGCCGCGTGAGATGTTGACGAGAAGGCCATCGCGACCGAGAGCGGTGATCGTGGCCGCATCGACGAGGCCGACGGTGTCGCCGCCGCCGGCCACCGCCACCACCAGAATGTCGGCCCAGGCGGACAGTGCGGCAGGCGTTGGAAAGGCCTGCCAGGACGAAGAGGGTTTTGGCGAACGGTTCCAGTAGCCGATTTTCGTGTCGAAGCCGGCGAAGCGGCGGGCGATTGCCTCGCCGATGCGGCCAAGGCCAACGATGCCGACCTTGCAACCGGCGACGTTGCCGGTGAGCGGCATGGCCCCGTTCGGCCAGGCGCCGGATCGCACAAAGGCGTCGCCGTCAACGATGCGGCGGGCGAGTGCCAGCGTCAACGCCAGCGCCATGTCGGCAACGTCGGCAGTGAGCACGTCGGGCGTGGTGGTGACGGCGACGTTGCACCGCGCGGCGGCCTCGAGGTCGACCCTGTCGTAGCCGACGCCATAAACGGCGATCAGTTCCAGGGCCGGCAGCGCTTCGATCAGCGCCGCCTCGGCGCCCCGGCCGCCCGAGGTGACCAGCGCCGTGATGTCGGCAGTTGTGGCAAGCCCGCCCAATCCCCCGGCCGGCAGGTCGATGAGCTCGTAGGCCTCGCGCATCGGCGCGAGATCCCAGTCTGGCATCGGCGAGACCATCAGGACCTTCGGACGGGACGGCGGAACGGCTGACATGGGCGGACTCCAGTTGTTGCGCACCGGGCGGCGACCGACTGGTCGCTCCCCCCAGGGCGCCGCGTCCTTGACGCGCTCATTTGGTGTAACGATAGTGCCATCCAACAGGTCGGGAAAGAGCGGTTGCCACTGCTGGGAGGAAAGCATGAGCGACTACGACACGTTCGACGACCGGTTCGGGTCGCTGATCATCGGCAGCGCCGCCCTCGAACGGCTATGGACCGGAGGGCGCTGGGTTGAGGGGCCGGTTTACGTGCCCGCCGCCAAGGCTGTTCTCTGGTCGGATATCCCCGAGGATCGCCTCATGCGCTATGACGAGACGAGTGGCGCCGTTTCGGTGTTCGAGCACCCTTGCGGCTATCACAACGGCCACACGCTCGACGCGTTTGGCCGCGTCGTTGCCTGCGAGCACGGCGGTCGCCGGATCTCCCGCCTCGGCTTCAATGGCCGCTGGGAGACCGTCGTCGATCGGTTCGACGGCAAGCGTCTCAACTCGCCCAACGACGTGGTGGTGAAGTCGGACGGCAGTCTCTGGTTCTCGGACCCGAGCTACGGCATCGACAGCGACTATGAGGGTCATGCGGCGGACAGCGAGATCGGCGCCTGCAACGTCTATCGCCATGATCCGCTGACCGGCGAGACGACGGCGGTGGTAATCGGCATCGACCGTCCCAATGGTCTCGCCTTCTCGCCGGATGAGCGCATCCTCTACGTCTCGGATACGTCGCTGTCCGACACCCCGGCCATCCACGCTTTCTCCGTTGCGGATGACGGGCGTACGCTCGGCAAGGATCGCGTGTTCGCCATTGCCGAGGCCGGCTTCTTCGACGGCTTCCGTCTCGACCGGGCGGGCAATCTCTGGACGTCCGGCGGTGACGGCGTTCGTGTGTACGCCTCGGATGGCACGCTGCTGGGCCGCATCAACATCCCCGAAACGGTGTCCAACCTGTGTTTCGGTGGTCCCAAGCGCAACCGGCTCTATATTACCGCCACTTCGTCGCTCTATGCGGTCTTCGTTCGTGCGGTGCCGGCAGACCGGCCGTAGCCACCGGCAGGGCGGGGCGGCGGACCTGACACGCCCGAAAAATTGCACGCTCTTCAGATCAAGCGGACGCTTGAAAACAAGGGGATAGAGCAAGACTCCGTTTCAGCCGGATCGGTTCTTGCGCTAGGCCATAAGTCGTGCACATCGATAAGCGTTACCACGTAACCAACGGTGCCGACAGCGATTTCCTGGCGGCAGAGTTATCGGCCGAAGCCTCATCGAACCAGAAAACTGTCGACACGCCCGCCAAACTCGATATTGATCTGAGGCAATTAGCAGTTTCCGGAGTTGACCCAACGTGGGCGAAGATCGTGCTCGACTCAACCTGAAAAGTCTGGCCCGCCACCTTGATTTGTCGATCACAACCGTCAGTCGAGCGTTGCGAAACGGGCCGGAGGTCCGCAAGGAGACGATCGAACGCGTTCAGAAGGCGGCGGCTGAGCTCGGCTATGTTCGCGACGTCGGCGGCCTGACGCTGAGGACCGGCCTGTCCTATTCCATCTGCGTGTTGATGTCGGCGGTGGCGCCGGACGATATTGCCGACACCGGCTCGGTGGGGCTGCTGCAGGGCGTCCACGAAGTGGCGCAGGCTGCTGGTTACGCGGTGACCGCCGTGCCGCTCGCTCCCGGCGCCGACCCGATCGACGCGCTGAAGACCATCATCGATGGTCGCCGCGCCGACGGATTGATCTTCGACCACACCCTGCCGATGGACCCGCGCGTCCGCTTCCTCCTGGAGCGTGACTTTCCCTTCGTCACCTTCGGGCGCACCGAACTGTTCACGCCGCACGCCTGGTTCGATATCGACGACGAGGACGCCACCTATCGGGCGGTGCGGCATCTCCTGGCGAACGGCTACCGCCGCATCTGCCTGATCAATCCACCGATCGAATTCATGTTCTCGCAATACCGGCTTCGTGGCTATCGCAAGGCCCTGGCCGAGGCCGGCATGGAGGTTGATTCCCGTCTCGTCCTTGACCTCGATCTCACGGCGCGTCGAACGCGTGCCTCGGTGAAGGACCTGATGCTGCAGGAGAGCCCGCCCGACGCTTTCATCTGCGTCAACGATATTACCTCGCTCGGCATGATGACCGGTCTGCGCGACATTGGCCTTGATCCGGCCGATTTCGGCTTCTGCGCCTCGACCACCACCCGGCTGATCGAATATGTCGAGCCGACGCCGGTGAGTTTCTATTTCCCGCTGCAGGAAGCCGGGCGCCGACTGACGCGTCTGATGCTGCGCCGCCTTGAGGGCGAAACCGACATCAGCCAGTTGCAGGAGTTGGCCGTCGCCGAGATGCACGTGCCGACGCGCCGCTGATTTTTTCGCTTTTCCCTCGGGGATTGACCGGCTCTCAACCATCGGCCGAGTGTCTCTTTTGGACTGCAATCGTTTCGGTTGCCCGGTCGAAACGGCCGGGCTATGGTGCGCCGTTTCCCCGCGTCCGTCGCTCCGTGGGGAAGGGACGTTTGTTCCGGAGGAGCAGCGGCTTCCGACATTTTCGAGATTTTCATGGCTGACCTCGTCAATCGCGCCTCCGCGAAGGACCTCGCGGGAAACTGGATGCTTCACGCGACGGATGAATCGATTTCCGTACCGTTTCCCCTGCCGGGTGATGCCCTCTCGGCGCTGATCGTCGCCGGTGTCCTGCCCGATCCCTATGTCGGGGAGAACGAACTCGTGGTGCGCTGGCCGGCCGAGCGCGACTGGATCGCCCGCCGCAGCTTCTCCATGGATGCCGATGCGCTCGCCTATCCCTGGGCACTCCATGTCGATGGTCTCGACACCGTCGCCGAAGTGCGGATCAACGGTCAACTGGTGCTCACGGCTGCCAACATGTTCCGCCCGCATCGGGCCGAGGTCGGCAGTGCGCTTCGTGTCGGCGACAACGCGATCGAGATCCTCTTCCGTTCCAATAACGCGGCTGCCGCCGCCGCTGCTGCCGCGCAGCCGTTCGAGCAACCCTATAGCGCGCAGATGCAGCCGATCCCGCACATCAATCTTTTGCGGAAGGTGCAGTGCCACGCCGGCTGGGACTGGAACATT
Source organism: Pseudomonadota bacterium (assembly GCA_018262575.1). GTDB lineage: Bacteria > Pseudomonadota > Alphaproteobacteria > Rhizobiales > Pleomorphomonadaceae > Pleomorphomonas. The sequence goes on along the minus strand of JAGSYU010000062.1, from coordinate 4,790 downwards.
GCCATGATGCCCTTCGGCCTCTACGGCGACATCCGCCTTGAGCGCGCCGACCTGCCGGCCATCGCCTACGTCCAGCATCGCCAGCGCCATGATGCGGCGACGGGTGCCGTCGAGGTCGACGTTGAGGTCAGGATCGAAGCAAAGACGGCTGGTGAGGAACTGCTCACCGTTGAGCTCGGCGAAGAGAAAACCAGCCTGCAGGTCACCTGTTCGGCCGGAACCAGCGTTGTCATAACGACGCTCACGATCGAACGTCCCCGCCTCTGGTGGCCGGTCGGCTCGGGTGAGCAGCCGCTCTACGATCTGACGGTGACCGTCGGTGGCAACGCCCATCGCCAAAGGATCGGTCTCCGCCGTCTGGAAGTGGTGACGAAGCGCGACGAGATCGGGGTGCCGCTGACGGTCCGCATCAACGGCCTCGACCTGTTCTGCCGCGGCGCCAACTGGATCCCCGGCGACGCGTTGCCCTCGCGCATCACGCCGGACACGGTGCGGCCGCTCCTCGAGGACGCCGCCGCCGTCGGCATGAACATGCTGCGCGTCTGGGGTGGCGGCCAGTATGAGCCCGACTGGTTCTACGACCTCTGTGACGAGCTCGGCATCCTCGTCTGGCAGGACATGATGTTCGGCTGCGCCCTTTATCCGGCCGACGACGCCTTCCTCGCCGACGTGGATCGCGAGATCGAGCACCAGGTGCGGCGGATGTCGCACCACGCGTCGATCGCCCTTTACTGCGGGGACAACGAGGTGATCGGCGCCCTGACCTGGTTCGAGGTGGCGCGGAAGAATCGCGACCGCTACCTCGTTGCCTACGACCGGCTCAACCGCACCATGGAGCTCGCCGTCCACCGGGCCGACCCGGACCGGTTGTTCTGGCCGTCGTCGCCGTCAAAGGGGCCGATGGACTTCGGCGATGCCTGGAAGGCGGAAGGCTCCGGCGACCAGCATATGTGGGACGTCTGGCACGCCGGCAAATCCTTCTCGGCCTATCGCGAGGTACGGCCGCGTTTCGCCTCGGAATTCGGCTTCCAGTCCTTCGTGTCGCTGCCAACGCTCCGCCGCTACATCGACGAAGAGGACCTCGACATCGCCTCTCCGGCCATGGAGCTGCACCAGAAGAATGCCGGCGGCAACGCCCGCATCGTCGAGACGATCTCGCGCTATTTCCGCTTCCCGAAGAACTTCGAGAACGTCGTCTACCTGTCTCAGGTGCAGCAGGGTCTCGCCATGAAGACCGGTATCGATTTCTGGCGGTCGATCAAGCCGGAGTGCATGGGCGCTCTCTACTGGCAGCTCAACGACACCTATCCGGTGGCCTCCTGGTCGTCGATCGAATACGGCGGTCGCTGGAAGCTGATGCATTCGATGGCCAAGCGCTTCTTCGCCCCCATCAACGTGGTGGCGATCCCATCGGCAGATGGTGCCACGGTGGGGCTGTTCGCGATCAACGACACGCCCTCTGAGGTGGTGGTGGCCGGCCAGGCGTTCTGGCTTTCGGTCGACGGCTCCCGCCGTCCGGCCGGCGAGTTCATGAAACCGGTGCCGGTCGATCGGGCGGTCCCCCTTCTGACCGTCCCCGCCGATGGCGGCCGCGAGGCGGTGCTGGCGTTTGCCTGGAGCGACCCGGCCGGCGAGCACGTCGACCATCTCGCCGTCGAACCCTACAAGGCGTTACGCCTCCGCGACCCCGGCCTCGTCGTCGAGGCGGCAAGACGCGGCGCCGGGGAGTGGAGCTTCACCATCTCCGCCTCGGCACCGGCCTTCTACGTGGCGCTCGAGACGGGTCCTTACGGGGTCTTCTCGGAAAACGCGGTGCTCGTGACACCGGAAGCGCCGGTGACGGTCGTCTGGACGTCGCGTTCGGGCGACGTCGATCCCGTCGACAGTCTCGTGGTCCGCGACCTCCATTCGAGTTACCGGCCGGCCGAGATCGTCATTCGCAGGGCGTGATCGGCGGGATCATTCGTCACAAGAAAACGGCCCTCTTCCTGTCATCCACGCGGAGACAGGAAGAGGGCCGTGATTCCAAAGACGGTCGTGCGTCTCAGCGCGTCGGCACCGGAGTGGCGCCGCGGTAGTCGTAGAAGCCGCGCTGCGTCTTGCGGCCGAGCCAGCCGGCTTCGACGTATTTCACCAGAAGCGGACACGGGCGGTATTTGCTGTCGGCGAGGCCATCGTGCAGCACCTGCATGATGGACAGACAGGTATCGAGGCCGATGAAGTCGGCGAGCTGCAGCGGTCCCATCGGATGGTTGGCGCCGAGCCGCATGGCGGTGTCGATGGAATCCACCGTGCCGACGCCCTCATACAGCGTGTAGATCGCCTCGTTGATCATCGGCAGCAGGATGCGGTTGACCATGAAGGCCGGGAAGTCTTCGGAAACGGCGACCGTCTTGCCGAGCTTCGAGACGAAGTTGCGCGCTGCCTCGAAGGTCTCGTCCTCGGTGGCGATGCCGCGCACCAGCTCGACGAGCTGCATCACCGGCACCGGATTCATGAAGTGGATGCCGATGAAGCGTTCGGGGCGGTCGGTCGAGGCGGCGAGGCGAGTGATGGAGACCGACGAGGTATTGGTACCGATCATCGCCTCGGGCTTCAGCTCGGGACAGAGCTGGGACAGCGCCTTGCGCTTGATGGTCTCGTTCTCGGTCACGGCTTCGATGACGAGATCGGTGTCGGAGAACCCCTCGAGATCGGTCAGCAGCTGGATGTGGGACAGCGCCTCGCGGCGCTGCTCCTCGGTGATCTTCTTGGAGGCCACCTGACGGGCGAGGTTGGCCGAGACGACGTTGAGGCAAGCCTCCAGCCGATCGCGCGCGATGTCGTAGAGCCCGACGTCGAGACCCGCGAGAGCACAGACATGCGCGATGCCGGAACCCATCTGACCTGCGCCCATGACGCCGATCGACCTGATTTCAACCATTGAAGTCCTCGAGCCTCTTGGGTGCTGCCGGCCCGCGGCTGCCCCCCTGTGACAAGTATCCGGGCATTCTAGCTTAACCGAGAGCTTTCGTCAGCTCCGGCACGAGGTCGAACAAATCGCCGACGAGGCCATAGTCGGCCACCTGGAAGATTGGCGCCTCTGCGTCCTTGTTGATGGCGACGATCACCTTGGAGTCCTTCATGCCGGCGAGGTGCTGGATGGCGCCGGAGATGCCGACGGCGATGTAAAGGTCGGGCGATACCGCCTTGCCAGTCTGGCCGACCTGCCAGTCGTTGGGGGCATAGCCGGCATCAACAGCGGCGCGGCTGGCGCCGATCGCCGCGCCGAGTTGGTCGGCAAGCGGCAACAGGATCGCCTTGAACTGCTCTTCAGACCCGAGCGCCCGCCCGCCCGACACCACCACACGCGCCGAGGTGAGTTCCGGACGGTCGGCGGTCGAGAAGGCATCGCGGACGAACGTGGAGATGCCGGAATCAGCCGACGCGGCGACCACCTCGATCGGAGCCGGCGCGCGGTCCTCCACGGGCGTTGCCCGGAAGGATGCCGTGCGGACGGTAACAAGCCGGATCGGATCGGCGGAGCGCACGGTGAGCACGGCGTTGCCGGCATAGGTCGGCCGCTCGAAGGTGTCGGGCGCCAGCACGGCGGTAATGTCGGAGATCTGCATCACGTCGAGCAGGGCGGCGGCACGCGGCAGGGCGTTCTTGAAGGTGGAGGTCGATGGCGCCAACACGGCGGTGTAGGCCGGGGCGAGTGACACGATGAGCGCGGCGAGCGGTTCGGCGAGGTCGTGGCCGAGCGCCGGTGCCTCGGCGGTCAGCACGCGGCTGACGCCCTTGAGCCTTGCGGCCTCGACAGCGGCGCCTGTGACACCGTCGCCGGCCACCAGCACGTGGATGTCGGCGCCGATGGCCAGCGCCGCGGTGAGCGCCTTCAGCGTGGCGTCCTTGAGGGCGGCGCCGTCATGAGCGGCGAGAAGAAGGGTGGTCATGTTCGCTGGCCTTTCTCAGAGCACGCCGGCTTCGGACTTCAGGCAATCGACCAGCTCGGCGACCGAGGCAAGGCGGCGGCCGGCCGGCCGGACCGGCGGCTCGGCGGTCTTCAGCACCGTCAGGCGGGGTGTCAGATCGATGCCATATTGGTCGGCGGACCGGAGGTCGATGGGTTTCTTCTTCGCCTTCATTATGTTGGGCAATGAAGCGTAGCGCGGCTCGTTGAGGCGAAGGTCGGCGGTGACGATGGCCGGCAGTGCCAGCCGCACCGTCTGCAGGCCGCCATCCACTTCGCGCGTCACCTCAAGGCCGCCGTCGGAGGGAACGAGCTTGGAGGCGAAGGTGCCCTGCGGCCAGCCGAGCAGGGCGGCCAGCATCTGGCCGGTCTGATTGCTGTCGTCGTCGATCGCTTGCTTGCCGAGGATGACCAGGCCGGGTGCCTCCTCGGCGACGATCGCCTTCAGGAGCTTGGCGACGGCCAGCGGCTCGACGGTGCCTGCCGCTTCAAGGACGATGCCGCGGTCGGCGCCCATGGCGAGCGCGGTCCTCACCGTATCCTGGGCTTCCTTGGGGCCGATCGATACGGCCACCACTTCGCTGGCGATGCCCGCCTCGCGCAGGCGCAACGCTTCCTCGACGGCGATCTCGTCGAAGGGATTCATCGACATCTTGACGTTGGCGAGATCGACGCCGGAGCCATCGGCCTTGACGCGGATGTTGACGTTGTAGTCGACCACCCGCTTCACGGGCACGAGAATCTTCATCGGGACCATCTCTCCGGACCAATGGGACGACGGCCGAAACGGCCTGTAATGGGCGGATTTCGGGCGCGGAGCGTGACCGTAGCGACCGCC
>JAGSYU010000181.1 GCA_018262575.1 Pseudomonadota bacterium | reverse complement strand
CTGGTCCCAGAGCAATTTGAAGACACATCGCGGCATGTCGGGGTGGCGAATGATCGAATGCGGGGCATTCATAAGTTCGGCGCGACTGTAGCCGCAGATTTTGGAAAAGGTGGCGTTCGCGTAAGTAATTCGTCCTTTGAGATCTGTTTTCGAAACAATAATTTCGTCTGGACGAAATGTGATTTCCTCGGATGTCGGCTGAACGCGCGGCTTCATAAGCAGCACCTCGATGCGCTAGGCTATAGTGATGCAACCATGATGGGCAGTCGTAAATAAAGAATAACGCTCCATGAATATGATGGAGCCTCAAGGCGAAAAGGTAATTTTACGTATATAGGCTCGCGTATTTCACTATGAGAGATAACTTGCAATTCTGTCGGCTGAAATCACGAGCCTCCTGCAACTCGAAGGTCGATAAAGACGACCGGAGTTGGGCTGGCAAATAAAAAAGGCGTCCCTGCGGACGCCTTTCTTTCGTTTCCCAAAGCGGCAGTTGTCAGCCGAGCAAGGCCTCGACCTTGACGGTCTTCACGCCCTTGGCCGGTGGCGGCACGATGTGGCGGCACGATGTCACCGTCAACAGGCTTGCCGTCGACGATAAGCGACACGGTGTTGCCGGCACCGGTCCGCTTTACCGAGATGTCGTAGGTGACGCCACGGAAGACGCGGCTCGCCGTGAAGCTGGGCCAGCGTTCCGGCACCACCGGGGCGATGCGCAGGCCGGTGTATTCCGGGCGGATGCCGAGAATCCACTGGGTGATGGCGTAGTAGTTCCAGGCGGCCGTGCCGGTCAGCCAGGAGTTCTTGGCTTCGCCATGGGTCGGCGCATCGCGACCGGCAATCATCTGGGCGTAGACATAGGGCTCGAGCCGGTGGACGTCGGAAATCCCCTCGCGCACCGACGGCGAGATGCGGCTGTAGTAATCGAAGGCCGCGTCACCGTTGCCCAGCATCACCTCGCCGATAACCACCCAGGGGTTGTTGTGGCAGAAGATGCCGGCGTTTTCCTTGTAGCCGGGCGGGTAGGTCGAGATCTCGCCATACTCGATGTAGTAGCGGCTATAGGCCGGCTGCTGCAGTACGATGCCGTGCGGCGTGGCGAGATGCTTGCGCACCGCGTCGAGCGCCGAGCGGGCCTTGCCGTCGTCGAGGCCGATGCCGGCAAGCGCCGCAAAGCCCTGCGATTCGATGAAGATCTTGCCTTCCTCGTTTTCCTTCGAGCCGATCTTGCGGCCGAAGTCGTCAAAGGCGCGGACGAACCACTCGCCGTCCCAACCCTGGGTGCGAACGGTCTCATCCATTGTCTTGGCGACATCGGCGTAGAAGGCAGCGTCGTCGGCCTTGCCGACCTGGCTCGCCAGGGCGGACAGTTCGCGGGCCGACAGCACCATCAGCGCGCCGATGAACACCGACTCCGCCACCTTGCCGTCCTTGCTGGTGGACGTCTGGAAGGACTGGCCGGGCGTATCGGAGAAGCAGTTGAGGTTGAGGCAGTCGTTCCAGTCGGCGCGGCCGATCAGCGGCAGGCCGTGTGGGCCCAGCCGGTCGAGCGCATACTGGATCGAGCGCCGGAGATGCTCGTAGAGCGGCACCTCGGTGCCCGGCTGATTGTCGAACACGACGGGCTCGTCGAGGATCGAGAAGTCGCCGGTCTCCTTGAGGTAGGCGGCGACGCCGATGATCAGCCAATGCGGATCGTCGTTGAAGTCGCCGCCGATGTCGTTATTGCCCTTCTTGGTCAGCGGCTGGTACTGGTGGTAGGCACCACCGCTCGCCAGCTGCGTCGCCGAGAGGTCGAGAATGCGCTCGCGGGCCCGCGACGGCACCATGTGCACGAAGCCCAGGAGGTCCTGGTTCGAGTCGCGGAAGCCGAGGCCGCGGCCGATGCCGGTTTCAAACGACGACGCCGACCGCGACATGTTGAAGGTGGCCATGCACTGGTAGGCGTTCCAGATGTTGACCATGCGGTTGGCATGCTCATCCGGAGAGGCGACCTGATAGACGCCGAGCAACTCGTCCCAGTGCTTGCCGAGTGCCGCGAAGGCCGCCTCGACGTTCTTTGCGTCGCGATACTTGGCGATGATCGGCTTGACGGTCGTCTTGTTGACGGTCTGCGAGCCCGGCGGGTCGAACTTCTGCTCGTTCGGATTCTCGTGATAGCCGAGCACGTAGATGATCTGACGGCTCTCACCTGGGGCGAGCGTCAGCTTGACGTGGTGCGAGCCCATCGGCGACCAGCCATAGGCGATCGAGTTGCGCGACCGGCCCTCCTCGACAGCGACGGGCTTGTTCCAGCCGCGCCACGGCCCAAGGAAGCTCTCGCGCTGGGTGTCGAAACCGGCCAGCGATTCCGAGCAGGAGAACCAGGCGAAGTGGTTGCGGCGCTCGCGATACTCGGTCTTGTGGTAGATGACCTCGTCCTCGACCTCGACCTGGCCGGTGGAGAGGTTGCGCTGGTAATTGGTGGCGTCGTCGTTGGCTTCCCACAGGCAGAATTCCACCGACGAGAAGATCGAAACGTCGGCCGGCGTCAGGCGCTCGTTGGTGACGGTCGTCTGCCAGATCTCCAGCGTCTCGTCGAGCGGCACGAAATAGCGCGTGGCGGTACGGATGCCCGAGCGCTTGGCCGAGATGGTGGAATAGCCCATGCCGTGCCGGCAGCTATAGTCCTCAAGGTCCGACTGGGTCGGCATCCACGACGGCGACCAGTAGTCGCCGCTGGCATTGTCGCGAACGTAGACGTAGCGACCGCCGAAATCGGCCGGCACGTTATTATAGCGGCCGCGGGTCAACCGACGCAGGCGGGCATCGCGATAGTAGGAGTAGCCACCGCCGGTGGCAGACAGGATGCCGAAATAGCCCTGGCAGCCGATGTAGTTGATCCACGGTAGCGGCGTATCCGGCCGTGTGATCACATACTCGCGGGCCTTGTCGTCGAAATAACCATACTTCATGGCGGCATCCTGCTTGTCGATGCGATGGTCCCGCCTCAGCGGGCAAGAGAATTCGAGGCGAGCGCTTCCTCTCCGGCGTTTGTCCGGCCAGCGTTCGGCGCCCCTCTTAGCATAGTTGAGTGCGAGGAAAAAGCGTAACGTTTCGAATTTGGCGGAACTTAGGAATTGTACCGGTGCCGGCGGATCAAAACCACTACGGCATCAGCGAATTTCGGCGGAAGACGTGGAAAAAACGGACCGCTTCGGCTTGCCGTAATTCAAGACTGCTCCTGAACGATTGACGGGGCGTAGCAACGTTCACGGTGTCCTCTGGAGTTGGCTCATTCGGCAAGACGGCGTGCGGCATAGATGCCCAGATGGATCGCCGCGAGATGAAGATAGGGCGTGCTGATGCCGACGGAGGCGGCGCGGGCCAGCAGGTCATCGATGATCTCGTCATTTTCGACGGGCAGGCCCTTGATGAGGTCGCGATACATGGACGCGGTCATCGGCGAGCCCTGAGTGGTGAGCAGCTTGAGCGTCGCCTCCAGATAGGCCGGGTCGGGCGTCTTGCCGTGGGCGGTGGCAACGGCTGTGACCTCGCCGAGCAGCGCTTCGATGAAGGAACGGCCGCCCGGCCTGGCAACGATGTCGCCGATGGTGCCCCGCATCAGGCAGGTGGCGGCGCCAAGGCTGGCGAGCAGCACCCACTTTTCCCAGAGTTCGCGGCCGACATCGTCCGACAGCCGCGCATCGAAGCCGGCGCCCTTGAAGAAGGCATCGATCGCTTCCAGGCGCGGGCTGCGTTTGCCGTCATATTCGCCGTAGATCAGGTCGTGCAGCGGCGACATCTGGACGATGCGGCCGTTGTCGTCGAGCCGGGCGTTGATCTTGCAGAAGCTGCCGATCACCTTGTCGCCGCCGAAGCGCTCGGACAGCACGTCGAAATGCTTGAGGCCGTTCAGCACCGGCAGGATCAGCGTGTTGGGACCGATTGCCGGCGCGATGTCGCCCATCGCCGCCACCAGCGAATAGGCTTTCACGCTGATCAGCACGAGATCGTAGACACCTCCCAGCTTGTCGGCGGTGACGATTTTCGGCTCGAGCCGCGTTTCGCCCTTGGGGTCGACGATGACGAAGCCGTTCTTGGCGATCTCCGCCGCCCGCTTGGGACGGATGAGGAAGGTAACGTCGCGGCCGGCGGCGGCCAGACGTCCGCCGAAATAGCCGCCGGTGGCGCCGGCTCCGACAACAAGAAGTCGCATGAAGCATCCTTTCCAATGACCCGTCGAGCGCCGCGTGGCGCCATAGTGGACGCAGGATAGAGGATTCCCGGCGCTTCCGTCACCTCTTCGCAGCGGGGATCCTCAATGCGAACAGCAATCGCCCGCCGGCCGCATCGGCTGCTATACTCGGTCGGACTCAAGGGAGATGCCGATGAAGACCGTTCGCTTGCCAAGTGGCGAAGACGTGCCGGCGCTGGGCCTCGGTACCTGGATGATCGGCGATGACCTCGGGAGGCGGGCGGACGAGATTGCCGCGCTGCGCCGGGGGATGGATCTCGGCATGAGCCTGATCGATACCGCCGAGATGTATGGCGAGGGCGCCTCCGAACGGCTGGTGGGAGAGGCGATTGCCGGCCGGCGCGACGAGGTGTTCCTCGTCTCGAAGGTCTATCCGCACAATGCGTCACGAGCGGGAACGGTCGCCGCCTGCGAGCGCTCGCTGAAGCGGCTCGGTACCGATCGGCTCGACCTCTATCTGTTGCACTGGCGCGGCCAGTATCCGCTCGCCGAGACGGTTGCCGCCTTCGAGGCGCTGAAGGCGGCCGGCAAGATCCGTCACTGGGGCGTCTCCAACCTCGACGCCGACGACATGAACGAGCTGGCGGGCGTAGCGGCCGGCGGCGGGGTTGCCGCCAACCAAGTGCTCTACAACCTCTCGCGACGTGGCATCGAGTGGGACCTGCTGCCCTCCATGCAAGCGCGCGGCGTGCCGGTCATGGCCTACTCGCCGGTGGAGCAGGCCCGGCTCCTGAAGGATCGGCGTCTGGCTACACTTGCCGCCGAGCATGGCGTCTCCGTCGCGCAACTGGCGCTCGCCTTCGTGCTCGACCACGATGGCGTCATCGCCATTCCAAAGGCAGGACGGGCCGCCCATGTCGAGGACAATATCGGCGCGCTCGATCTCGCCGTCACCGACGAACTGCGTGCGGCACTCGACGCGTTGTATCCGCCACCCCGGCGGGCGATGTCGCTCGAGATGATCTGACCGGATCGATTGCCGCGACGGAGCGATTGTTGCAGCTCTCCCGACAGGAGGTCGCCCAAGAGTCGCCAGACCATGCCGGAAATGGATCAGCCTGACGAATTGGGGCGCAAGATCAGGTTTTTCATGTTGCCGGTCACAAGTCTCCAGACCCTTGCCAGCCGTCTGAAGCCGCGCAAGTCTCCTCGCGCGGCTCTTTTCATCTCTATCTGATCTGCTCTCAGAGCTTGATCATCACGTGGCGAACCACCGAGTAGTCTTCCAGCGAATAGACGGACATATCCTTGCCATAGCCCGACTGCTTCATGCCGCCATGCGGCATCTCGCTCGTCAGCATGAAATGGCAATTGATCCAGCTGGCACCATATTGCAGCCGTGCGACAGCGCTCATGGCCTTCGACACATCTCGACTCCACACCGATGACGCCAGACCATACTCGCTGTCGTTGGCCCAGCCGATCACGTCATCCTCGTCTGTGAAGCGGGTGACGGATACCACCGGCCCGAAGACTTCCCGGCGAACGATCTCGTCACTTTGCAGCGCACCGGCGACCACCGTCGGCTGATAGAAGAAGCCCGGGCCGTCGACGGCCTCGCCGCCGGTGACGATCTCGATATGCTTCTGCTCCATGGCGCGTTCGACGAAGCTGGCAACCCGTGCCCGCTGGCGCGCCGAGATCAACGGTCCGATCTCGTTATCGCCGTCGTCGGCTTCGTTATACTTGATCGTGGAAACCGCAGAGGCGAGTTCGGCCACGAGCTTGTCGTAGATCTTCGCCCCGGCATAGACCCGGCAGGCCGCCGTGCAGTCCTGACCGGCGTTGTAATAGCCGAAAGCACGCAGTCCCTCGACCACCGACGCGATGTCGGCGTCGTCATAGACAATGACCGGCGCTTTGCCACCAAGCTCGAGATGCGTGCGCTTGACGGTCTTGGAGGCCGCCTGCAGCACTTTCTTGCCTGTGGCAACGTCGCCGGTCAGCGACACCATGGACACGCGCGGGTGGTTGATCAGCGGGCTGCCGACACTCTCGCCACGGCCAACGATGACGTTGACGACGCCCGGCGGGAAAATGTCCGCGGCCACTTCGGCCAGCTTCAGCGTCGTGAGCGGGGTCTGCTCGGAGGGCTTCAACACCACCGTGTTGCCGGCGGCAAGAGCCGGCGCGATCTTCCAGGCCGCCATCATCAGCGGATAATTCCATGGCGCGATCTGGCCGCAGACGCCGATGGGGTCGCGGCGGACCATCGACGTGAAGCCTTCGATATACTCGCCGGCCGCAATGGCCGGCACCACGCGCGCGGCGCCGGCGAAGAACCTGAGGCAATCGACAACGGCGGGTATCTCGTCGCGGAGCACGGCGTGATAGGGCTTGCCGCACTGAAGGGCTTCGAGGCGTGCGAAGGTTTCCGCCTCTGCCTCGATGCGGTTGGCAAGCTGCAGCAACAGGGACGAACGGGCAGCCGGCGTCAACCGCCCATAGCTCACGAAGGCTTCGGAGGCGGCCGCAACAGCGGCCTCCACCTGATCGATGGACGCTTCCGGCATGGCAATCAGCGTCTCGCCGGTACGCGGGTTGAGTACATTCTCGGCCGTCTCCGTTCCGGCAACGAACTCCGATCCGATCAGCATCTTGGAGGGCAGGACGACAGTCATTTTGGGCTCCGTCTGGGTCTTGTCTGTCTGATGTCAGCGCGAGCCGCCGGCAACATGCTCACCCTCGCGGGTCAGCCAATAGGCGGCCAGAATGGGGAAGAAGGTGACGGCCATCACCAGCACGGCCACCACGTTGGTG
>JAGSYU010000003.1 GCA_018262575.1 Pseudomonadota bacterium | reverse complement strand
TTGCGCGAGCACCGCGTACCGTTCGCCCGGCCGCGCGACCTCGAGATCACCTATGACAAGGCCTTCAACGACGTGGTCCACGAACTGCACGGCGAGATTGCCGGCGCCAGGAGGGCGGCATGAGCGCGGTCGTCGAGGATATCCAGAAGCCTGAGAAGGCGAGACCGCTGGTCGCCCGCATCGACTGGGTGAAGGCGTCGCCCTGGCTCTACACCATCGCCCTGTTCGCCATCTGGGAGGCGGCGGTGCGCGCCTTCGATCTGCCCTACACCGTGCTGCCGGCGCCCTCGCGCATCTTCGCGGCGCTCTACCAGTATTGGTCGCCGATCTGGAAGAACTCGCTGCAGACGCTCTACACGACGACGCTTGGCTTTCTGCTGGCGGTGGTCGGCGGCCTCGCCCTCGGCCTGTTCATCGGCTGGTCGAAGATGATCTACGCCGGCCTCTATCCGCTGATGATCGGCTTCAACGCCGTGCCCAAGGTGGCGGTGGTGCCGATCCTGGTCATCTGGTTCGGCATCGGCGCGGTGCCGGCCATCCTGACCGCCTTCCTGATCTCCTTCTTTCCGATCGTCGTCAACGTCGCCACCGGCCTCGCCACCATCGAGCCGGAAACCGAGGACGTGCTCCGAGCGCTCGGCGCCAAGAAGCTCGACATCATGCTGAAGGTCGGCATCCCCCGCTCGATGCCCTACTTCTTCGGCTCGCTGAAGGTGGCAATCACGCTTGCTTTCGTCGGCTCGGTGGTATCGGAGACGGTCGCCTCCAACTACGGCCTTGGCAACCTGATGAGCTCGGCCCAGAGCCAGTTCAACGTGCCGCTGGTCTTCGCCGGTCTCCTGGCGCTCGCCGTTGAGGGCATCGTCATGTATTCGATCATGGCCTGGGTGGAAAAGCGTATGACCGGCTGGGCGCACCGGTCCACCATGTCGCGTTGACGGAACGATCTTCGGCAGGAAAAGCCTTGCGCGTCGAGAGGTTGCCGCTTTAGCTGCGCGGGATCCAGCCGAAGGAAGAATGAAAGATGTCGTCGATCGATAGTGCCGCCCTCGCCGCCGCAGTTGCCGCTCTACCGGAGCGCTTCAGGGGGCCGGGCGGCGCCGTCGGTGTGGTGAAGGACGGCGAGGTGATCATCCGCGAAGCCTGGGGATATGCCGACCCCGATGCCGGCTTGCCGATGACGGCCTCCCGCCTCCTGCCGATCTGCTCGATCAGCAAGCAGATGACCTGCGGTGTGCTGCTCGACCTTCTCGGCGATCCGTCGGCGCTCGATGACCAACTGGCCGAATTCCTGCCGAACCTCGAGGGACGGCGGCCGACGATTCGCGAGCTTTGCGACAACCGTTCGGGGCTGCGCGATTATTGGGCGCTCACCGCGCTCCATGGCGCCCATCATGAGGGCGTCTTTCGCCGCGCGGACGCGCGCCCATTGTTCGCTCGCATGAAGACCAGCCATTTCGAGCCGGGCAGCCAGTATTCCTATTCCAACGGCAATTTCCGCATCCTCTCCGATCTCCTCGAAGACAAGTCCGGCCGTTCGCTCGCCGAACTCTACGCTCGTCATATCTTCGGACCGGCCGGCATGCGGGACGCCCGCCTTGCCACCGACACGGCCGCGCCGCTCAATGGCGTGATCGGTCACGAGGGAAACGCCGCGATCGGCTGGCTCCCGGCGACGAATCGCATTGTCTGGTCGGGCGATGCCGGCGTCGCGGCGACGCTCGATGACATGCTCGCCTGGGAGCGCTTCATCGACCGCACTCGCAACGATGCGGATGGGCTCTATCGGCGCCTGTCAACGCCGTCGACCTTCGCCGATGGTCGTCCGGCCCGCTATGGTATGGGCCTTGCGCACGACAAGATCGACGATGTCGCCCTGACCGGCCACGGTGGCGCTCTGCGCGGCTTCCGTATCCGCCGCCTGCATGCGGCAGGTGAGCGGCTGTCCGTGGTGGTGATGTTCAATCACGAGGCCGACGCCCACGCGGCCGCCCTTCATCTGATGCGTGCCGCCCTTGGCCGGCCGTCGGCGCCGAGAGGCGACACGCCGGCCGATCCGGCGTGGACCGGCGTCTATCTCGAGCCGTCGTCGGGCCTTGTCCTCAATGTCACCACGCATGGCAATGCCGTTCTCGCCGGCTTGGGCGGTGGCACCGAGGTGCTGTCCTTTGGCGCCGAGGGCGTTGCCCGCTCCACCGGCATGACGCTGTGCCGTGAGGGCGATGACCTCCGGCTCGACCGGCCGGGCGATAACCTCCGTGGCCTGGCTGTGCGCCTTGCGGGGAGCGCCGCGCCGGATATCGCGGGCCGCTATTGGTCGCCCGAAACCGAATCCGTCCTGGAAATCGAGGCGGTGGGATCCGCCTTCGCAGGTCGCTTCGACGGCTTCCTCGGCCGTGGTCCGATGCATCCGATGCTCCCCGTCGCTGCCGACGTCTGGAAGCTGGCCACACCGCGCGGCATGGACGCGCCGGCACCGGGCGACTGGAGCGTCCGCATCCGTCGCAATCGCCAGGGAATGATCGAAGGTCTCACGGTCGGCTGCTGGCTCGCGCGAAACGTTGCATTCACCCGTCTCGCTTGACGGCTTGATGCTTGAAACAATTCAAGCTTTGACGCGCGCAACACTTGCGCGCGTTGCGATATGCTTGCTTCGCTGTCAACTGGTCCCTGTTCATTCTTTTGGCTCGATTGACGGTCTGATCGGCCGGACCTAGGTTCATCATCGTGAATTAATTAATCGAGGGAAGCACGGGAGACCTTGCCTCGACTGGGCGACGACGGTTGGGAGGCCGTCGTCGCCACCTTCAACAGTCGACAAGTCGGTTGCTTCGCTTTTGCTCCGGGGGGAGTGGCAATGTCGGCCCGCAAGACGCGGACCGGGCAGGGGTCAAACTCTGCTCAGGTTCGTCTCTACAATGAGCGGATCGTGCTGCAGGCGCTACGCCGGTTTGGCGAGGCGTCGAAAGCCGATCTTGCCCGGGCGGCAGGCCTCACCAACAACGCCATCGGCGCGATCATCGCTTATCTCGGTGCCGCCGGCCTTGTGGTTGAGATCGGCAAGAAGCGCGAGGGCCAGCGCGGCCAGCCGGCGACCATTCTGGCGTTGGCACCCGAGGGTGCCTATTCCATCGGCGTTCGCATCGACCGCGTCGGCTGCGAGACCGTCTGCGTCGACTTCGGCGGCCGCATTCTGGCCAGCCGGTCGCACGACACGCTGCTGCCGCCGCCGAGGGACATGCTGGCCGCCGTCGCCGACGATATCAAGTCGATCGAACGCGAGATCGGGCCGGAGCGCTGGGAACGGCTCGCCGGCATTGGCCTCGCCCAACCCTACCACCTCGGCAGCTGGCTGCGGGAGCTGGAACTGCCGGCCAACTCTTTCCGCCTGTGGGACGACTTCGATTTCGGCGCCGCCCTCGAGACGGAAACCGGCATCCCGGTGTTCGTCGAGAACGACGGTAACGCCGCTGCCATCGCCGAACTGTTCTACGGTCATGGCCGCGTGTTGTCGGACTTCGTCTATCTGTTCATCGGCGGCGCCGTCGGCGGCGGCATCGTGCTCGACGGCGACTGCCTGCGCGGCAACCGCGGCAACGCCGGTGACTTTGCCATGATACCGGTGCCGGCCTCGACGCTGCCGTCGGCACCCCGGCCGGAGCGCTCCTTCGACGTGCTGCTCACTCGCACGTCGCTGGCCGGTCTCCGGCGACACCTGCGCTGGCACGGCCACGTCGTTGCCACGCTGGCCGAGATCGGCGACCTGTTCCGTCGCGAGCCACGCCCGGTCGCCTTCGACGAGTGGATTGATGACGCCGTCGGTGCTTTCGTGCCGGCCGTCCTCGCCACCACCGCGACCCTCGACGTCGACCATGTCATCCTCGAGGGCGACCTCGACTGCGGCCTTGTCGAGACCATCGTCGAGCGCCTCGCCACGGCGCTTGTCGCTGCCACGCCGGAAAGCGTGCCTGTGCCCAAGGTCATCGACGGCTCGTTCCGGGCCCGGGCGGGCGCCCTTGGCGCCGCCACGCTGCCGCTTTTCTTCAATTTCTCGCCGCGCTCGTCGATCCTGACCGGCGCTGCGCCCATGTTCAGGGAGTTCAGAGACTATGCCGTCCGCGCCTGAGCCAACGCCCATCCTCGAGATGCACGGCATCTCCAAGACATTTCCCGGCGTGAAAGCGCTCGCCAACGTCGAACTCACCGTCTATCCCGGCGAAGTGCATGCCCTGATGGGTGAAAATGGCGCCGGCAAGTCGACGCTGATGAAGATCCTGTCGGGCGCCTACCGGGCGGATGCCGGCGGTGAACTCCGCATCAATGGCGAAGTGATCCACATCGACGGCCCGCTCAGCGCCAAGACCAAGGGCATCGCCGTCATCTATCAGGAACTCAGCCTGTCGCCCAACCTGACGGTGGCCGAGAACATCTATCTCGGCCGTGAACTGTCGTCCGGCGGGCAGGTCGACCGGGCGCGCATGCGTGCCGAGTGCCAGGGCGTGCTCGACCGGCTCGGCGCCACCTTCGGGCCGGCGACCGTGGTGTCGACGCTGTCGATCGCCGAGCGGCAGATGGTGGAGATCGCCCGCGCCATTCACGCCAACGCCCGCATCCTCGTCATGGACGAGCCGACGACGGCGCTGTCATCGCGCGAGACCGACAAGCTGTTCGGCCTCATCCGCACGCTGCGCGCCGACGGTCTCGCCATCATCTATATCTCGCACCGCATGGCCGAGGTCTACGAGCTGGCCGATCGCTGCTCGGTGCTGCGGGACGGCAGCTACGTCGGCACGCTGCTGCGCGACGAACTGTCGGCCGAAAAGCTCGTCAAGATGATGGTCGGTCGCGACCTCTCCAAGTTCTACAAGAAGGATCATGACGCCCAGGGCAGTCGCGGCGAGGTGATCCTATCGGTCCGTGACATGAGCGATGGCCGCCGCGTGCGCGGGTGCTCGTTCGATCTTCATCGCGGCGAGGTGCTCTGCCTTGCCGGCCTCGTCGGCTCGGGACGCACCGAACTCGCCCGCCTCGTCTATGGCGCCGACGCTCGCGAGGGCGGCACGGTGACGCTCGGGGGCAAGCCGCTCGACATCGTCAGGCCGATCCAGGCGGTGGACGCCGGCATCGTTTATCTCACCGAGGACCGCAAGGGGCAGGGCCTCTTCCTCGACATGACGGTGCAGGAGAACATCAATCTGCAGGTGATCGGCCGCGATGCCGGCAAGGGTGGCTTGCTCGATCTCAGGAAGGCAAGGGGCCGGGCGGTCGAGGCGATCCGGGCGCTGTCGATCCGCGTCACCGGGCCGGTCGTCGACGTGGGGTCGCTGTCGGGCGGCAACCAGCAGAAGGTGCTGCTGTCGCGCCTCCTGGAGACGCGGCCGCGCGTGCTGATCCTCGACGAGCCGACGCGCGGCGTCGACATCGGCGCCAAGTCCGAAATCTATCGCATCATCGACGACCTCGTGAAGACCGGCGTCGGCGTGCTGGTCATCTCCTCGGAGATGCCGGAAGTCGTCGGCATCGCCGACCGCGTTCTGGTGATGCGGGAAGGTCACATCGTCGGCGAAGTCGGCGGCACCTCCGGCATCGCGATCACCCAGGAAAACATCATTGCCCTGGCCGCTGGCCTTGCTCACCCGAGCGTCCCGGCCGCCTGACACCACACTGCACAAACGTAAGGGAACCTCCATGTCCCAGGAAAGCTCATCGGCTGCCGCGATCAACGAAAAGGCCGCAGCCAATCGCCAGATCCTCATCCAGCAGATCATCCGCACGGTCGGCATGCTGCCGATCCTGATCTTGCTCGGTATCGGCTTCCAGCTGATGTCGGGACGCTTCTTCTCACCGCAGAACCTGTCCATCGTCACCCAGCAAGCCTCGATCAATACCGTGCTCGCCTGCGGCATGACGGCGGTGATCCTGACCGGTGGCATTGACCTGTCCGTCGGCTCCATCCTGGCTGCTTCGGCCATGGTGGCGGTGATCGGTTCGCTGATCCCCGACATGGGCATGATCGGCATTCCGCTGGCGCTGTTCGCCGGTCTGGTGTTTGGCCTGATCAACGGCTCGCTGGTGGCCTTCATCGGCTTGCCGCCGTTCATCTCGACGCTCGGCTCGCTCACCGCGGTGCGCGGCGTTGCTCGCCTGTTCGGCAACGACACCACCGTTTTCAACTCGCAGCTCCCCTTCGCCTTCATCGGTAACGGCTATATCTTCGGCATCCCCTGGCTGGTGATGATCGCCTTCCTGTCGGTCCTCGTCACCTGGATCATCCTGCGCCGGACGGTGCTCGGCGTGCATATCTACGCCACCGGCGGCAACGAAAGCGCCGCCCGCCTGTCCGGTATCAAGGTCTGGGCGGTGTTCCTGTTCGTCTACGGCTTCTCGGGACTGATGGCCGGCCTCGGTGGCGTCATGAGCGCGGCGCGCCTGTTTGCGGCCAACGGCACCCAGCTCGGCCAGTCCTACGAACTCGATGCCATCGCCGCCGTCATTTTGGGTGGCACCTCGTTCACCGGTGGCGTCGGGTCTATCTGGGGCACGCTGATCGGTGCCCTGATCATTGCCGTGCTGTCCAACGGCCTGGTGCTCGTCGGCGTCAGCGACATCTGGCAGTACATCATCAAGGGCCTCGTCATCATTATCGCCGTGGCGCTCGACCGCGTCCGGTCACAGGGTGGTGCCCGCACCTGAGCTAGAGAATTCGGAGGCGGTCCCGCCTCCGCATCGGGAGTGTCACATCCGCCGGGGGGACCGGCGGCCGGGGCACCCCGGCAATCTACCGGCTGGACCGCCCTGCGGCCGGCCGGACATAGCAGGCGCGTCGGGCGGGAGGAGATCCGCCTGGCTCAGCCGGCATCCCCAGGAGGAGTTAAGTCATGAAGTCTCGCAGCATTCTGCTCGCCGCCGCCGCCGCCGTCGCCCTCACCGGCGCCGCCGGGGCCAAGGACCTCAACAAGATCGGCATTTCTCTCGGCTCGATGGGCAATCCGTTCTTCGTGGCGCTGGCCACCGGCGCGACGGACAAGGCCAAGGAAGTCAATCCCAACGTCGAAGTCACCGCCCTCGGCTATGACTACGACATGAACAAGCAGTTCACCCAGATCGACAACTTCATCGCCGCTGGCGTCGACCTGATCCTGCTCAACCCGGCCGATCCGAAGGCCGTGGCCCCGGCCATCGCCCGCGCCCAGGCTGCCGGCATCCCGGTCGTGGCCGTTGATACCGCCGCCGATGGCGCCGACGCCACCGTGACCACCGACAACGTCCAGGCCGGAGAGATCGCCTGCCAGTACATCGTCGACAAGCTCGGCGGCAAGGGCGACGTCGTCATCATCAACGGCCCGCAGGTGTCGGCCGTTATCGATCGCGTCGTCGGCTGCAAGAAGGTGTTCGGCGCCAATGCCGGCATCAAGGTACTGTCGGACGACCAGGACGCCAAGGGCTCGCGCGACGGCGGCCTGAACGTCATGCAGTCGATGCTGACCCGCTTCGAGAAGATCGACGCCGTGTTTGCCATCAACGACCCGACGGGCATCGGCGCCAGCCTTGCCGCCAAGCAGGCCAACCGTCCGGAGCTGTTCATCACCGCCGTCGACGGTGCGCCGGACATCGAGGCCGAACTCAAGGACACGTCGTCGCTGGTTCTCGCCTCGTCGAGCCAGGACCCCTATGCCATGGCCCAGCTCGCCACCCAGATCGGCATCGACCTGCTCAACGACAAGAAGCCCGCCCAGCAGGTGACGCTGCTGCCGTCCAAGCTGGTGACGCGCGACAATATCGCCGACTACAAGGGCTGGACGGCGGCTCGCTGAGTCGCCCACCTACCGCTTCCGTCTCCTGACATGCATCCCCGGGAAGCGACGCTTTCCGGGGATGTGCGTTTCGGTCGGCTGGACCTTCCGGAACCTGCCGGCTCGACAGGCATCGGCTGCCCGCTTTTTAATGTTGCAATTCCAACATGAATGTTGTTGCATTCCCAAACATAACCGCAGACGGACCCGGCCAGCATGCTTTACGATGACGCCTTCCTTGCCCGCCTCGAAGACGGCCTGCGCTCGGCGC
Organism: Pseudomonadota bacterium; assembly: GCA_018262575.1. Taxonomy (GTDB): domain Bacteria; phylum Pseudomonadota; class Alphaproteobacteria; order Rhizobiales; family Pleomorphomonadaceae; genus Pleomorphomonas. The sequence continues at coordinate 67,415 of JAGSYU010000003.1, read as the reverse complement.
TACCCACCTGGAATATCGATGAAACGGCGAAGCTGTCGCTGCTGACCATCTCCGAGAATGCCACGTTCATGGTGGACGAAGCAAAGGGCGCTCGCCGGCTGATCCTGCGCGTCCACCGTCCGGCTTACCACAGCGACGAGGAGATCGTGTCCGAGCTCGAATGGATCGAGGCGTTGCGGGCAGCTGGCGTCATCGCCACGCCGGCGCCGCTTCACGCCCGGGACGGTCGATTGCTCTCCACCTTTTTCGATGGCCAGACCCATCGCAACGCCGTCGCCTTCGAGTTCATGAGCGGCCGGGCGCCCGACGAGGCCGGTGATCTCACCCGCTGGTACGGCCATCTCGGCGAGATCTCGGCGCGCCTGCACGCCCATAGCCGGGCGTGGTCGCCGCCTCGGAGTTTCGTCCGCAAGACCTGGACGTTCGACACCATCATCGGGCCGAACGCCTACTGGGGCGACTGGCGCGCGGCGCTTGGCCTTGATGCCTCTGGCCGCGCGGTGCTTGAGAAAGTGGCGGCCCGCCTTGAGCGCGAGACGGCCGCCTTCGGCACCTCGCCCGACCGTTTCGGCCTGATCCACGCCGACATGCGCGCCGCCAACCTTCTGGTCGACGGCGACCGGCTCGGCGTCATCGATTTCGACGACTGTGGCTTCTCCTGGTTCGCCTACGACTTCGCCGCCTCGATCTCCTTCATGGAGACCGAGCCCTACATCCCCGACCTGATGGCCGCCTGGCTTGAGGGCTATGCCCGTCTCGCCCCGCTCGACGGAGAGCAGGCGGCGGCATTGCCTATGCTGGTGATGCTGCGACGGATGCAACTCACCGCCTGGATCGCCTCGCATTCCGAAACGCCGACCGCCCAGTCGATGGGGCCGGCCTATACCGCCGGCACTGTCGACCTTGCCGACCGCTACCTCGCCGCCGATTTCCTGAAGGGTGTCGCATGAGCCCGACCAAGCAGATTCTCGCCCTCAACCGCTTCGAAGCGTCGGACGGCGCGGCGCTGGCACCCGAACTGGCGGCGCGCGTCGCTCGGCGGCAGGCGGCGTTCGGCGCCTCGTCGGTCCTCTTCTACAAAGAGCCAATCGAGATGGTTCGAGCGGAGGGCGTCTTCATGTATGACGCCCACGGCAAGCGCTATCTCGACGTCTACAACAACGTGCCGTCGATCGGCCATTCGCATCCGGCCGTCGCCGAGGCGGTGGCCAAGCAGATCGCCGTCCTCAACATCCACACGCGCTATCTGACCAAGCCGGTCGAAGCCTACGCCGAGACGCTGCTGTCGAAGTTCCCGGCGCCACTGTCCAACCTCGTCATGACCTGTACGGGGTCGGAGAGCAACGACCTCGCCATGCGCATCGCCGAAGCGGCGACCGGCAAGCGTGGCTTCGTCGTCACTCGCGCCGCCTACCACGGCAACACCCAGCACGTGACGGCCATCTCGCCGTCGTCAATGAAGTCGAAGCCGGTGCCGGATTTCGTGCGCGTCATCCCCGAGCCCGATCCTGCCTTGGCGCCCGATGGCGACGTCGCCGGCTTCTTTGCCGGTCATCTCCAGGCAGCCATCGACGATCTCGAGGAGAAGGGGGTCGGCTTCGCCGCCGTCATCGTCGATACCATTTTCTCCTCCGACGGCATCTTCGCCGATCCGCCGGGATTCCTTCAGGCGGCGGTCGATGTGGCGCATCGGGCAGGCGGTCTGTTTATCGCCGACGAGGTGCAGCCCGGCTTTGGCCGTACCGGCGGCGGGCTCTGGGGCTTCTCGCGGCACGAGATCGTTCCCGACATCGTCACCATGGGCAAGCCGATGGGCAACGGATTCCCGATGGCCGGCGTCGTCACCCGTCCGGAGCTGCTGTCGCTGTTCTGCGAGGAAACCGGCTATTTCAACACCTTCGGTGGCAACCCGGTGGCGGCCAGCGCCGGTGCGGCGGTGCTCGGCGTCATCGAGCGAGAAGGCCTGATCGACAATGCCCGCGACGTCGGCGCCTATTTCAAGGCCGGCCTTCAGGCGGTGATGGGCAATCGCCGCGACATTGGCGCGGTGCGCGGTGCCGGCCTGTTCATCGGCCTCGATTTCGTCGATGCCGACGGCCACCCCGACCAGGGGCTTGCCACCTTCGTCATCAACGCCATGAAAGAGCATGGCATCCTGATCGGTGCCGCCGGCCTGTGGGGCAGCACGCTGAAGATCCGGCCGCCGCTCTGCTTCTCAAAGGAGAATGCCGACTTCTTCGTGGACACGCTGAAGACGATCCTGGCCGGGCGGTAAGAGCAGCTCGTGAACCCGATGTCCGGATATCCCTCACTCAGGTGGGGACGACGCCGTGGCGTCGCCCCTCATCGGGTTTAGCCAAAACTGAAAGTCCGCCTCATCCGGCCATCGCTTCAAGCGCGCCCAGGCTTTCGGGCAGGATCTGGCCGCCATCGACGGTGATGGTCTGGCCGGTGATGTAGCCGGCTTCCTCCGAGGCAAGGAACAGCGCGGCATTGGCGATGTCAGCTACCGTGCCGAGCCGCCCTAACGGGATCGACGCCTCCATCTTGGCGATGTAGTCCGGCCCCATTCCTTCGAGACCTTCGGTGAAGATGTTGCCCGGCAGCACGGCGTTGACGGTGATGCCCTTCGGCGCCAGTTCGATCGCCGCCGTGCGCATGAAGCCGAGCTGGCCGGCCTTGCTGGCGCCATAGTGCGACCAGCCGGGGTAGCCGGTGACCGGGCCGGTGATCGACGAGGTGAGAACGATGCGCCCGCCGCCCGCCGCCGTCATCGCCGGCAACACGGCCGACACGCTGAGGAAGGTGGAGCGCAGGTTGGTGGAGATCACGTGGTCGAAGTCGGCCGGCGTCATCTCCGTGAGCTTGGCCGCCGGGAAAATGCCGGCGTTGGCGCACAGCACGTTGATCGCGCCATAGCGGTCGATCGCCGCCTTGGCCATCGCCGAGCATCCCTCCGGCGTCGACACGTCGGCACCAAGGCCGCTGGCAGTCGGCCCGATCGCCCTGGCGACGGCCGAGGCATCGGCCTCGCTCCGCGACACCACCAGCACGTTGAGGCCGGCCTCTCCGAAGCGCAGGGCGATTCCCTTGCCGATGCCGCGGCTTCCGCCGGTGACGATCACTGTGCTTCCTTGTAGCGACTTCAACATTCTGTCCCACCTTCTCACGTTGCTTGACCAAAATTCCGGCACATCGACCACGCTTGCGGCAGCGGTCGAACAAAAAAGATGCGGTTGCCGTGAGGATTTCGAATTTTCCCGGAAAACTAGGGATTTCGACGCGTATCGCTCCAGGTCTTGCAACCTCGGAGCCCTTCGCTCGCTGCACGGCTGCCCTTCGGTGCCTTTCACCATGCCCCGCGAAATTGATGTTGTAAACAACACATTTTTGCGAGAGACTTCCAACATAACAAAAGGGAACAGACCAACCGTCAGCAGGAAAGGGTTTTCCAATGGGTCCGATGTCCAGGCGCAACATGCTGCAGATGATGGGGGCGGCGGCCTTCGCCGGCCCGCTTCTGTCCGCGAGCCGTGCCTTCGCCGCCCGCGAGGGCGAGCTCAACATCCTTTGCTGGGAGGGCTACAACTCGGCGCAGGTGCTCGACCCGTTTCGGGCTGCCAAGAGCGCCACGGTGAAGGCTGAGAGCCTGACCAACGACCCGACGATGATCAACCGCCTCCGGGCCGGTGAGACCAAAATCTGGGACCTGATCAACGTCAACAATCCCTGGGCGCGCAAGGTGATGGCGCCGGCCGGCCTGATCAAGCCGCTGCCGCGTGAGACCTTCGAGCCCTATTTCGACAAGATGCTGCCGTCCTTCAAGCCGCCCTACCGCTGGGCGATGAGTGATGACGGCAAGGATCTCCTGGGCATGGCCCAGCGGTTCGGGCCTTATTCCTTCGTCGTCAACACCGACAAGATCAGTCGCGCCACGGCAGAAGAGCAGGGCTGGAACCTGTTCAACGATCCGTCGCTGGCCGGCAGGTACGGCATCCTGGAATCCGATGACTGGAACGTCTTCGACATCTTCCTCACCGCCGGCATCAACCCCTTCGTCGAACATAGCGAAGCCGACTTCAAGGCCTTCGAGGATACCGCCGTCCGCATCTTCAAGGGTGCCAAGATGATCGGTGACATCGCCACCATGAACCAGGCGCTGATCTCCGGCGAGATCGACCTGCACTTCACCGGCGGCACGTATTCCGTGTCGCCGGCTCGCGCCGACGGTTACCCCAACCTGCGCGCCATCACGCCGCTGAAGGGGCCGATTGACGGCAAGGGCGGCGTTTCCTGGATCGAGATCACCTCAATCGTCAACAACCCGCAGCTGTCGCCGCTCGCCGCCGAGTTCCTTCAGTATGTGCAGACCCCGGAGGTCGCGCACACCGTGGCGTTTGCCGAGGGTACCTTCAATCCGGTGGCGCAGATGGGCAACAAGGCCTGCTTCGACCTGTTCACCAAGGATGAGCTTGACGCCATCCAGTGGGACAGCGTCGAGGAGGAGATGGCCCGTTCGGCGGAATACGACATTGTGCCGGATTACGACAAGGCGCTGGAAATCATGCTCGGTGCCAAGCGGCAGCGCGGCTGATCGCGCCTTTCAAGATCGCCGTCCGCTGCCAGCGGACGGTTTCTTCCCTCAGTCTTCGCCGTCAGGATTGCCCCATATGTCGTCTGTTGCTGTCTCTCCCGTGTCCGCTTCACCCGCCGTTTCAAAGACGCCGCGGCCGGTGTTGCAGCTCGTTGACGTCCGCAAGGTGTTCGATGGCTTCGCGGCGGTCGACGGCATCAACCTCGACATCGAGGAGGGCGAGTTCGTCACCATCGTCGGCCCGTCCGGCTCCGGCAAGACGACGCTGCTCAGGATGCTGGCCGGTCTCGAAAGCCCCAGCGACGGCTACATCACGCTGCGCGGTGAACTGATCAACGACGTCCCCTCCAATCGCCGGCCGACCTGCCTCGTCTTCCAGTCGCTGGCGCTCTTTCCGCATATGACGGTCGGCGACAACATCGAATTCCCGCTGCGCGTCCGCAAGATGGCGCCCGAGGAACGGCGCAGGCGGGCGCTCGAACTGATGGCCAAGGTGCGCTTGCCCGAGGATTACTACGCCAAGAATGTCATGCTCTGCTCGGGCGGCGAAAAGCAGCGCGTGGCGCTGGCCCGCGCCTTCGCCTACGACCCAGACGTCCTGTTCTTCGACGAACCGCTGTCCGCATTGGACTACAAGCTCAAGAAGCTCCTGGAAAAGGAGCTCAAGGACCTCCACCGCGAAAGCGGCAAAACCTTCGTCTACATCACTCACTCGCTTGAAGAGGCGATGGTGATGTCCGACCGCATCGGCGTCATGCGGGCCGGCAAGGTGGTGCAGATCGGCACGCCCGAGCAGATCTACTCGACACCGGCCGACCGTTTCGTCGCCGAGTTCTTCGGCGAGGTGAACACCGTGCCGATCCGCCGCTCGGCGGACGGCTGGCTACGCCGCGACGGCAGGCCGGTGGCGGTGACATCAGGCCTTTCCATCGACGGTGACGAGGCGACCGTCGTCATCCGTCCCGAATACATGCGCTTCGTCACCGACGACGCCGTCGCCGACAACACGATTGTCGGCACCATCTTCAACGAATACTCGCTGGGCTCGCGCCTGCAGTATCAGGTGCGGAGCCGCACCGGCCGCACCTTCCTGGTCGAAGTGCCGCGCGCCGCTGCCTGGAAGGGTACCGGCGAGGTGACGATCGGCTGGGACGCCCGGAACGCCATCGTGGTGGGAGGCTGAGATGGCCGACACCTCCCTGTCCGCGCCTGAGGCGAAGCTCACGCCCGGCCTCCGCGCTTCGCTGCCGGTGCTGGTCCTGCTCATCGCCGGGTTCCTCGCCCCGCTCGTTACCGTCGCCGCCTATGCCTTTGCGACGCCCAAAAGCTTCGACGTCTTCCGCTCCTTCACGCTGGCGAATTTCGCGGCGATCGTCGATCCCTCCAATACCGTCTGGACGTCTTTCGTCTGGGCGCTGGCGCTGGCCTTCTGCTGCGTCGCCATCCTGCTTGTGATCTGCTATCCGATTGCGTCGGTGCTGTTCGTCTTCCCGCTGTTCGTCTCCGAAAACGTCCGCCTCTACGGCTGGGTGCTGTTCTTCATCAAGAACGGCGTGCTCGATGGCGCGCTGAAGTGGTTCGGCTTTTCCGGCGGGCCAGAGCTGCTCTACACGCCCGGCATCACGCTGTTCGGCATGGTCTATGTCTACCTGCCGTTCATGCTGTTCCCGATGACGCTCGGCATCGCCATGATCCCGCGCGACCTCGTCGATGCTGCCAGCGACCTTGGGGCAGGGCGGCTGATGATCTGGCGCGAGGTGGAACTCCCGCTCGCCATGCCCGGCATTCTGATTGGCGCGCTGCTCACCTTCGTGCTGGCCGCCGGTGCCGTGGCCGAGGCCAAGATCCTCGGCGGACAGTCGGTGATCACCATCACCCAGGACATCGAAGTGGCCTTCACCTACGCCCAGAACTGGCCAATGGGATCGGCGCTCGCCCTCATCCTCGTCCTCATCGTCTCGGGGCTGGCGCTCACCGCCATGGCCCGGATCGACCTCGACAAGATCCTCGGAAAGCGCTGATCCATGCAGACCGTCGGCCGTACCCGCACCCATTTCCTTATCCGCGCCTGGACCGCCTTCGTCGTGCTGGCGATCTACCTGCCGATCGCCTGCGGCGCGCTGGCCGGTCTGTCCAAGGGCCGCTACTTCGCCTTTCCCATCAGGGTCTTCTCCGGCGAATGGTGGGGCAAGACCTGGGACTCCTTCGAAATCCACGTCCTCGTGCAGAACTCGGTGCTGATCGCCCTGATCGTCACCGTGCTCAGCGTTCTGTTCGCCTTCTTCGGCGCGCTGGCCTTCGCCCGCTATCCCTGGAAGGGGCGCCGCGCCTTCCAGCGCCTGTTGCTGCTGCCGATCTTCTTCCCGCAACCGGTGCTCGGCCTCGCGCTGCTCCTGTGGTTCAACGCGCTCGGCATCAGCCCCAGCTGGAAGACGGCCGTGGTCGCCCACCTCGTCTGGATCGTGCCGGTGGTGACGCTGGTCATCGCCATCCAGGTGTTCAGCTTCGATCCGGTGCTGGAGGAGGCAGCGAGCGACCTTGGCGCCTCGCGTCTGTTCACGCTCCGCACGGTGACGCTGCCGATCCTCTGGCCGGGCATCTGGTCGGGCGCGCTGTTTGCCTTCCTGCTGTCCTGGGGCAACTTTCCGCTGTCGCTCTACACGGCGGGTGCCGACTCGACGATCCCGAAATGGCTCTATTCCAAGATGGTCGCCGGCTATACGCCGATGGTGCCGGCGCTCGGCACCATGAGCACGCTGACCGCGGCGGCGCTTCTTCTCGCTGGGGGGCTCGTCCGCCTTCTCCTCAAAAAGCGCGCCGACCTCCGGGCGCGCGAGGGCTGAGCAGCAAGACACGCGCGTAACGCCGCGTCGGCGGCGTTCGGCGCCAAGCAGCACCCGCGCGGAGCGCGAGGGCCAAGGCCGGAAGTCGCCAGCAACTGAGGCTGGAATAAAGGCACCTTGACCACCCCCACCCCGACCTGAAAACCTCACTGATCAAGGGGATGGCCGAGTCGGCGCGGAGCCGGACCGCCAAACGGAAACATGGCGCGTAGCATGAAGCGAACCAAGTCATCGCGGCAGACGCAGATCCTGGCCGAACTCGATTCGAGCCCGTCGCTTCGCGTCGCCGAACTCGCTCGCCGGCTCGCCGTCTCCACCGAGACCATCCGCCGCGACCTCGACGAACTGACGACGCAGGGCCTGTTGAACCGCACCTATGGCGGTGCCGTCCGGCCGCTGTCCAGCGAGCCGTCGGTCACCGAGCGCCATCGGCTGTTTGTCGATGAGCGCCAGCGCATGGCGCGCGCCGCGCTGAAAGTGATCGGCGACGGCCACGTGCTGATGATCGGCTCGGGCGCCACCACCGTTCATGTTGCCCGCCGCATCGCCGTCGAGATGAAGAACATCACCGTCATCACCCATTCCTTCGGCGTGGCGACGGTGCTGGCCTTCAACCCGACCATCAAGGTACTGATGCTGCCCGGCGACTATCACGCCAGCGAAGGCGCCACCGTTGGCGTGCACACCGTCTCCTTCCTGAGCAATTTCTACGCCGACTATGCCATCACCGGCGCCTCGGGCCTTGCCGCCGACGGTCCGTCGGAAGCATTGCTCGAATGCGGTGCCGTCTATACGGCGATGGTGGCGCGGGCGGCCAAATGCGTGGTGGTGGCCGACCAATCCAAGTTCGACGCCATTTTTCCCTCGCGCTATGCGCCGTGGCGGGACGTCGACGCGCTGGTCACCGACGCCGCGCCACCGGACAAGCTGGCAGCGGCGCTCCGGCAGTCCGGCGTGGAACTGGTGGTGGCCGGCTGAGGCTCAGCGCGAGGCGATCGACACGGTCGCGCGAGCGATGGTGGCAAAGGCGCGGGCGAGGACAAGGCCGGTGGCGGCGCCAACGGACGAGGCGATCCAGTTGTCGAGACCGGGACCGCGACCGGGAATGAACATCTGCAGCCCCTCAAAGAGCAGCGAGGCGGCCGATAGCCACAGCACGATCCGCCATCCGCGCAGCGCCGGCAGCGACGAGGCGAAGAAGGCCGCGCCGGCATAGGCAAGGAAATGCTCGACATTCCCCGAGCCGAAGACGTGCGGGCGCTCGGCCCCCGGCAGGATGGACAGCACCGCGATTGCGCTGAGAGACATGACGCCCGCCACCTGAAAAAGCCGCCGTCCGACACGCGTCACGTCCATGGATCCACTCCTGCAATCGTTATCGGCAAGCAATTCCGGCGCCATTTCACAGAGTACCTGGAAAACGGCACTGGCGAAGCGCTGGCTCATTGAAACGAGCATAGGGCTGAGAATGGCGACTCCAGCAGGGCTCGAACCTGCGACCTGCCGCTTAGAAGGCGGCTGCTCTATCCAGCTGAGCTATGGAGTCATCGGGCCGGTGGGCGGCCGGCTGGAAATGGCTAGGGATGGCCGCGTCAGTGCGTCCAGGTTTCCGCCTTGGCGTATTTGAAATTGTCGGAATAGGACAGCTTCTTCGGCGTCCGCTCCTTGGGCTCCATCACCTGATAGGCGAGGCCCTCACGCACCGCATAGGCGATCGCCTCCTCGCGTGTGTCGAAGGAAAGACGCACCTGCTGGCGCATGTCGGCGGAGGAGGTGTAGCCCATCAAAGGCTCGATCCTCTTGGGCGTCTCGGGCTCGAATTCCAGCAGCCAGCGCTCGGTACGACCACGTCCGGACTGCATGGCAGTCTTGGCAGGCTTGTAGATTCGCGCCGTCATGATGGCCCTTCTCCTCTGTCGCCGTCCCGACCCGCCATTCGCGGGCGGGGCCGCGATCGAGGGCCGACGTTTGGTCGGGGCAGCAAGATTCGAACTTGCGACCCCCTGCTCCCAAAGCAGGTGCGCTACCAGGCTGCGCTATGCCCCGCGACCGAAACGTGGGAGTTTACCTAGCGTCTCAGAAGCGGCTACGCAATAGGCTGGATGCGTTCCGGTTGATCTGTGACATCCGGAATCAGCGCCTCGGTCAGCCGGTCCTCTAGCGCATGGAAGGCAGCCTCGCGCAGCAGCGCCGGCCCGCGTGGCCGGCCGAAGGGCACCGTCACCGCCTCGACGATGTGGCCGGGACGCGGGCTCATCACCAACACACGGTCGGCGAGAAACAGCGCCTCATCGACCGCATGGGTGACCAGCAGCGTCGTCGTCCCCGCGGCGCTCCAGATACGCTGCAGCTCAAGGTTCATCTGCCGCCGAGTCACCGCGTCGAGCGCGCCGAACGGCTCGTCGAGCAGCAGCACCTCCGGTTCGAGCACCAGCGCCCGGGCGATGGCGACCCGCTGGCGCATGCCGCCGGACAACTCGTCCGGCCGGGCCCGCTCGAAGCCGGCAAGACCGACGAGGTCGATCAGCGCCGCCACGCGATCCATGTTCTGGTCGACGCCGGCAAGGCGGAAGGGCATGGCGATGTTGTTGCGGACATCGAGCCACGGCAGCAGCGCCGCGTCCTGGAAGGCGAATCCCAGCTTATGGGCCCGGCTGAGCGCCTCCGGATCGCCGCCATGGACGGTCACCGACCCGTCGCTCGGCCGGTCAAGACCGGCGACCAGCCTCAGGATGGTGCTCTTGCCGCAGCCGGACGGGCCGATCAGCGCCACGAACTCGCCGGTCGCCACTTTGAGATCGACGCCACTCAATGCCGTCACGCTTCCGCCCGCCTCGGCCGAAAACAACTTTCCGACGCCGGCCAACTGGATGGCAGGTGCAGCAAACATGGAAAACCTCCGATATGTCAGGCGTCAGCGTGCAGCGGCTCGGTGGAGGCTGGGCCGATTGAAAAGTCGGAGAATGTCACATCAAGACCGGCCCGCGACGGCGAGCAGGCCATCGGCCCGACGCGATAGCGCGGCGCCGGCGCAAAGGCGGCAACCCGCAGCATCGACCAGACGGCGCCGTCGCGAGAGGCATGGACCAGCACCGAGCCATCTTTCACCGTCAGGCGCAGCCGGAAATCGTCGAGTTCGCGGAACGGCTGGCAGACCGACCAGTCGGAGCGACCATTGGTTACCACCACCGACAGAAAGCGGTCGCCGTCGGTCAGCTCGACGCCACATTTCAGCCAGTGCCGCTCGTCGAGGTAAAGCATGAGGCCGGCCTGGTCGAAGTTGGCCGTATAGTCGGCGCGGACGCGCACCATGGCGGTGAAGCCGTCGTCGGCCGGCAGCGTGTAGGCGTGGCCGTTGTCGTGAACGAAGGCATAATAGGTTTCGCGCCAGAAGTCGGTCTCGGCCTCGGTGGTCAGCGTCAGTTGATCGCCGTCGATGCTCCAGCGGGAGGGCTCGTTCAGCCAAGCCCCGCCGGTAAATCCTGTCTTCAACATGTCTCCTCCTGATTACTCGGCGCGTGGGTCAGACGCCACGCCGCCGTGGCCGGTGAGCGGCACATCAAGGTCCTGCTCGATATCTCGCAAGAGCTGCATCAGCGTGTCGAGGCGTTCCTGGCCGATCCGGGCCGTCATCGCCGCATAGACAGTCTCGGCCCAGACTCCCGCCGCGTCGATGGTTTTCCGTCCTTCGGGTGTCAGCGAGATTAGCCAGGCCCGGAGGTCGGCGGGATCGGGACGCCGGCTGATCAGTTGCCGCCCCTCGAGATCGCGGAGGATGCGCGACAGCGACGGAGGCAACAGGAAGGTCGCCATCGCAAGGCCTGTCGCGTCGATTTCCGGCACCGAATCGAGCGCCCGCAGCACCCGCCACTGCTGCTCGGTAAGGTCAACCGACCTGAGCACCGGTCGGAACTGCCGCATCACCGCTTCCCGTGTCCTCAAAAGGGCGATCGGCAGCGAACGGGACACGTCCCGGAGGCGGCCCCGGTCGCGGAGGCCATTCTCCCGGCGCGCCGCGCTGCCGGACAAGGCTTCGTTGTCCCTTTCGTTCATTCGAACAATCCTCGCTGAATCACCTAAACCCTATCCGCTTTTGCACTGACAGGAAACGCCGGACCACAAACCGTGAGACCGTTGGGGTCGAAGCTACCCGGACATGACTTCCCCGCTTTTATTACTCCGCAGGTCCAGTTTAACCGAGTTAGGATTGATCTCGCGCAAATCGTTGTTGATCGAGTTCGGGCAGTGTCACTTGCGGACAAGCTCCGGCGGACGGGCCGGTGAAAGGCTGAGACGATGACGAAGACCGAACGGATCACCTGGCTCGACGAAACCCGCATCGAGGCGGAGATCGCCGCCACCACCGCTGGCGCCGACCGGTTGCGGGTGCGCGAGATCCTCGACAAGGCGGCGACGCTCGGCGGCCTGTCGGAAGACGACGTTGCCGTTCTCTGCGCCGTCACCGATCCCGACCTGATGGCCGAGTTGTTCCACACCGCCGAGAAGGTGAAGACGGAAATCTACGGCCCGCGCATCGTCCTGTTCGCGCCGCTCTATTTCTCCAACATTTGCCTCAACGAATGCGTCTACTGCGCCTTCCGCCGGTCCAACACGGAACTCGATCGCAAGATCCTGACCATGGAGGAGATCGAGGCGGAGACGGCTGCGCTGATCGACCAGGGCCACAAGCGCCTGCTGCTGATCGGCGGCGAAGCCTTCCCCAAGACCGGCTTCCAGTATCTCGTCGATGCCATCGAGCGCATCTATTCGGTCAAGCGCGGCCGCGGCGAGATCCGCCGCATCAACGTCAACGTCGCCCCGCTGGAAACCGATGAATTCCGTCGCCTGAAGGAAACCGGCATCGGCACCTACCAACTGTTCCAGGAGACCTACAACCGCAAGGTCTACGAGGCGATGCATCCGTCGGGCGCCAAGGCCGACTTCGACTGGCGCGTGTCGGTGATGGACCGCGCCATGGCGGCCGGTATCGACGACGTCGGCATCGGTCCGCTGTTCGGGCTGCACGACTGGCGCTTCGAGGTGCTGGCCACCATGCAGCACATCGCCCATCTGGAGGACGCCTTTGGCGTCGGTCCGCACACCCTTTCGGTGCCGCGCATGGAGCCGGCCTTCGGCTCCGACGTGTCGATGGCGCCGCCCCATGCCGTGTCCGATACCGATTTCAAGAAGATCATTGCCATCCTGCGCCTCGCCGTGCCGTACACCGGCATCATCCTGTCGACGCGCGAGAACCCGGAAATGCGCCGCGATGCCTTCCGGCTCGGCGTGTCGCAGATCTCCGGCGGTAGCCGTACCAATCCCGGTGGCTACGCCACGCCGGTCGAGGAGCAGGCCGCCCAGTTCACCCGCGGCGACCACCGCCCGCTCGACGAAGTGGTGCGCGACATCGCCGCCAGCGGCTGCGTGCCGTCCTTCTGCACCGCCTGCTATCGCATGGGCCGTACCGGTGCCGACTTCATGGACCTTGCAAAGCCAGGCCTTATCCGCGAAATGTGCGGGCCGAATGCCTTGTCGTCGTTTATGGAATACATGATCGACTACGGTTCCGAGGACACCTGCGCGGCCGGCGAGAAGGCGGTGGCCGCCGAGGTCGCCACCATGGAACCGAAGATCGCCCGCTATTCCGAGACGATGATGCGCAAGGTGCGTGAGGGCAAGCGCGACGTTTACCGCTGACGCGGTGTCGCCGGAGGTAAAGGATGGCGACGCGGCGCGAGACCGACCTGATCGGCGAGCGTGACATCCCGGCGGACGCCCTGTCGGGCATCCACACGGCGCGGGCGCGCGAAAACTTTCCGCTCGCCGGCCGGCCGGTGCATCCCGAACTCGTCCGCGCCTACGCGGCGGTGAAGATCGCTGCCGCCCGCACCAATCATCGTCTCGGTTTTCTCACCGACGAGGTGGCGGAGGCGATCCTGCGCGCCGCCCGCGAGATCGAGGACGGCACGCTGTTATCCGAGATCGACGTCGATGCGCTGCAAGGCGGTGCCGGCACGTCGCTCAACATGAACGTCAACGAGGTGATCGCCAACCGCGCCGAGGAACTGCTCGGCGGCCGGCGTGGTCAGCATGCCCGCGTTCATCCCAACGATCAGGTCAACCTCAACCAGTCGACCAACGACACGTTTCCTACGGCGCTGAAGATCGCCGCCATTCGCCTGCTGCACCGCTTGGAAAAGGCCATTGCCGACCTGCAGGTCGCCTTCCAGGAGAAGGAGCGGACGTGGTCCGGCGTCGTCAAGATCGCCCGCACCGAGTTGCAGGACGCCTGTCCGATCGCCTACGGCGCGGTGTTTTCGGCCTGGGCCGAAGCGTTGTCGCGCGACCGCTGGCGCGTCTTCAAGTGCGAGGAGCGGTTGCGCGTCGTCAACCTCGGCGGCACCGCCGTCGGCACCGCCATCGCCGCGCCGCGCGACTATGTCTTCATGGTCACCGAGGTGTTGCGCGAGGTGACCGGCCTCGGCCTTGCCCGGGCCGACAACCTCGTCGATGCCACCCAGAACGCCGATGCCTTCGTCGAGGTGTCGGGCATTCTGAAAGCCAACGCCGTCAACCTGTTCAAGATTTCCTCTGATCTTCGCCTGCTGTCGTCAGGCCCGCAGGCCGGCTTCGGCGAAATCCGGCTACCGGCTGTGCAGGCCGGCTCGTCGATCATGCCCGGCAAGGTCAATCCGGTGATCCCGGAGGCGGTGGGGCAGGCGGCAATGCGGGTGATGGGCAACGACCAGATGGTGACGCTCGCCGCGCAAAACGGCCAACTCGAGCTCAACGCCTTCCTGCCGCTGCTGGCCGACGCCCTGCTCGACAGTATCAGCCTGCTCGAGGCCGCCGCGACCATCTTCCGGACGCGCTGCGTCGAGGGCCTGTCCGTCGATGAGGCGGCCTGCCGTCGACAGGTCGGCGAGAGCCGTGCCGTCGTTACGGCGTTGCTGCCGCGTCTCGGCTATGAGACGGCGACCGAGGTGGCGACGGCGGCGCGCGACAGTGGTCGATCGGTGATCGAGATCGTCCTCGACCGCAAGCTGATCGAGCCCGCCGAGCTCGATCGCCTGCTCTCCGCCAATGCCATGACAGCCCTCGGTACGAAATAGACAAGGACCAGACCATGCTTGCCACGCCAAAAGGTCTTCGCCTGCACATCGGCGTCTATGGCCGCCGCAACGTTGGCAAGTCGTCGTTGGTCAACCTGTTGCTCGGGCAGGACGTATCGATCGTTTCCGACGTCGCCGGCACCACGACCGACCCGGTCGAGAAGGCGATGGAGCTGCTGCCGATCGGGCCGGTCCTGTTCGTCGACACCGCCGGCATTGACGACGTCGGCGATCTCGGCGGGATGCGCGTCGAGAAGACTCTCAAGGCGCTCGACCATACCGACCTCGGCATCATCGTTACCGAGGGGCCGATCGGCGACGACGAAGTGAAGCTGATGGATGCGCTCGCCGACCGCGAGACGCCCTATTGCGTCGTCTTCACCAAGGCCGATCTTGCCGCCCCGCCGGCCGAGGCGCTGGCGGCGGTCAGGGCTCGCGATGTTCCCTTCGCCTCGATCTCGACGGCGATAAAGGCGGACGCCGCCCGCGTGCGCGAACTCATCCTGGAGGCGGCGCCGGAAAGCTCCTTCGAGGTGCCGCATCTCCTCGCCGATCTGGTGCCGGCCGGCGGCCACGTGGTGCTGGTGGTGCCGATCGATCTCTCCGCCCCCAAGGGACGGTTGATCCTGCCGCAGGTGATGGCCATCCGCGACATTCTCGACGCCGACGCCAGTTGCACGGTGGTCAAGGAGCGCGAACTGGCGTCAACGCTGAAGTCGCTTGGCAGAAAGCCCGACCTCGTGGTCTGCGACAGCCAGATCGTGCTGAAGGCGGCGGCCGACACGCCGGACGACGTGCCGCTCACCACCTTCTCGATCCTGATGGCCCGCTTCAAGGGCGACCTTGTCCGCCTCGCCGAAGGTGCGGCGCGGATCGATCGATTGAAGCCCGGCGACAAGGTGCTGATCGCCGAGGCCTGCACCCATCATTCCATGGCCGACGATATCGGCCGGGTGAAAATCCCCCGCTGGTTCCGCCAGTATGCCGGCGGCGATATCGAATTTGAGACGATGGCCGGCCGCGCCTTCCCCGATGATCTCAGCCCCTATGCTCTCGTCGTTCAGTGCGGCGCCTGCACCGTCAATCGCAAGCAGGTGCTGCTTCGCATCCGTCAGGCAGAGCGGCAGGGCGTGCCGATCACCAACTACGGTGTCGCCATCAGCCGCGTGCAGGGCGTCCTCCACCGGTCGCTCGGCCCCTTCCCCTCGGCGCGGATCGCCTTCGAGCGGGCCAACGCCGACGCCAGTTGATGACCTGCAGCACCGTGGGGCTTCCGATCGGCTACCTCAACTCGCGCGGATGGGGTTGAAGATGTCCAGCTCCTTGTCGGCAAGGCGGCGGCAATCGGTCCTGACGGCGCGGGTCTGGGCGGAACTGCTCATAGGGCTCTCCGGCTTTCTCTAACCGGAAATATAGAAGGATCTATGCAGCCCGGCAGAGAGAACAGCGATCACCTGACCTTGATCGAATGCCCCGGCCCCTGGCCGATTACCCGACCGATCGACCAGACGCGGGCGGCGGCGCAGCCCGAGCACTGGTGGTCGTCCTCGTCGACGCAGGGCTTGTCCGGGTAGAGCATGTAGTTCTTGCGGAAGCGGCCGGGCGTGGCGTTGGGCATGAACACATTGGCGCCGCGCTGCAGGACGAGATCGCGGCCGGCGTGCGGGAAGATGGCGTCGAAGGCCGTCGTTGCCGGGATGTGCGCCTTCGGATTGACGATACGCAGCGCCGCCACGGCAGCGAAGAACATGTCGGTGTCGCCGGCATAGGCGTTGGCCTGTCCGGCGAGCGGCGTGTCCGGATGGGCGATGAACGGCCCGATGCCGATCATGTCGAGGTCGAGGTCGCGGCACAGCAGGATGTTGTCGGCGAGGATGTCCGACGTCTCACCCGGCACGCCGATCATGAAACCGGAGCCGACCTGCACGCCGAGGCCGCGCAGGTCCTTGAGGCAGCCGATGCGTTCCTCAAGGTCGCAGTCCGGATGCAGGAAGGCGAAAAGATCGGGATCGGATGTTTCAAAGCGCAGCAGGTAGCGGTCCATGCCGGCCGCCCGCCAGCGGGCGTAGGTGTCATGCGGCCGGTTGCCGGCGCTCATCGTCACCGCCAGCCGCGTTTCCGTCTTGATCCGGCGGATAATGCGCTCGATGCGCTCATCCTCCTTGTCGGCCGCCACTTCGCCCGACTGCAGCACGATGGTGGTCTGCTGCCAGCCCTCCATGCGGTGAGCCACCTCGAGGATTTCCTCTTCCTCGATGCGATAGCGGCGCACGTCGTGGTTGGATTTGCGGATGCCGCAATACAGACAGTCGTTGGCGCAGACATTGGAGAACTCGACGATGCCGCGCAGGAACACCTCGTCGCCCATGTTGTCCTTGCGCACCGCATCGGCGCGGGCAAACAGGTCTTCGCGCGGCAGGTCGAACAGCGCCTTGACGGCGGCTCGGTCGAAAACGTCTCCGTCGGAGATCTCTTTCAGAAGGGCTGCAGTGCTCATCGGCTGTCCGAAAACTTACATGTGTTGTGAAAGTTATAGCTTGGATGGTCCTCCGGGGACAGGCGACGGCCATCCCTCCGAATACGTAGGCGAAACGTTTTGATTGGCACTTCGCGCGATTCGATTCTAATTTTTCACGACCTGCGGTCCGGCGTGGAGGAGCTTGCCGGGCCTCATGGTTTATCGGTGACCTGCGAACGCAAAAGGGAGGCGGCCGTGATTGTCACCATGGTCAAGGAAATGGGGCGGGCCCTCACGTGTCCGTCCGCTGGTTTATGCCTGCGGATCGCTGTTGCCGCGGCATTCCTGACGGTCCTGTTTGGTCTTCAAGCCTTCGCCGTCGGCGTCTGATCCGCGCTTTGCGACTGTTTTGAAGCAACTCCAGCAAACATGTGTCGCGGTTTGCGTCCGGAGTTGCGTGAAAGCAAATAGAAAACATCTCCGGTGAACCGGTTTTCACCGGAAATACTCTGGCGACCGCCGGCCGGGCTGTGATGCCCGGCCGGTTCGTTTTTCCCTCCTCGTCGGACTTCGATCAGGCGGCGTTGGCCATCGCCTGGAGGTCGGCATCCACATCGCCCACCGGCTTGAGACCGAAGGTGTCGACCAGCACCTTCAGGACGGCTGGCGTCAGGAAGGCAGGCAGGCGCGGCCCAATGCGGATGTTCTTGACGTTGAGGTGCAGGAGGGCGAGCAGAACGCAGACCGCCTTCTGCTCGAACCACGACAGCACGATGGACAGCGGCAGCTCGTTGACGGTGCAGCCGAAAGCGTCGGCGAGCGCCAGCGCCACCTTGACGGCCGAGAAGCTGTCGTTGCACTGGCCCATGTCGAGGAGGCGCGGCAGGCCGGCAACCGTGCCATAGTCATGGCCGAGCAGGCGGTACTTGCCGCAACCAAGCGTCAGGATCACCCAATCCTTGGGAATGGTCGTGCCAAGATCGGTATAGTAGGAGCGTTCGCCCTCCGAACCGTCGCAACCGCCGATGACGGCGAAGTGCTTGATCTCGCCGGCCTTGACGGCGCCGATGATCTTGTCGGCAGCGCCCAGCACGGCGTCATGGCCGAAGCCGACCAGATGTTCGCCGGTCTTGACGGTGTCGGTGAAGCCGGGAGCGGCCAGTGCGGACTCAATGACCGCCGAGAAGTCGCGGCCATCGATGTGGGCGATGCCCGGCCAGGCGACGAGGTTGCGCGTGAACAGGCGACCCTCATAGTCCTCGAACGGCTGCATCAGGCAGTTGGTGGTCATCAGGATGGCGCCGGGGAAGTTCGGGAACTCCCGCTGCTGCAGCATCCAGGCGCCGCCGAAGTGGCCGGCCAGATGCTTGAATTTCTTGAGCTCAGGATAGCCATGGGCCGGCAGCATCTCGCCGTGGGTATAGATGTTGATGCCCTTGCCCTCGGTCTGCTCGAGCAGTGCCTGGAGGTCGACCATGTCGTGGCCGGAGACGAGGATCGCCTTGCCCGGCACGTGGCCCATCAGCACCGGCGTCGGCGTCGGCTTGCCGTAGGTGTCGCAATGGGCGGCGTCGAGCAGCGCCAGCACGTTGATGGTGACTTCGCCGCACTTGAGGTTGAGAGCAAGCAGTTCGTCGACGGTGTCGACACCGGCGTCGAGCTTGGCCAGCGCCTCGACCGTGAAGGCGTCGACGACGGGGTCGGTGCGATGCATCTGGCGGGCATGATGGGCGTAGGCTGCCATACCCTTGAGGCCGTAGAGCAACAGTTCCTGCAAGCCGGTGACGTCGTCGCCGAGGCTTGCCTTGCGGGAATCGATCATCGAGTCGCGCGACCAGGAGACCAGGGCGGCTTCCGGGGCCTCGACGGCAACGTCGGCGGCAGTCCCGGCGGCGGCGACCACTTCGCGGATCTTGTTCAGGATCGAAGCGGTGTCGAAGTTGACGTTGGTGACGGTGACGAACAGCGCATCCTCAAGCATCGGCGCGAGATTCGCCGGCCGCTCGGCGGCGGGCACGTTGGCGTAGCGCGTTGCCAGGCGTTTGGCGGCATGGACGAGCACGTCCTGCAGATCGGCGGCCTCCGGCGACTTGCCGCAGACGCCGCGGGTCACGCAACCGGTGCCGCGGGCGGTCTGTTCACACTGGTAGCAAAACATTTGTCCGTCTCCATCCTCGGGGGCTTTCAGCCCTTCTTGCCGGCCGGGCCGGCGGAATGGAGGGGAACCTAGGGGCAGCGCCGGTCAACGACGTTGCGCGGCGACAAATTGCCGGTGGTTTCACGGCTGCTTGACGTATCCTGCCCGCGTCATCTCCCTGAGCGTCAGGTCGTTTGCCGAGGCGAGCGCCTGCGTCACACTCATCTGTCCGACGACGGCGGCGGCGAAGATCTGGCCGACGGCGTTGCCGATGCGCTGGAATTCCGGGATCGCCACGAACTGGCTGCCCGTATACGGCGCTGGCTTGACGGTTGGCTGGTCGGGATTGGCGGTGTCGATGGC
Organism: Pseudomonadota bacterium; assembly: GCA_018262575.1. Lineage (GTDB taxonomy): Bacteria > Pseudomonadota > Alphaproteobacteria > Rhizobiales > Pleomorphomonadaceae > Pleomorphomonas. The sequence goes on along the minus strand of JAGSYU010000003.1, from coordinate 47,908 downwards.
AGTCAGCGTGTAGCCGGAAAACGGCGCCGCCGACCGATAGGCGGGATTGTTGTAGAGCGATATGCGCGTGCCCGGCGGCGCATAGGCCCACCCCTCATGGGCGGCGACCAGATCGGCATAGTCCCGGTCGGTCGCCCAGGCGATGAAGCGCTGCGCCGGCCCGGCCTTGGTCGTGCTGGCGGGAATGGCGAGGTTCCAGGTCCATAGCCAGTTGCCGTGGTTGCCGAGGCCGCCGTAGGTCGGAAACGGCGCATAGCCGACGCGGCCGACGACATCGGACGTCTTGGGGTTGCTCAGCGTCGAGGCGGCAACGGTGGAATCGATCCACATGGCGCACTTGCCCGTCCGGAACAGGTCGAGATTCTCCGTATAGCCGAGGAAGGCGGCACCCGGCGGCCCCGCCGCCTGCAGCAGGTCGACGTAAAAGGTGAGCGTCCGCTGCCACTCCAGCGAATCAAACTCCGGGCGCCAATCCAGGTCGAACCAGCGGGCGCCGAAGGAGTTGGCGGCGGCGGTCAGCAACGCCATGTTCTCGCCCCAGCCCGCCTTGCCGCGCAGGCAGATGCCGTAGCGACCTGCGGCCTTGTCGGTGAGCTTCGTCGCCGTCTCGCGCACGAAGGTCCAGGTCGGCGACGGTGGCATTTCCAGTCCAGCCGCGCGGAACAGGTCGATGCGATACATCAGCATGGCGCTCTCGCCGTAGAAGGGCGAGGCGTAGAGCTTGCCGTCGTAGGAAACCGCCTTGCGGATGGCCGGCAGGAGATCATCCTCGTCATACTTGTCGCCAAGGTCGTCGAGTGGCTTGAGCCAGCCTTGCTGCGCCCAGATCGGCACCTCGTAGTTGCCGATGGTCATGATGTCGAACTGACCGCCGCGCGTCTCGATGTCGGTGGCCACCTTCTGTCGAAGAACGTCTTCCTTCAGAAGGACCCAGTTGAGATGGATGTCCGGGTTGCCCGCCACGAAGTCGTCGGCAAGCTCCTGCATCCTGTTCATGTCGGCATTGTCGACGGCGGCGATCGTCAGCACTTCCGCAGGCATCGCGGCTTGAGCCGCCCCGATCAGCGCCACAACTCCCAAAAGTGCGCCTCGGCGCATCGTCGTCCTCTCCACCGATTCGATTCTGCTCGTCTACGATGGAGGGATGCTAGTGCAATGACAGATACCAAGGTATTGGCGAAGGGTCGTGTCGGCGTGAGATTGTTCAAAAAATTTCGGTTCAGAGATCGGCGGGCAGTGCCGCCGGACCGCCCATCTCCTCCTTGAGGTCAACGCCTGTGAGGCCGAGCCGCAGCGCTTGGCGAATCAGCCAGACGATCTTGTCGGCCGCCAACTCATGTGGCAGCCCGTCGGCGTGGATGTTGGAGAGGCAGTTGCGCTCGCTGTCGCGCCGGCCGACCTTCGGGTCGAAGGTCAGATAGGCGCCAAGGCTGTCGGGAACCGACAGGCCGGGCCGCTCACCGATCAGCACCACCACGAGGCGCGCGCCGAGCGCTTCGCCGACCTCGTCGCCAAAGGCGACGCGCGCCTGTTCGCCCAGCACGATCGGCGCAACCTTGACATCGCCGAGCCGGCGCAGGCAGGCGGACAGCACGATTTCGGCGTGCGCTTCCACCGCGGCGGCGGAGAGGCCGTCGGCAATGACGAAGGCGACGTCAAAGTCGCCTGTTTCGATGCCGGCGAGCGCCATCGGGTCGACCCGGCGGCCAAGGTCGGGACGGGCCAGATAGATCGAGCGATCGGCGGCGCACGACTTCAAGCAGATCACCGGCTGCTTCTCGCCGATCCGGGCTGCCATGGCCGCGAAATCGACGTGGCCATGCACAGCGTCGCGGGCGCGGGCGTGAGCGAGCTGGAAGTCGAGCACGGCGCGGATCGGCAGCGAATCGCCGGCCCGTCCCAAGCCGATGCGGGCGCGGGTCACGGCGCGGAAGCGGGCGAACGGATCGAGGTCGACGGGGGTGCTCATGCCAAGGCTCGGACGTCAGGACGATAATCGATGAGGCGGCGGGCGACGGAACTCGCCTGTGGTGCCAGGCGCCCCTCGTCGTCGAAGAGGCCCATGCGGTAGAGCCAGGCCTCGAACTCAGGCGCCGGTGGGCGGCCGAAGGAATGCCGCAGGCTGACGATATCGTGGTAGCTCAATGACTGGTAGTTCAGCATGACGTCGTCGGCACCGGGCACGGCGATCAGGAAGTTGACGCCGGCCGAGGCGAGCAGGAACATCAGGTTGTCCATGTCGTCCTGGTCGGCCTCGGCATGGTTGGTATAGCAGACGTCGACGCCCATCGGCACGCCGAGCACCTTGCCGCAGAAGTGGTCCTCGAGGCCGGCCCGGATGATCTGCTTGGCGTCGTAGAGATACTCTGGGCCGATGAAGCCGACGACGGTGTTGACGATCAGCGGCTTCAGGTGGCGGGCAACGGCATAGGCGCGCACTTCGACGGTCTGCTCGTCGACGCCGTGGTGGGCGTCGGCGGACAGCGCCGAGCCCTGGCCCGTTTCGAGATACATGACATTGTCGCCGACCGTGCCGCGCTTCAGGCTGAGCGCCGCCTCGCGCCCCTCCTCCAGCACCTTGAGGTCGACGCCGAAGCCGCGGTTGGCAGCTTCCGTGCCGGCGATCGACTGGAAGACGAGATCGAGCGGCGCACCCGCCTCCACCGCCTTGATCGATGTCGTCACGTGCGTCAGCACGCAGGACTGCATGGGGATGTCGAAGCGCTGGCGGAGCCGGTCGAACAACTCCATCAGCCGGATGCAGGCGTCGAGATTGTCGCCGGCCGGGTTGATGCCGATCACGGCGTCACCGACGCCGTAGGTCAGGCCGTCGAGCGTCGAGCCGGCAACGCCCTCGGGATCGTCGGTCGGGTGGTTGGGCTGCAGGCGGCTGGACAGGCGCCCCTTGAGGCCGATGGTGGTGCGGAAGCCGGTGACAACGCTGGTTTTGGCGGCGACGACGATCAGATCATGGTTGCGCATGATCTTGGAAACGGCGGCGACCATCTCCGGCGTCAGGCCGGGCGCCAGGGCGGAAAGCTGCGCGGTGGTGCATTCGTAGGAGAGCAGCCAGTCACGGAACTGGCCGACCGTCATGTGGGCGACCGGCGAGAACGCAGCCGTGTCGTGGCTATCGACAATCAGGCGGGTGACCTCGTCGACCTCGTAGGGGATCAGCGGCTCGTCGAGAAAGGTTCGGAGCGGAATGTCGGCCAGGAGGTAGCGGGCGGCGACGCGGCGCTCGTTGGTATCGGCGGCGATGCCGGCCAGCCGATCGCCGGATTTCTCCGGTGAGGCGGCCGCCATGACGGCCTTGAGATCCTCGAAGACGTGGCGCTGACGACCGAGCAGGATGGCATAGCTAGGCATGATCGTCAGTCTACCATCGCCCAGACAATGGCCAAGGCGTTTTGTTGGGCAGGTACCGCCTCGCGTGCGGTCACCTACGGGAGGTTACCGATGGGCAGACGGCCTGTTGATGAACAATCGGTAAGGTCTGTTTTTGAACACGATTTCGCCAAGAATCCGATATCCCTGCTTGCCTGCCTGCGGTAAGCGACGGCTGGCTTCGGTTCGGCGCTGCCAGGCACCCGGATGGACGATTTCGAACGCTGGAGGAAAAGGCATGCAACTCGTTCAGGCCAACGGCCTGGTGAAGACGTTTTCGAGAGTGCGCGCCGTCGACGGCGTCAGCCTCGAGGTGAGCCGTGGTGAGGTTGTGGGCTTTCTCGGCCCCAACGGCGCCGGCAAATCGACGACCATGAAGATGCTGACCGGCTTTCTCGAGCCGGACGCCGGCACTGCGTCGATCGCTGGCCACGACGTGTTCGCCGATCCCATCGCCGCCCGCCGCCGCCTTGGCTATCTCCCCGAGGGTGCGCCGGCCTATGGCGACATGACGGTGGCTGACTTCCTGACCTTCGTCGGGCGTATGCGGGGCCTGTCAAATGCCACGCTCAACGAGCGCCTTGTCGAGATGGTGGAGCGCGTCAACCTCGCCGCCGTGTGGACCCGCCCGATCGATGCCCTCTCCAAGGGCTTCAAGCGCCGCGTCGGCATTGCCCAGGCGCTGATCCATGACCCGGAAGTGCTGATCCTCGATGAGCCGACCGATGGCCTCGATCCCAATCAGAAGCACGACATGCGCGAGCTGATCGCGGCCATCGCGCCGGGCAAGGCGATCGTCATCTCGACGCATATTCTTGAGGAAGTCGAGGCGATCTGCAGCCGCGTCGTCATCATCGCCGAGGGCAGGGTGGTCGCCGACGCAGCGCCGGCTGCCCTTCTTGATGCGGCCATCGTCGATGGCCAACGGCCGACGCTCGAAGCCGTCTTCCGCTCCATCACCGGCAGCAAGGCCGCCTGATGCCGCTTCCCCTCCGGAGACGATCCGAGATGAAAACCTCCTTCCGCACCATCGCGCTGGTGTTCGGCCGCGAATTCCGCGCCTATTTCGCGACGCCGCTCGCCGCCGTCTTCCTTTTGGTCTTTCTGGCTCTTTCGGCTGGCCTTGCCTTCTTTGCCGGCGGCTTCTTCGAGCGCGGACAGGCCGACCTTGGCCCATTCTTCGCCTGGCATCCCTGGATATTCCTCATCCTGATGCCGGCCATCGGCATGCGGCTGTGGGCCGACGAGCGCCGATCCGGCGTGATCGAACTGTTGATGACGCTGCCGGTGCGCGCCCATGAAGTGGTGATCGGCAAGTTCCTGGCCGGCTGGGCCTTCACGGCGGTGGCCCTGGTGCTCACCATGAGCTTCTGGCTGGTGACGCTCTACCTCGGCTCGCCGGACAACGGCATCGTCTTGGCGAGCTACATTGGCTCCTTCCTGATGGCTGGCGCGTTTCTGGCGATTTCCGCCTGCATCTCGGCGATGACCAAGAACCAGGTGATCGCCTTCATTCTCGCCGCCATCGTGTCCTTCCTGCTGGTGATGTCCGGCACCAATCTGGTGCTGGCAGCGTTGCGCGGCTGGGCGCCGGCCTTCGTGGTCGACCTCGTGCAATCGCTGTCCTTCATCACCAACTTCGACCGGCTGACGCGCGGCGTCCTTGAGGCGCCGGCCGTCATCCTGTTCCTGTCGACAATCGTGCTGGCGCTCTGGATCAACGTCCAGGTCATCGACGCCAAGAAAGCCGCCTGAGGTCCGTGATGTCGAAGCTCAACCGGGTCCCCAAGTCCCGTCTCGTCGCCGTCGGCGCCGTTCTGGCGGTCATCCTCTACCTCGCCGTCAATTCATTGTCGGCGACGCTGTTCCGCTCCAGCCGCCTCGATCTCACCGACGGTGGCCTCTATTCGCTCTCCCATGGCACGGTGGCGATGCTCGACAAGCTCGACGAGCCGATCCACATGCGCCTGTTCATGTCGGCGGGGCTGCACGAGTCGGCACCGGCGCTGTCCGCTTATGCCGCGCGTGTCCGCGCCATGCTCGACACCTACGAGAGCCTGTCGCACGGTCAGATCACCCTCGAAGTGATCGATCCCCAGCCCTATTCGGAGGAGGAGGATCGCGCCGTCGGCTTCGGCATCAACCGCATCAGCCTCGACGGCACCTCCGACCCGATCTATTTCGGCCTCGCCGCCACCAACTCGACCAGTGGCACGGCCAGCATTCCGGTGTTCACGCCCGACCGCGAGCCGTTCCTGGAATATGATCTGACGCGCCTCGTCGCCGAGTTGGGCCAGCCGCAGAAGCCGGTGGTCGCGCTTCTCGACGGCCTCGGCATGGCCGGCAATCCGATGGCCGGGCAGGCACCGGCCCAGATCCTGGCGATGCTGAAGGAGACCTACAGCGTCGAGACCATCGGCGGCGACATCGACAAGCTGCCTGACAACACCCGCGTCGTGCTGGTGGTGCAGCCGCAGAAGCTGTCGGACCGCACGCTCTTCACCCTTGACCAGTGGGTGCTGTCAGGCGGCGCCACGCTGGTATTCGCCGATCCCTTCGCGGAAACGCAGGCCGGGCCGCAGCCCGGCGTGCCGGTGGAGAACAATGCCGCCGACTTCCAGAAGATGTTCGACGCCTGGGGCGTCGGCTTCGACGCCAAGAAGGCGGTTGGTGACCCCGACTGGGCGATCCGTACCGTCCGCAACATCGGCGGTCGGCAGGCCGAGGTCGCCAACTATCCCTGGTTTGCCATCCACGATGACGGCTTCGATCGGGGTGATGCCGTTACTTCCAAACTCAACGCCATCGTGATGACCACTGCCGGTACGTTTACCGCCACCGGCAAGGACGCGACGCTGAAGCCGCTGATGTATGCCTCCGCCGATGCCGGCCTTCTTTCGGCTGGCGAGGCGGCCGACCCCTATGGCGATCCGCGCGCCCTGCTGTCCAAGATCGAAAAGACGGGCGACCGGCCAGTGGTCGCCGCCCGTCTTGAGGGCAAGCTCCGCAGCGCCTTCCCTGATGGCAAGCCGAAGGATTCGGCGGCCGATGGAACGCCGCTCAAGGAAAGCGCCTCGGCGCCCAACGTCGTCCTGGTTGGCGATGCCGACATGCTGGCCGACCGCAACTGGCTGCAGATGCAGACCGTGCTTGGCCGGCAGGTGGCGCAGGCCTTTGCCAACAATGGCGACTTCCTGCTCAACGCCGTCGAGCAGATGGCCGGCGGCGTGGCACTGGCCGATCTCCGCAGTCGTACCGTTTCCTGGCGGCCGTTCACCCGTATCGACGCACTGGAGCGGGTCGCCGAGGAGCGCTTTCTCGCCAAGCAGCAGGAGCTGACGCAGCGCATCGCCGATACCGAGAAGAAGCTGAAGGATGCCTCCACCGCCGGTGAGGCCAAGGAGGGCGAACTGGTCTCCGCCGAGCAGGCGAAGGCGATCGAGAGTTTCAGGTCCGACCTGCTGTCGGCCCGGGCCGAACTGCGCGAGGTGCAGTACAACCTCCGCGCCGATGTCGCCAAGCTCAAGAACTGGATCATGATTCTGATCATCGGTGTCGTGCCGGCGGCGGTGGCGCTCATCGCCCTCGTCTTCGCCGTGCGCCGACCCCGCCGGCCGGTGCCGGTTCGCAAAGCCTGATTAAAGCGAGGAGTTCCTTCACATGACGCCGAAATCGCTCATCGGTCTTGCCGCCGTCACCGCCGCCGCCGTTGTGGCCGCTGTGGTGGTCGCCGGCGGAAGCGCCGCCGACAGCGCGGTTGCCGACCGTGGCCGGGCACTGCTGCCCGACCTCGTCAAAACATCTGCTTCGGTTGAAACCCTCGCGGTGACCGTCGGCAAGGACACGACGACACTCAGCCGAGACGGCGATCGTTTCGTCGACGCCTCGGGCTATCCGGCGCGGATCGACAGCGTGCGCAAGCTGGTGTCGTCGCTGGCGACGCTGACCATCGACGAGGACAAGACCAGCAAGCCCGACCGCTATGTCGACCTCGGTCTCGCCGATCCCGGAGCGGAGAAGGGCGCCGCCACCAAGGTGGCGCTCCTCGACAAACAGGGCAAGCCGGTCGTCGCCGTCTACGCCGGCACCAAGGACTATACGGTCGGCGGCAGTCGCGGCGGCCAGTATGTTCGCCTCGACGGCGGCCCGCAGTCCTATCTGGTGCGTGGTTCGCTCGACGTGCCGACGGCCCGCGCCGACTGGTTTGACGCCCGCCTCACCGACATCAAGCCGGCGGCGCTGTTGAAGGTGACGCTGACCGACACCACCGGTACTACCGCCGATTTCCTGCGCAGCGGCGACAAGCTGCTGCCGGCGACGTTGCCGGACGGCAAGGTTCCGGACGAAGGCAAGGCCAACCGTGTCACCGCCTTCTTGCAGGGCTTCGATTTCACCGACGTCCGCAAGGAAACGCCGGCGTCCATCGGCACCGCGACGCGGCTTCGCTACGAAACCACCGATGGCCTCGCGGTGACCGCCACGGCGGTACCGGCGGCGGACGACGCCGGCAAGGGCTGGATCCGCCTTAGCGCCGAGGCGATCGACCCCAAGGCGGCCGACGCCGCCAAGGCGATCAACGACAAGGCGGCGGGCTACGAGTTCAAGGTCAACACCATCCACACCGAGATGTTCGGCTGGACGGTGGGGAGCCTTGCCAAGGAAGGCTGACGGCGGCCAACTCGAGAAAATGCGCGGCCGGCGGGGGAACTCGCCGGCCGCGCCATTTCCGGTGGCTATCCCTCGATCTCCAGCGTGGCCAGCAGGCCGCGGGGAGAGTTGTCGGCCAGCACGATTGAGCCGCCGTGTGCCTCGGCAACGTCGCGGGCGATGGTGAGGCCGAGCCCGAAGCCGGAGTTTGGCAGCGTACTGCGGGCGCTGTCGCCGCGCACAAAGGGCTCGAGCAAGTGCTCGCGCTCGGCGGCCGGTATGCCGGGGCCGTTGTCGGCGACGGAGATGGTCAGCCGATGGCCCGGCAGGGTCTTCAGCGACACAACCACCTTGTCGCCGTAACGCACGGCGTTCTCGACGAGGTTGGTCACCGCCCTCAGGATGTCGCGGTGGCGAACGCGGGCGGCGAGCCGGCTCGGCCCCTCGTAGGAGACCGCATGGCCGAGATCGGCGAACTGGTCGGCAATCGTCTGCAACAGGCTCGGCAGATCGGTCTGGACGAACGGCTCGGGACTGTCGGTGCCCGACAGGTGGACGAGGGCGACCTGGGTCAGCGCCGCCATGTGGTCGAGGTCGGCCAGCATCGGCTCGCGAATGGTCTCGTCTTCGATGAACTCGGCGCGCAATCTCAGGCGGGTGATCGGCGTCCTGAGGTCGTGACTGACGGCGGCCAGCATGGTGGTCTTCTCTGCCATCAGCTTGCCGATGCGGGCGCGCATGCGATTGAAGGCGGAGATGGCGGAGCGCAGTTCGCGCGGGCCGATCTCGGGAACGGATACCCCGGAGCGCATGTCGCGCAGTCGCTCGACGGCGGCTTCGAAGCGCCGGAGCGGGCCGATGATCACCACCATCGCCCAGCTTACCAGCACCACGGTGGTAATCAGCAGAAAGCCAAGCATCGTCGTCCCGGGACCGAAGAAATGCGGTGCTTCGGCTTCCGGCAGATCAAGCCGGTAGCAAGCCCCATCGGTGAGCGTCAGATACAGCGGGCCGATCAGTTCGTCGCCCGGCGCTGAATGGGTGCCGAACACCTTGCGGGCGGTGGCCGCGGTGCCGAGACGGGAGGCGAGCGGTCCGAATCTGACCTCGTCGGCCTCCTTCGGCACCGGCTCTGCACAGACAGCGATCGACGGCAGCGTGCCCTTCATCATCAGTTCGATGAGCCGCGGCCGCTCGTCGGGGCTAGCGGCGGCCAGCAGATGGGCGGTCGCGCCGATCTCGCCAGCGGTCTCGGCCGGTGAAACGGCAAAGGCGCCACGCGGGTTGGACAGGAAGAAATAGGCAGTCAGTACGCCATGCATGGTGGCGATCGACACCACCAGCAGGACGATGACCTGGCCCGCGACCGAATCGAAGACCAGGCGCAGGATTCTGCGGATCATGAGGTCGTCACTTCCGGCGTGAACAGGTAGCCCTCCGAACGGATGGTGCGGATGAACTCCGACTTCTCGTCGTCGGGGGAGAGCTTGCGCCTCAGGCGGCTCACCAGGATGTCGATCGATCGCTCGAACGGCGCGGCGAGCCGGCCTTGCGTCAGTTCCAGAAGCTGGTCGCGGCTGAGCGTGATGCCCGCCCGCTCGGCGAAAGCAACCAGCAGGTCGAACTCCGCGCCGGTCAGAGTCGCCTTGGCACCCGACGGCGTCGTCAGGCTGCGTTCACGGGTGTCGATCACCCAGCCGGCAAAGCCGAGGTGGCGCGCCTCCGACCGCGTCGTCTTGGCGGCTGGCAGGCTGCTGCGCCTCAGGATGGCACGAATGCGCGCCAGGAGTTCACGGGCGCTGAACGGCTTGGCGATATAGTCGTCGGCACCGATCTCAAGGCCGACCACCCGGTCGATCTCTTCGCCGCGCGCCGACAGGATGATGATCGGCATGGTCGAGGTGTTGCGCAGGCGCCGGCAGATGCTGAGCCCGTCCTCGCCTGGCAACATGATATCGAGCAGAACGATGTCGACGCGCGAGGTCGACAAGATGCGATCCATCTCGCGACCATCGCGGGCCACAGACACTCGGCAGTCGTTGGCCTTCAGGTAGCGCGAGACCAGCGTATTGATGTCATTGTCATCTTCGACGAGCAGGATGTGGTTCTGCATGAAGAAAGGCCATCCCCATTAAACGGCCGAGCATTAGCATTCGGGCGGTTGGTCATAGCAGTTATTTTGTATCTCAATGTTTCGTTTCGTGACTATCGAAACGTGTCGTTACCACGCCAGCCCATTGGTTACCGCTCGTTAACGGACGGAGCGCTTGGCTTGTCGAATGTAATGCGTAAGACTCTAGCCCGAGGGGGAAAATGACCTCGATTTCTTCCACCACTGCCTACCAGTCGCCGCTCACCCGGCTGCAGTCGACGCTCAAGTCAGACATCAGCACCGGCAGCATCCAGTCCAGCGACCAGTCCGCGCTCGCCACGGCGCTCGAGAGCATCGATGAGACGCTGTCGAGCGGCCGGTCGAGTGAGACGTCCGGCAGCAAGCCGCCGTCTCCCGACGAGATGAAGGAGAAGATCGCCGATCTTATCCAGCAGCAGGTCGACGCCGGCACGCTGACCGCCGACCAGGCCGACGAACTCGCCGAGGTCTTCGATGAGACCTTCTCCCAAGGCCAGGGCGCCCAGGGTGCCGGTGGACCGAAGGGGGCCGGCGGGCCGCCTCCCGGGCCGCCGCCTGAGGGCGAAGAGTCGACCGAAGCCTCGACCAGTTCGTCGTCCGGCAGTTCGATCGCCGACTTGCTGAAGGAACTCCAGGAGGCTCTCACCGAGAGCAACCAGACCGCCTACAGCGCCAGCGGCTCTTCGACCTCGTCGAACAGCACCAGCTACCTGTTCGATCTGGTTGCCTGATAGACGCTTAGGATCGCGCATGAAGCGGCGGGGCTTGGCTCCGCCGTTTTGCGTTGCGGGCAGGGGAGGCATGCTGTGGCATGCCGGCCGCGCGAAAAAAGCACTCTTCCCTACGAAAGCACTAGTGCTATCCAAGTCCTTGTGCGCAATCTTGAACATGGCGCGCCAGCGGGCCGGCGAGGGCCGTCGGCCGGCGGATGCCCCGCATGTTCTGACACCCGGAGAAACGCCTGATGAACCGCCCCGCCGCCGGATGGATCGACCGCCTCCCGACCGACCACCTGATCACCGAATTCTCAATGTGGTCGTCTGATCTCCTGCGCATTGCCGACGAAGTGGCCCGCATCGATCCCTATTCCAACGTCATTCACATCGACGCGTCGGACGGCATCTTCGCCGACACGCTGTTGATGTTTCCGGAAATCGTCGCCCGCATCCGGTCCATCACCGACAAGCCCATTCACGTCCACCTGATGGTGGGCGAGCCGGCACTCATCAACCAAATCAATCAATTCGCTGCGGCCGGTGCCGATGCCATCTCGATTCACGCCGAGAACACGCTGCTCACCGACAGCGGTATCGCCCGCATCAACGAGCTTGGCCTCGTCGCCGGAATCGTGCTGAAGGTTGATACGCCGGTTGCCAAGCTGATCCGCCATCTGCCGCGCGTCGGCTTTGTCACGCTGTTCGGCGCCGAGATCGGCGAGCGCGAAGGCATCAACCGGGCCGCCACGCAGCGCCTCGAAGAGGCGCAGAAATACATTGCTGGTGTTCCCACCGATCACCGCATCGTGCTGGTCGCTGACGGTGCCATTCGCGAGGATACCGTGCCGGTGCTGCGCAAGGCTGGTGCCCAGGCGATCGTCGCCGGCAAGCTCGTGTTCGACACTCCCGACCTCGGCAAGCGCATGGAGTGGCTGAAGAGCCTCTGACGCAGAAACAAACACTGTCGCGTCGAGGTTTTGGAAACGCTTTTCGGGAAACTGGAAACAACAAAGGCGTCAGGGCAGTGCTCTGGCGCCTTTCTGCTGTGTGTCGTCGGCCAGTCAGCGTGCTGACACCAGCCATTCCGGCTTGAACCAGCGGTCGGCTGGGCCGTCATAGGGCAGGCGGTTGATGTCCCAATGGCGGATGAAGCCCGCGTAGGCCGCCCACACCGCCGGTCCACCGGCGACATAGACGACGCGGTCGGGGAAGCGGGCCAGCACCTCTTCCGGCCGGTCGCTGGAGCGAACGGCGCAGAGCGTGCGGTCGAACTGCATGAAGTTGGGCAGGGTGGAGATGGTGTGCGGCCCGGCCAGCATGACGTGGCCGCGCGTCACCTCGTAGAAGCGCTCGACGTCGGCGCGGAATTCCCGCTCCGGATTGCCCTCCCAGGGCAACTCGCCGTTGAGCCCGATCTGGCCGTGTTGGCCGATCGCGCAGATTGCCCTGACATCCGCCATGATTCCATCCACCCGCTGTTGCGCTTGTCTTCCAACATAGCAACGCCTAAGCGGAAAACCCAATAGAGCATTTTCGAGCAAAGCAGGCACCGATGCGCGTAAGGAAGATGCGTTGATCCAACAGGATAGAGCGCTGGCGAAAGCGGGCGCTCTGGTTCCTCAAGTGCTCGCTTGCCCCGAGGCAAGGCCGGCGCCGGTGAACGACCAATGGGTGTGGATGACCCGCCAGCCCTCGGCATCGCGCCGGTAGACCTCAGAGCAGTTCCAGGCGACGCGGGCGCCTTCGCTGCCGTTCCAGGATACGAAGCGGAAGGTGAGCACGGCGGCATCGCCCACCACCTGCACCTTCGGGTCGATCATCTCGTGGCGCGGCGCGTCGATCTGGCCGCGCAGGCCGCCGTAAAGCGCACTAAGCGCCGCGTGGCCATCGAGGCGGCTTTCCCGGAATGGATCGAAATAGCTGACGTCCTCGGCCGACAGCGCCAGGAAGGCGTCGGGGTCGCCGACGCACCAGCGGTCGAGGGCGCCCTTTTCGAGTGCAATGATGTCGTCGGCAATGGTCATGATGGTCTCCCGTGTGGTGTCAGGAGAAGACTAGACCGGCGTTACGACGGCGCTTGTCAGCATCGACCGAGCCGTCGGTCAAGGCCAGATGTGCCGAAGGGGGCTGGCCAAACATGCGGACCGGTACGCAGTGCAATCCCGCCAGAAATCGCAAGGGCTTGCGGGCAGGCACCCCCTCACCGGGGCATTGCCATCAGCGCCTCGGCGGTCTCGACGTCGGTTGCCACGGCGTTGACAAGACCGCCGGCAACGGCGGCGCGGATCGCTTCGGCCTTCTGCGGCGACAGCGCGGCGGCGATGGACAGCGGCACCCGCGTCAGGCGCTCAAGCGAAATGGAGAGGGTTCGGTCGTCGAACTCGGTACCGACCGGTCGGCCGTCCCGGCCGAAGAAGCGGCCACAGATGGTGCCGACGGCGCCGTGGGCGCGGATTTCCGCGAGCTTGCCGGGGGCGATGAAGCCCTCGCGAAACACCATGGCGGTGGCTGAGATGGCGCCGACGCCGACCACGGCGATGGCGAGGTGGTCCATCATCGAAAAGACACCGCGTACCGCGCCGGTATCGCGCATGAGGCGCGCCGCACCGGCGTCATCGACGATGGCCGGCACCGGCAATTGCCAGGCCTGGGCACCGAGCCCGGCGGCCAGACGGCGGCACACTTCGGAGGAGTGGGTGTAGTGTTCCGGTGCGCCGACACCTCCGACCAGCGCCACGACATTGATGTCGCGGGCCGGTGGCCGGCGGGCAGCGGCAGCGATGGCGGCGGCCGTGGCGCCATCGGAAACGCCCAGCACGTCGCCGCTCTTCAGCGTGTCCTCAATGACGCGGGCGACCGCCTTGCCCAGCGTATCGGCCGGGGCGTGGGTGCCGGCCCGACTTTCGACAACGACGGCGAGGCGGAGGCCGAGATAGGCTTTCAGCCGCTGTTCGACAGCGGCGTCGCGGAACGCCTTGGGCGTTACCTGGAATTCGATATAGCCAAGGTCCAGCGCCGACTTCAGCGCCCGGCTGACGGTGGCCTCGGAAATCTCGAGCAGGCGGGCGATTTCGGTCTGCGGCAGGCGCTGCTCGTAGCGGAGGCGGGCGATCTCAACGATCATGTCTTCGCTGCGGCGGGGCCGGGGCATATGTGCGCCTTGGACGGGGAAGAGGAGGTCGTCTGTCACCGGCGTCCGGCACGTCGTCCGTCGTCGACGTGCCGGCCCGGGGAGATGGCTGATGGGGCGCCGACTTGAAAGGCGCCCCGCCGGCCCTGGTCGTCAGGCGGTGAAGCGCGTGGCGACGATCTTGCGCAGCTCGCCGAGATCCTTGGCGAACAGGCGGATGCCCTCGGCCAGCTTCTCGGTGGCCATCGGGCTCTGGTTCATGGCCCAGCGGAAGGCCCTCTCGTCGAGCTTGACTTCCGGCGGCTTCGGGCCGGGCTTGTGCGGCGACAGAGCGCGCTGCAGCGTGCCGGTGTCGGCGGCCAGCGCGTCGAGCAGTGCCGGCGAGATCGTCAGGCGGTCGCAACCGGCCAGCGCCTCGACCTCACCCTGCGAGCGGAAGGATGCGCCCATTACCACGGTCGGGATGCCATGCGCCTTGTAGTAGTCGTAGATGGCGTGCACCGAGACGACGCCCGGATCTTCGGCCGGCGTGAAGGTGCGGCCCTCGGCCTTGACATACCAGTCGAGGATACGACCAACGAAGGGCGAAATCAGGAAGGCCTTCGCATCGGCGCAGGCAATGGCCTGGGCGATGTCGAAGATCAGCGTCATGTTGGTGTCGATACCTTCCTTCTGAAGGATCTCCGAGGCGCGGATGCCTTCCCAGGTGCCGGCCACCTTGATCAGGATCCGGTCGCGCTCGACGCCATTGGCCTTGTAGGCGGCAATGATGGCGCGCGCCTTTTCAACAGTGGCGGCGGTATCGAAGGACAGGTCGGCGTCGACCTCGGTCGATACGCGGCCCTCAACCAGCTTGGTGAGTTCGGTGCCGACGGCGACGGCGAGGCGATCGCCGATGGCCTTGATCGTCGCGTCCTGGTTGCCGCCCTTTTTCTTGCCCCAGGCGACAGCGTCCGCCAGAATCGGCTCGTAAGCCGGCAGGCCGATGGCCTTCAACACCAGCGTCGGGTTGGTCGTGCAATCGACCGGTTTGAATTTCTTGATGGCGTCGATGTCGCCGGTATCGGCAACCACCACGGTCATCTCGCGCAATTGGTCCAGCTTGGAAGCCATATCCTCAACTCCATATCCGGCCAATGCATCCTGCGATGCGGCGGCCGCTCTCCGTCCGTCGAAAATATGGCTCCGACGTCGTCAAAATGCAAGAAATCAATAAAAAGAAAATAATTGCATTTTCAGAATGCGAATGGAGTGGGCGGGCCCTTTCGGAACCCGCCCACTTGCCTCTCCCCCCGAACATCGGTCAGGCCGCCATCACCCTGTTGATGAAGTTCTCGACCACCTCGCGCAAGCGGCTCGCCTGATCGTTCATGTCGTTGGAAACCGCCAGGACCTGGCTCGCCGACTGCGACGTCTCGCCAACGACGCGGGTCAGCGCCTGCGTCTCGTCAGCCACCGACTTGGTGCCGCCAGCCGCCTTCTGGGCGTTCAGCGAAATCTCGGCTGTGGCGTGACCCTGTTCGCCCACGGCGGTGGCAATCACGTTGGTCGTCCGGTCGACTTCGCCCATGATGTCGGAGATGGCGCGGATGGCCGTGACGGCCTCGCCGGTCGACGCCTGAATCTGGGCGATCTGCGAGGCGATCTCCTCGGTGGCCTTGGCGGTCTGGCCAGCGAGGTTTTTCACCTCGGAGGCGACGACGGCGAAGCCCTTGCCGGCCTCGCCGGCACGGGCCGCCTCGATGGTGGCGTTGAGGGCGAGAAGGTTGGTCTGCTCGGCGATCGCCTTGATCAGGGTGATGACGTTGCCGATGCGCGTTGCCGCGTCGGCAAGGCCGGAAATGGTGGCATCGGTCTTCTTTGCCTCGCCGGTGGCACGCTGGGCAACCGCAGTCGCCGTATCGGTCTGACGCGAGATCTCGCCGATCGACGCCGACAGCTCCTCGGCGGCGGCGGCAACCGTCTGAACGCCGTCGGACGCAAGCTCGGAGGCCGAGGCGGCAGTACTGGCGCGGTCACGGGCTTCTTCGGCGATGGCGGCCAGCGCTCGTGCGGTGGCTTCCATCTGGTCGGCATTGCCGGCAACGACGCCGACGAGTTGCTCGATTTCCAGGCGGAACTCGTTGATCACGCCTTCGATGGTTTCCTGCCGATGCGTCCGCGCCTGCTGTTCGACCTCGGTCTGCTCGGTGAGGCGGCGACGCTCGATGGCATTGTCGCGGAAGACCCGGACAGCCCCGAACATGCCGCCGATTTCGTCCTTGCGGCCAGCAAGGTCGAGCGCCATGTCGGTGTCGCCGGTGGCCAGCCGCCGCATGGCGGCGGTGAGGCTGGTGATCGGACGGGTGATGAGGCGCGACAGCACGATGCCGATGATCAGCGCAAGCACCAGCGCCACACCCAGTGTGCCGGACATGGTGAATGTGCTCGAGGCGCGGTTGCGGCTGGCGGCGGTGGCGCGATCGTCGACCACCGTCTTGATGGCGGAAATGGCGGCAGCGGATTGGCTGCGCGACTCCGCACGGGCGCCCATGAACGCCTTGGACGCATCAACCAGCTTGGTGAATGCCTCCTTGAAACGGTCGATGTCCTTGGAGGGGTCGACGCCGCCGGCCGCGACGATCTTCTGGCCCGTCTCCTTGGCGCCGTCGGCGGCCTTCAGCATCCCCTTGGTGCTGACCGCTTCCGGGTCGTAGCGATAGGTCGTGGTCTGCAGTGCTAGCTGGTCGATCTCGCTGCCGAAGGTGGTGGCGAGGTCGGAAAGTTCGCGCGCCTTGGTGGCGTCGTCCAAAAGCGCCTGCATGTTGTAGCTGGCAAGATCCCTCTGCTGGCCGGCCAGGCGGATGATCTCATCGGTCCCGCTGCTGAGTTTGGCAAGACCGTCGAGGGCGAAGAGACGCTTCTGCTCGACCGCGAATGGATTGTCGCCCTTTCGCATCTCGTCCAGCAGCGGCACCAGCCCTTTGGCGGCCGTCTCGATGGCACTCGCCTGCGCCTTGATCTCATCGTCGGCGCCGAGGGCTCTGATCTGGTTGACGATCGCCCGGACCGACATGACGGCCTTCAACGCGGCGTTGACGTTGGCGGTGTCCTGGTTGGCCGCGAACTTGGCCAGGAGTTCGCTGGCCTTGACCGCGGAAATCTCGATCTTGTAGGCGGTGACCGCCAGGTTGGCGGCGGAGTTGGTGGCAAGGGCGGCTTCACTGGCCTTGGTCTGGAACTCCTTGGCCTTGGTCGCGGCGTCGGACTCGATCTGTCCGGCCCGGTTCTGCATGTTGGAGAGCAGTTCCATGGTGGCGGCGGCGCTGGCGGCCACCGCGTCCGAGGACGAGGACAGGACGCCGATGGACGCGCGGAATTGGTCGACGGCCCCATAGGCCGGGGCGAGGCCAGGGTCGGACGTGCCGCCGAGCTCGTCGAGGCTGGCGGTCACCTGATCGAGCAGATGGCTGGCCTGGGAAGCTGCGCCGTTGTCACGGTCCTGGATGAAGGTGGTAATGGCGTTGCCGGCGTCGTTGACGGTCGCCAGCACCGAGGCCGATTTCGACGTCATGTCGACGGCCAGCCCCAGTCGGCTGAGCCCCAGGAAACCCGCCCCGCCGACGATGATGGCCAGTACTGCGAGGGAAACAAGACCACCGCCGATTTTCATCGAAATCGAACGGTTCGACAGAAAAGCCGTGAGCGACATCTATTCCCCCCGGATTGGCGCCCGCCACGAGACGGCGCGCGTACTCCACGCGCACTTTTGTGAACTCTGCTGCGGTCCGGTAAAGAAACAGTGGATGGAACACGCCAAAAACGGGAAAATTTGTCAGCTCCACAATCGTTTGCGGACGGCAGTCTCCATCCAGGCAGTTGTAAAGTTGTAAAGCTGTCTGGTTCGCAGCCGGAAAAGGCTTGAAAACCAAACCTGTTCTGCCCCTTCCTTCGCCAAGGCCCCAGTCGCGCCCTCTCGGCATGGCGTTGCTAGACTTTAGGTCAGTCCGCGATTGTCCTGAGGTCGAGGGACACCTTGATGATCTCCGGGCTGTCCGGATCCGGTGTCAGAACGAAGCCGAGCCGCGTGCACATCTGGAGCATCTGGCGGTTTTCGGAGAGCACTTCGCCGTGGATGCGGGCGTAGCGTTCGCGGCGGGCATAGCGGATGATCTGGGCCATCAGCGCGCGACCGAGGCCGAGCCCCTTGAGGTCGGAGCGCACCGATACGGCATACTCCCCGTCGCCGCCACCCGGGTCGCCGTGCAGCCGGACACCACCGAGCATGTCGCCACTGTCTGGATCAAGAGCGATGAAGGCCATGGCGCGGGCGTAATCGATCTGAGTCAAGCGGGCGACGAAGGCATGACCGAGATCGTGGACACGCTGGAAAAAGCGCAGCCGCATGTCTTCGGCGGTCATTTTCGAGAAGAAGGCAAGGTAGCGTCCTTCGTCCTCTGGCCGAACCGGCCGCAGGAAGACAGATCGGCCGCCGGGCAATCTGAGGGACTCCTCCCATTCGGTCGGGTAGGGACGGATGGAAAGACGCGGATGATACGCGGCGCCGCTCGGCGTGGTCGGACCGGCGGTGAGCGTCACGCGCGCGTCGACGACCGTCAGTCTGTCGGCCTCGGCGATCAGCGGATTAAGATCGATGTCGCTGATCGCCGGGTGCTCGGCGACCAGTTGGGCGAGCCGTTGCAGGATTCCGGCCAGGCGCTCGACGTCGACCGGGCGCCGGTCGCGATAGCCCTGGAGCTGGCGGGCGACGCGCGTGCGGGCAATCAGGTCGCGGGCAAGGTTGGCGTCGAGCGGCGGCAGGGCCAGCGCGCGGTCGTTGATCACCTCGACGGCTGTGCCGCCGCGCCCGAAGACCATCACCGGCCCAAACACCGGATCGTCGGTGACACCAGCGATCAGTTCCACCGCCTTGGGGGCCACGATCATCGGATGAAGCGTCACGCCGTCGATGCGGGCGTCGGGCCGGGCGGCTTTGGCGCGGGCGATCACCGCCTCGGTCGCCACGCCTACGGCTTCGGGGCTGGAAAGCTCCAGCTCCACGCCGCCCACGTCGGATTTGTGGACGATATCGGGCGAGGCAATCTTCACCACCAACGAGCGGTGCTCGCCGAGAAGGCCAGTCGCAAGAAGCCGGGCTTCAGCGGCATCGGCGGCGGCCAGCGCCGGTACGATGGGAATGCTGTAGGCGGCCAAAAGCTCGACCACTTCGCTCGCCTTGAGCCATAGGCGGCCGTCAGCAAGCGCTCCGGCGATTACCGCCGCTGCGCGGCTCCGGTCGGGCGAAAAGCCGGCGAGGACGTCGGCTGGCGTTGCCGTCAGTGCCGCCTGCGCCTCGGCATGATGGACCAGTTGCATCAATCCCTCGACCGCGCCGTGCGGCGTTTCGAGCGCCGGAATGCGTGCGCGCGCAAAGGTGGCGCTCCAGCCATCGTCCTCACCGAGCCAGGCGGCGATCAGCGGCTTGCCATCGTAGCGGCCGTGCCGGTAGTCGGCGAAGGCGTCAACCACCGCCTCAGCGGCGAGCTTGGACGGGGCAAGCGGCGTCGGGCAGTTGATGGCGACCACCGCGTCGACGCCGCTGTCGGCCAGCACTGCCCGCGTCGCTGCGCCATAGCGGTCAGCGGCTGCATTGCCGATGAGGTCCACCGGATTGCTGCGCGACCAGCCCGGCGGCAGCAGCTTGTCGAGCGTGGCGATCGTGTCGTCGCCGAGCGTGGCGATCTCGCCGCCGAGGTCGATGACGCGGTCGGCAGCCAGCACCCCGGCGCCACCGCCATTGGTGACGACGGCGATGCGCTTGCCCTGGATGCGCGGCACGAGGCTGAGCGTCTCGGCGGCGGCGAACATCTCATCGAGATCGGCCACCCGCAGAAGACCGGCCCGGCGAAAGGCGCAATCATAGACGGCGTCGACGCCGGCCAGCGCGCCGGTGTGCGAGCGGGCGGCACGGGCGCCGGCGGCGTGGCGGCCGGCCTTGATCACCACCACCGGCTTCGAGCGGGCAGCGGCACGCGCCGCCGACAGGAAGGCACGGGCGTCGCGGATGCTCTCGAGATAAAGCAGGATCGCCCGGGTGCGGTGGTCGAGGGCGAAATGGTCGAGCATTTCGTCGAAGTCGACGTCGACAGCATCCCCCAGCACGGCAATGCCGGAGAAGCCGACGCCATGCCGTGCCGCCCAGTCAAGGGCGGCGTGGGTGAGCGTGCCGGATTGCGAAATGAAGGCGAGATCGCCCGGTACCGCCGCTCGTTGGGCAAAACTGGCGTTGAGGCCGATCGATGGGATCTGCAGGCCGGCGCTATTGGGGCCGAGTATCCGGATGCCATGTCGCCGGGCCACGTCGGTCATCGCCTCGAGACGGCTGTCCGGCCCGTGACCAAGACCTGTGGTGATCACCACCGCGTGGCGGATGCCGGCGGTGCCGAGCTCCTCCATGACACCGACGATGGCCTCCGGCGGCACGGCGACCACCGCAAGATCGACGGGGGCGGCAAGGTCGGCGAGCGAGGGGTGGACGACGATGCCGTCGATTTCCTCAACAAAGGGATTGACGAAGGCAATCCGGTCGCGGCCGAAGGTGGCGAGGTTGCGAGCAAGCACCGAGCCGACCGAATTCGGCCGCGCCGTCGCGCCGATCAGCACCACGCGCTTCGGCCGAAAGAAAGGGTCGAGGCTCTGAAAGCTCATGTCGGGCCAGGGCTCGGCGGTGCGGGGGACCGGAACACGGCTGGCCGCGTTCCGGCATTGAAGATCAGTGGGTCATCAGCGTCGGGATGGTCATCTTTTCCAGCATGTCGCGCGTGACGCCACCGAGCACGAACTGGCGGAAGCGGTTGTGGCCGTAGCCGCCCATCACCAGCATGGTGGCGCCGCTTTCGGCGGCGTGGTTGATAAGCACCGTCGATACTTCCGGTGCCGAACGCGGCAGCGTCGTCACGGTGACCTTGTGGTCGTGGCGGGCGAGATAGGCGGCGACATCGGCACCCGGTTCGCCGGACCAGTGCTTGGAGCCGGCCACCATCACCACCTCGATCGACGTGGCGACCCTCAGCGCCGGCAAGGCGGCATGCACGGCGCGAGCTGCCGTCGACGAGCCATCCCAGGCAATCATCACCTTCTCGGAGGTGATCGGCTTGTTCCACGCCGAGGGGATGATCAGCACCGGGACGCCGGATTCGAACAGCAACGTCTCAATGATGGCGGCGCGCATCGGCTCGCCGTGCTCGGAGTCGTCCTGACCGACGACGATCAGGTCGGAAAGCTGCGCTTGCCGAACGATGGCCGGCGTACCGCCGGAATAGACGGTGGCATTGCGGGCCTCCGCGTCGACACCAAGTTTCGCCGCCTCCGCGGCGAAGGCGGCAGCGGCCTCCTTGGCCGAAGTCTCGGCGTTGGTGATGGCCTCGACGAGATATTCTGCCGGCACCGGCGAAGCGAGGAAGCCGGGCGCGATCGGCTCGAGCGCCAGCGCGAGGCCGGTGACATGGGCTTTTCGTCGCGACGCGAACTCCAGCGCTGCCGTCGAGGCGTTCATCTTGTCATTGTAAATATCGATGATCGTGAAGATGTCCCGGACGGTCATGGCGGCGCCTCCTCAGCGACTTCAAATGGGTCCAGGCGACCCGGCTCCCGGCGGCAAGGTCTTGTCCAAAGATGGAAAACCGCCGAGCGCCATAATCCTTAGATAGGTCTTCGCCCCGATCAATTCATCTCATGGCGATCTCGACTTTTCGCTTACGCCGAAAGGCGGTGAGTACCGGTTCGGTATAGCCGTTTGGCTGACGGTCGCCGGTCAGGACAAGCGCGACGGCGGCCTGAAAGGCCAGTGATCCCTCAAAATCCGTGCCGATTGGCCGGTAGGCGGGGTCGCCCTCGTTTTGCCTGTCGACGACGGCCGCCATCCGCTTCAGCGTCTCCATCACATGTTCGCGACTGACGACGCCGTGCTTCAGCCAGTTGGCGATATGCTGACTGGAGATGCGCAGCGTCGCCCGGTCCTCCATCAGGCCGACGTCGTGGATGTCGGGCACCTTGGAGCAACCGACGCCCTGGTCGATCCAGCGAACGACATAGCCGAGAAGACCCTGTGCGTTGTTGTCGAGTTCCTCGGCGATCTCTTGGGCGCTCCATGGCCGATCCGGAGCGATCGGCAGCGTCAGGAGCGCGTCGAGCGAGGCACGTTGGCGACTGGAGAGTTCGGCCTGCCGGGCGGCGACGTCGACCTCGAGATAGTGCAGGGCATGCAGCGTCGCCGCCGTCGGCGACGGCACCCAGGCGGTGGAGGCACCGGCCCGCGGATGGCCGATCTTCTCGGTGAGCATCGCCGCCATACGGTCGGGCGCCGCCCACATGCCCTTGCCGATCTGGGCATGGCCGGAAAAGCCGAGGGCAAGACCGGCGTCGACGTTGCCGGCCTCGTAGGCGGTAATCCAGGCGGCCGATTTCATGTCGCCCTTCCTCACCATCGGGCCGGCCAGCATCGAGGTGTGGATCTCGTCGCCGGTACGATCGAGGAAGCCGGTGTTGATGAAGAACACGCGCGATTTCGCCGCAGCGATCGACGCCCGGAGATTGACCGAGGTGCGCCGTTCCTCGTCCATGATGCCCATCTTGAGGGTGAGCGGCTTAAGGCCGAGCGCCGCTTCGACGGCAGAAAACAGCCGGTCGGCGAAGGCGACCTCTTCAGGGCCGTGCATCTTCGGCTTGACGATGTAGACGGCGCCGCTGCGGCTGTTCACGCGCCGGCCGTTCGGGCCGATGTCGTGGAGGGCGATCGCCGAGGTCACCAGCGCGTCGAGCAGGCATTCGGCTGTCTCGTTGCCGTCGGCATCGAGCACGGCGTCGGTGGTGAGAAGCGAGCCGACGGTGCGCACCAGCATCAGGCTGAGTCCCTTCAGCGCGCCATCCGAGTCGTCGGGCCGGATGAAATTGTGGTCGGCGGCGAGCCGCCTCGTCGTCGTGACGCCGCCCTTGTCGACGCTCGCCTCGAGATCGCCGCGCATCAGCCCGAGCCAGTTGCGATAGACCGCTACCTTGTCTTCGGCGTCGACGGCGGCCACCGAGTCCTCGCAGTCCATGATGGTAGTGAGCGCGCTCTCGACCAGGATGTCGACGATACCGGCGGGATCGCCCGCCCCGATCGGGCTCCTCCGGTCGAAGTGGATGTCGATGTGCAGGCCGTTTCGCTTCAGGAGAATGCCGGCCGGCTCCTCCGGCTCGCCGCGATAGCCGACAAAAGCCTCGGGATCGGCGAACTCTTCCTCGTTGCCGTCGGCAAAGCGCACCTTGAGGCCATCCTCGGTGATGAAGTAAGCGGCGACATCGGCGTGGCTGCGGGATTCGAGTGGCGCTGCTCCGTCGAGTACGGCCTTGGCCCGCGCTACCACCGCCTTCGCCCGTTCGGCGTCGAAACCGCCTTTCGGCACCGGCGTGCCGAGGGCGTCGGTGCCGTAGAGGGCGTCATAGAGGCTGCCCCAGCGGGCGTTGGCGGCGTTGAGCGCGTAGCGGGCGTTCATGACCGGGACGACGAGCTGCGGCCCGGCCACGTCGGTGATCTCCGGATCGACACCGGTGGTCTCGATGGAAAAGGGCGCCGGCTCGGGAACGATATAGCCGATCTCCGTCAGGAAGGCCCGGTAGGTGATGGGGTCGATGGCGCCGGGGTGAGCGACATGCCAGGTATCGATCTGCTGCTGCAGCGCATCGCGCCGGTCGAGAAGACGCCGGTTCTCCGGGCCGAAGCGACCGATGATGTCGGCGAGTGCCGCCCAGAAGCGACCAGGCTCGAGGCCGGTGCCGGGCAGTGCCCCGCCTTCGATGAAGTCGGCGAGCTCAGTGGCGACCTTGAAGCCGTTCAACGTGCGATAGGCGGTCATTTCGGCGTCCTGGTTTATTGGGGGTTCCGGAAAAACCCGCATGGGGCAGGTCCCCACAAAAGCCGTTGCGCTCGCCGCTGTCCAGCCCAGAACACATCCGGCTGCCGTGGGTGCCGACCATGGATGCATGAAAATGAAACCAAATGGAAAGATTCCGCAGGATATATGCTGAGAATCATTTTCATCGAACATTTTCCGCGGAGCCCAATCCCCGTGCAGCCCGCCGCCGTCATCCTGGCTCTCGTCGTGGTCGGGACGTGCGCGACCACCTGGCACACGTTGCGCATTGGCAGCTTTCCCGGACGCACCGACTATCTCATGCTGATGGCCTCGGGGTGCTGGTGGGCGATCTGCGCCATTCTCGATGTCAGCGCCGACGAACCGGCGATGAAGCTGTTCTACTCGGAACTCGCCTGGTACGGCATCATCACCACGCCGGTCTCGTGGATGCTGTTCATGGCCGCCTACATTCGCGGTTCCGATCTGCCAAACGCGTCATCGCACACCGGCCTTTGCATTGCCGCCGGTGTCACGGTGCTGGCGATCGCCATCACCAACGACCTGCATCACCTCATCTATGTCGCGGTAACGCCCGATCCGACTCCGGCTTATCCGCATCAGTTGCTCTATGAGCATGGGTCGGTGTTCTTCGCGGCGATGATCGCCATCTACGTTTTCATGACACTGACGGCGATCCGGACACTCTGGGCGGCGATCAAGGCGCCGCCGGTCCATCGCGCCCAGTTTGCCGGCCTTCTTCTCTCGGCCATGGTGCCCTGGGCGGCCAACGCTGCCTACAACTTCGCCGGACTGCGCGTTTTCGGCTTCGATCCGACGCCACTCGCCTACGTCGTGGTCCCGGTGATCTACAGTTTCCTGGTCAGCCGCAATCACTTCCTGACACTGGCGCCCGTCGCCCTCAGTGCGGTGGTCGCCGCCCACCCCGATGGCATTCTGGTGGTCTCCGGAACTGGCCTGATCGCCGAGGCCAACGCGGCGATGCGACGGATCTTCGGCGGCGGGCAACTCGTCGGCCAGTCTTTTTCGGGGCTTGGCACCACCTTCGGACCGGCGGACCGGGCAAGCCTGTTTGATGGCAGCGAACTGGTGCGCCGCTGGCACAGGGGCGATCGTACCTACGAGGTGCGGACCGTTGTCATCGATGGCGCGCGCTATTCGCACAGCGTTGCCTATGTGTTGCGCGACATCACCGATTATCTTCGCGCCCAGGAAGGCCTGCACCTGTCGACGCGGCTGATAGAGGAGCGCCTCGAAGCCAATCTGCGCCTGCAGGAGCAGTTGCACGAGATGGCGCACCGCGACAGCCTCACCGGTCTCAACAACCGTCGCATTCTTGAGAATATCGCCGACCGGCTGGTGGAAAGCGCCGACGATGTCGGACGGTCGCTGGTTGCCGTCTCGCTCGACCTCGACCATTTCAAGCGCCTCAACGACACCTTCGGTCACAAGGCCGGTGATGATGCGCTGATGGCGGTTGCGGCCGTCCTCAGCCGCTCGCTCCGTCCTGGCGAAGTGGCCGTGCGCATGGGCGGCGAGGAGTTCCTGGTGCTGATGCCCCACGCCGACATCGAAGAGGCACGCGCCCGCACCGAAGCTTGGCGGGCGGTCATCCGTGCGCAGCCCGTGGCGACCAGCCAGGGCGCGGCGGAGATCACCTTCTCGGCGGGCATTGCCGCCTATCCCGACACCGCTGCGTCGTTCGAGCAAATGCTGCAGCAGGCCGACAAGGCGGTCTACGCCGCCAAGCGGGCCGGCCGCAACCGGGTTGTCGTCGCCCGTCAGCCCAACGAACTTGGCGACGGGCGGGTTTATTCGAGCTAACGCACGATTCGCAGTGTCAGAAGAGATTGCCCTGATCGTCCAGATCAGGCTTCCCCCTCACGCGGCGCGGTGCTGGCTTCGATTCGACTGGCAAGGACGCCGCTTCACCGACCCGGGCGCGGACCCGATCATCGGCGAATTCGATTTCGATCGCCGCGCCCGAGGCGAGATCTGCGGCGCGAAACACCGGCCTGCCTTCGCCATCGCGCACCAGCGCATAGCCGCGCCGGAGCGTTGCCATGTGGTTGACCGCCTCGAACACCGACGCCACCTGATCAAGCCGCGCCCGTCGGCGGGCGACCAGTTCGGCCACTGCCCGGCCGCCGCGCGCCGACAGGACCGCCAGCCGTTCGGCGAGCTGGGCCTGCGTTCGGAGAAGGCTCGTCGGCGTGAGGCGAGCTCCGACGCGCTCGAACCGCCGGGCGTGCAGCGTCGTGTTGGCAAGAAGGGCTTTGGGCAGGGCGTTGGCGGCGGAATCGAAGCGCTGACGCGGCAGGGCGAGGATGTCGGAGGCGCGCGGCAGGGCGCGCGTGGCGGCAATGAGCCTCGTCCGCCGGAGATCGACCGCCCGGAGGCTGGCGCCGGTGAGCCGGCGGCCGAGATCGTCGATGCGGTCCATGAGGTCGCGACGCACCGGCACCACCATTTCGGCGGCGCCGGTTGGCGTCGGCGCACGCACGTCGGCGACAAGATCGAGCAGCGTCCAGTCGGTCTCATGGCCAACGGCGGAGACCAGCGGGATGTCGCTGGCCGCCGCCGCGCGTACCACCGCCTCGTCGTTAAACCCCCAGAGGTCCTCGAGGCTGCCGCCGCCACGCGCCACGATGATCACGTCCGGGCGCGGAATGGAGCCGTCTTCGGGCAGCGCGTTGAAACCAGCGATGCCGGCTGCCACTTCGTCGCCGCAGCCTTCGCCCTGCACCTTCACCGGCCAGACCAGCACGTGCACCGGGAAGCGATCGGCAAGGCGGTGCAGGATGTCGCGGATGACCGCACCGGTTGGCGAGGTGACGACGCCGACGACACGCGGCAGGTAGGGAAGGAGCTGCTTACGCTCGGGGTCGAACAGCCCCTCGGCGCCCAGCTTGCGCTTGCGCTCTTCGAGGAGCGCCATCAGCGCGCCGGCGCCGGCTGGCTCCAGCGCGTCAATGACGATCTGATATTTCGACGAATTGGGATAGGTGGTCAGCCGGCCGGTGGCGATCACCTCCATGCCTTCTTCGGGTTTGAAGCGCAGCTTGCCCATCACGCCGCGCCAGACCACGGCCTCGATGCGGGCGCCCTCGTCCTTCAGGGTGAAATAGGCATGGCCGGACGAATGCGGCCCGCGATAGCCGGAGATTTCGCCACGCACGCGCACGAACCCGAACTCGTCCTCAATGCGGCGCTTGAGGGCAAAGGAGATTTCCGAAACCGTGTAGTCAGCGGCGTTGGAGGGGGTGTCGGTCACCGATGGTTATCCGGCATTGCTGTGGCAAGCCGCGCGCGGCGACTCGGGAAAGGTCGCGCGATCATGGCGGCGCGGAACCGGGGCGTCAAACATCGGCTCGTTGACGGAAATCGATCAGAGGCAGCCGAGGTCGCCCATTGGCTGCATGTCGAGTGCACAGAACAGGCCGTCGAGATTGGCGCCGAATTTCTCGAGCAGCACCTCGGCTTCGGTCTTGCCGCGATCGAGGATGATGTCGAGTGGCCGGAGATACTGGGTCTCGTCCTGGCCGCACCGGTTGAGCTGAGCGCGCCGGGCAAGGCCGGCCCGCGACAGCGCCACCACCTCACGACCGATGTCGCGCACCGTCCGCCCGCCAATCTCCGCCTTGAGTGCCAGCGCCGGCACATCGTCCCGCAGGCGCTGCCGTTCCTCGGTGCTCCAGCCCTTGATGAGGTCCCAGGCGGCATCGAGCGAGGCCTGGTCATAAAGCAGGCCGACCCAGAAGGCTGGCAGCGCCAGAATGTGATCGGTCGAGCCGGAATCGGCGCCGCGCATCTCGAGATAGCGCTTGAGTCGCACCTCCGGGAACAATGTGCCGAGATGATTGTCCCAGTCACCGATGGTCGGCTCGACGCCGGGCAGTCGGTTGCGGAAGGCACCGGCCATGAACTGCCGGAAGGTGACTTCGGTGGCGCGATGGTACGTGTCGCCGCGCTTGACGAAATACATCGGGATATCGAGCGCCCATTCGACATAGCGTTCGAATCCGAAGCTCTCCTCGAACACGAAGGGGATCATGCCGGCGCGGGCGTTATCGGTGTCGCGCCAGATCTCCGAGCGTTCGGACAGGCGGCCAGTAGCCTTGCCATCGAGATAGGGCGAGTTGGCGAACAGCGCCGTGGCGATCGGCTGCAAGGCGATGGACACCTGCATCTTCCGGCGCATGTCGGCTTCGGAAGCAAAGTCGAGGTTCACCTGCACCGTGGCGGTGCGGAACATCATGTCGAGGCCGCGCGTACCGACCGTCGGCATGTAGTCTGACATGATGGCGTAGCGCGATTTCGGCATCACCGGCGTCTCCGGCAATGTCCACACCGGGCTGGCGCCGAGGGCGAGAAAGCCGATCCGCAGCGGCGTCGCGATCTCCAGCACCTGCATCATGTGCGCCTGCAACTCGGTCGCCGTCTGATGAAGATTGGTGAGGGGGGCGCCAGACAATTCGAACTGACCGCCCGGCTCAAGGCTGATGGCACCGCCGTGCGTCGGATCAAGGAGGCCGATCGGACGGCCCTGGTCGGCGATCGGCTCCCAGCCGAGCAGTCCTTCCATGCCGTCAAGCAGCTGGCGGATACCGCCGGGCCCTTCGTAGGGCACGGGCGCGTGGCTGAACTTGCGGAAGCCGACTTTCTCGTGCTCGGTGCCGATCCGCCAGCGGTCTTTCGGTTTGCAGCCACCGGCGATCCGCTCGACGAGATCGGCGACGGAAGTGATCGGCGTGGTATCGGACGTGTCGCGCGCCATGAGAGGCTCCCTCGGATTGGGCGGCAACCTAGCCGCCCGGCGGCGTTTGTTCAATTGGCGCTGAGCGGTCGGCAGGTAACGTTTTGCTCCTCGCGTCGGCGCGGTCATGTCAGGAGGGGAAACTACCAGTCGCCGAGCATCGCCTGGATGACGGCAAGCGCGGCCACCGCCGCCGTGTCGGCCCGGAGAATGCGCGGGCCGAGGGGAATTGGTGTGACGAAGGGAAGGGCTCTCAGCGCGTGCCGCTCGTCTTCGGAGAAACCGCCCTCCGGTCCGATCAACACGGCCAGCGGCCCGCGGGGCAGTGCCGATAGGGCGGCAAGCGGATTGGTTGTCGCCTCGCCTTCGTCGCAGAAGATCAAGCGGCGAAGGGGCTCGTCGCGCCCGAAGCGATCGAGCGCCCGGTCGAGCTTTTCCTCGTCCTCGACGGCGGGAACGTGCAGCACGCCGCACTGCTCCGCCGCCTCGATGACATTGGCCCGCATTCGCTCGATGTTCACCCGGCTCGTCTGTGTGTGTTGCGTCAGCACGGGGCGCATCCGGCCGGCGCCCATCTCCACCGCCTTCTGCACCATGTAGTCGAGCCGGGCATGCTTCAGCGGCGCGAAGAGATAGAGAAGATCGGGGACGGGCGGCTGCGGCCGGCTCAGCCGAAGGTCGAGGAGTTCGGCCGACCTTCGACCGGCCAGGCCGAGTCGGCCCCGCCACTCGCCGTTCAGGCCATCAAACACCAGCACGTCGTCGCCTTCCCTGAGGCGCAGCACGTTGAGAAGATAGTTGCTCTGGTCGCGGTCGAAGGACACCGGCGCGCCATCGAGTGGCGCTGCGACGAAGACGCGCGGCGTGCGGAAATCGGAATGGGCCATGATCACGCCAATAGCACGTCCGTGAGGGGCAAAAAAAGAGGCGGCGCCTTGCGACGCCGCCAGGTGTTCCGGCAGGGGGCCGGGATGGGAAAGGGTCCGGAAGGGAGGCGGATCCGGACCCCGGAACGGGCGCGTCGGGGTGGCGGTGCGCCCGCAAAGCGAAGATCAGGCCGCTTCAAACTCCTTCTGCCGCTTGGCAAGCGGCATCGAGTAGTGAACCACCGGTGGCGGCTGAATGGCCGTCTCGAAGGTCAGCATCGCTGCGAGGAAGGTGTCGCGCGCCTGCCGGTCGGCAAAACCGACCACCTTGCCTTTGTAGAAGGTCAGGGCGTCGGGGCTGACAGGACGACGAGTGAGGGGGCACAGATCATTGACGCAGTCTTCTAGTCTGGGAACGATCATTCTTCCCTCCCCCTGACCAAGGGCGTGAAATCCACGCTCTCCGCGCGGCGCACGACAACACTGTTCATCTTTACCGAATTGCCATGGGCGATGGCGGCGAGCCTGAGCGACGGATCGGCGTGCAGCGGGCCGTCAAAGGCTTCGCGCAAGTCGGACCGGCTGAGGCCGATATCGGCCAGCTCATAGTCGGTGAAGTCGCAGAGTTGCTTGGCCATCCAGCGATTGACCAGGATCTTCGCGACAGACACGGTTCGCCCGGCAGCGGCGCGCACCAGCGAGGCGGACGTCGTGACGGAAGCGGCGGCGTGGGTGTTGGACGCGAGGGTCGTGGACATGATCGGCTCCATCAAGGGGCTTGGGATGGTTCGGTGCGTTGCGTGTTGGGTCAGGGGTGAGGTTGAGGGGTGAAGGCACCAACGGGGCTTCACCTGGAAGCCCCGTTTGGATTTCGTTTACCAGATCATCAGCCCAACGAATGTTTGAGGCCTGACCAATCCGGATCTCTTATGAAATACGTACGTGTTAGTCACGCAGTGCGGCAGCGGCCTCGAGTGCCTGCTCCCGCGTGGCACGGCGCGCCTCGGCGCGGCGGGCGGCCAGCGTGTAGCTCGGCTTACGCTCGATCGGCACCAGCAGCGCGCCTTCGACATCGGCGTGGGAAATGCCCATGTCCTTCAGGGCGCGCGCATCGAACTCGAGCAGCTGCATTGTTTGCCGGCGGTCGATTTCCGCGGAAATCAGGGCGCCAAGGTGGCTAAGCAGGGCGCCGGCAAGGCGCATCGCCTCATGAACGGGGCGAAGGGGAGAAGCGCGGCGCGAGGACGCATGATCGAGAATCAGGGTCATTGTCTTGGCTCCTGCGAACTTGAGCTGCCCGTGGGCGGAGCATGGCAGACTTGCGTAACTGAGATAGGAACGCCGCTGCGGTGTTTCGATAGTGGATTTATCTCATGGGCCCATCAATCAGTCCAACGCATGTTTTTGATGCGTTCCATGACGAAACTTGATATCAATCGTCTGACATCATGAGATCACGCGTGGCGATGGGACGCCACCCGAAAACCGGCGGTGACGCCTGGGCTAGCCGCGGACCGGCCATTCATCAGGATTGTTGAAGATGAACGTTCTCGACCTTGATCAACTCAGGACCTTCGTCGCCATCGCCGAGGTCGGCTCGTTCACGGCCGCCGCCGACGTTGTCCACAAGACGCAGTCGGCCGTCTCCATGCAGATGCGCCGTCTCGAGGACCGCGTCGGCAAGCCGATCTTTGCGCGCGATGGCCGCCAGAGCCGGCTCACCGAGGACGGCCGCCGTCTTCTCGAATATGCGCGCCGCCTCATTCGTCTCAACGACGAGACGCTGGCTGCCTTCGAGGATCCCGGCCTGACCGGTTCGGTCCGCCTTGGCATTCCCGACGACTATGCCGATCGGCTGCTGCCGCCGGTCCTAGCCGGCTTCTCGCGCATCAATCCGCTGATCGAGATCACAGTCGAGTGCCAGCGCTCTGTCACCGTCTCCGACATGATCCGCGACGGTCGGCTCGATCTTGGCATCATCAACCACGGCTATCACGGCTCGCTGCGCGGCGAGGTGATCCGACGCGAGCCGCTGTTCTGGGTCGGTT
Organism: Pseudomonadota bacterium; assembly: GCA_018262575.1. Taxonomy (GTDB): domain Bacteria; phylum Pseudomonadota; class Alphaproteobacteria; order Rhizobiales; family Pleomorphomonadaceae; genus Pleomorphomonas. The sequence goes on along the minus strand of JAGSYU010000003.1, from coordinate 16,334 downwards.
CACGCGATCACAGCGTCCACGAACTCGATCCGGTGCCGCTGGCCCTCGGCCCCGATGACTGCTGCTGGCGCGCCAACGTCGTCCGCGCCCTTGACCGGGAAGGGCGGCGCTTCCGCGTCGCCTATATTTCCAGTGCTGCGCTGGCCCTGTCGGGCGCCGTGCTGGCCGGTCTCGCCGTATCGGTGCTGCCGGAAAGCGCTCTCAAGGCCAACATGCGCATCCTTGGCTTGCGAGAAGGCTTCCCCGAACTCGAGCCGGCCGAGATCGGCCTGCTGCGAGCCGACCACGCCAAGAGCCCGATTCACGACGCGCTGGCCAAGCACATCGTTACCTCGCTCGGCAACCTTGGTGCCGCCGAGCAGGCGATGAACCTCGCCGCCGAGTGATTTCCGAACGACGGAATCCGCTTATCGCGCCACCACGGCCGCCGCCGCGCCAGCCATCATGGCGCTGGCGGTGCGGTTGAGGCGTTGCATCGCCCTGGGGCTGCGGAAGAACTCGCGGGCGCCGGCTGCCGCTGCGGCATAGACGACGCCGACGGCGCTGAGCGTCACGATGGAGATGCCGATCAGCTCGACATAGCCAGTGAGCGTAATCTGCTCGATCGGCATCAGCGACGGCAGCAGCGCCATGTAGAAGACGATGGTCTTCGGATTGCCGAGCGTCAGCGTGAAGCCGCCCAGCACCGTCCGCCAGGGGCTTTCAGAGCGCACCTTGGCAGCAACGTCGGCTGGGTCTGCTCGCAAGGTCCAGAGCTTGTAGGCAAGATAGAGAAGATAGGCGGCGCCGACGTAGCGGACCACCAGGAAGGCGAGATTGAACTCCTGCGCCAATGAGGCGAGGCCGAAGATGGCCAGCGTCAGGTAGAACAGATCGCCGAAGACGATGCCGATGATGAAGGTCATGCCGACCCGGAAGCCGCCGCCGAGCGCCCGCGCCACCACCGCCGTCATGCCGGGACCAGGGGAGGCCGCCGCGATGGCGAGGGCGCCGGTGTAGAAGACAAGCGTCAGGATCGGCATCGGATTATCCCACCACCAGAATGTGCAGGCTGCGCGGACCATGGGCGCCGAGCAGCAGCGTTTCTTCGATATCGGCCGAGCGGGACGGACCGGTGACGAGGTTGACCGTACGCGGCATCGCCCCGGCACCGAAGCGCCGACGGAGATCTGCCCACACCGTCTCATAGTCGCCGGCTACCGTCGAGGCGTCGACCACGACGATGTGGTGATCGGGCAGGAAGTTGAGCGTCGTGGGATTGTTGACACCTGAGGTCAGCACCACCGTTCCCGTCTCGGCGACACCGGCGTCGGCGTAGCTGAGGCCGGCAAGATCCTGCCCGGCGCTCGGACCGATCGCCACCGCAAGCTGCGCCTCCCGCTGCCACGGCAGGCCGGCAAGGCGCGGATCTTCGCCGCGCCGGATCGCCTGCGGCAGGTTGCGGCCACGCAGATAGTCGGCGACGGCAGCGGGGATGTCGTCGCGATGGTCGATACGGGCGACGGTGGCGAATATGTCGCTGGCTTTGCGAACGAACAGCTCGACCCTTTCGGCGGCCGGCAGTTGTCCGCGCGCCGGCACGACATTGACGGGTGTCTCGGTGAGGCGATGACGGACGGCGGCAAGCCGCGTGGCGTCGACGCCCGACGCGCCGAGGGACCGCCGGATGCGACCAAGGATGGCGTCACGGCTCGACATCATTTTCTCCCCCGCTTGGCCCATTCGGTGCGAAACGTGCCTCCCTCCGGCGCCGGCAGGTCGCGCCAGCGCGTCCAGCCGCCAGCGAGCGGCACCTGGCCGAGCGCCCCGTCCTTGCCGGCCAATCGGGCAAGGCTCCAGGCGGCGAGCCGCGTCGCCACGCCGTAGAGACGCGGCCGCGCGGCCAGGAAGCGCCAGGCGGCGAGGCCGAAGCGGGCTTTCTTCGGCGTCAGATGCCGTTCGAACTCCTTCTCGCGCCAGTGGCGCAGCATCTTCGGCAGCGGGATGCGCATCGGGCAGACGCTCTCGCAGCGACCACATAGCGTCGAGGCGTTGGCGAGGTGAGCCGACTTTTCGAGCCCCTGAAGCGACGGCGTCAGCACCGATCCCATCGGTCCCGGGTAGACCGAGCCATAGGCGTGACCACCGATCGACCGGTAGACCGGACAGTGGTTGATGCAGGCGCCACAACGAATGCAGCGCAGCATGTCCTCGAACTCGCTGCCGAGCATGGCCGAGCGGCCGTTGTCGAGCAGCACGACGTGGAAGGCCTCGGGTCCATCGGGATCGTCGGCGCGGCGCGGACCGGTGGAGAAGGTGGTGTAGACGCTCATCTCTTGCCCGGTGGCCGAGCGGGCCAGCAGGCGCATGATGGTGGCGACGTCTTCGAGCGTCGGCACCACCTTTTCGATCGAGGCGAGCACGATATGCGTCTTCGGCAGGATCTGCGTCAGGTCGCCGTTGCCTTCGTTGGTGACGATCACCGTCGATCCCGTTTCGGCGACCAGGAAGTTGGCGCCGGTGATGCCGACATCGGCCGAGAGGAACCGCTCGCGCAGCACGCCGCGGGCCTCGGCCAGCAAAGATACCGGCTCATCGAGGTTGCGCGTGGGGTCGAGGTCGGCGTGGGCCCGCCGGAAGTCGGCCGCCACCTGCTCCTTGTTGACATGCACGGCCGGGGCGATGATGTGGCTGGGCGTCTCGCCCCTCAACTGGATGATGTATTCGCCGAGGTCGGTCTCGACCGGGGTGATGCCGTTCTCCTTGAGGAAGGCGTTGAGCCCGACCTCCTCGGTGATCATCGACTTGCCCTTGGTGACCCGATGGGCGCCGGTCGCCTGGCAGATCTCCAGGATGATACGGTTCGCCTCGGCAGCGTCGGCCGCCCAGTGAACGAAGCCGCCAGCCTCCACCACCTTCCTCTCGAAGGTTTCGAGATAAAGATCGATGTGCTTCAGCGTATGCGCCTTGATATCGCGGCCGGCATCGCGCAGCGCCTCGAATTCCGGCAGCGCGTCGACTGCCCGTCGGCGGCCGCTGACCAGTGTCTCTTCGATATGGGCGATGGCTTTCAGGAGCGGCGGGTTGGCGAGCGCCGCGCTTGCATTCTTCGGGAAGGATGATGACGTCAGGCTGCCACTCATTTCCGCCCCTCCCCGATGGCCGGGCCAGAGGTCATGCCGGCCAGCACCTCGGCCACGTGACGGACCTCGACCTTCGATCCCTCGCGCTTCAGCTTGCCGGCGATGTTGAGGAGGCAGCCGAGATCGCCCGACAACAGCAGGTCGGCGCCAGTCGCCCTGACGTCGGTGGCTTTGCGGTCGACGATGGCGTTGGAAATCTCGTCATACTTGACGCAGAAGGCGCCGCCGAAGCCACAGCAGGCTTCCGGATCTCGCATCTCCCTGACGGCGAGGCCATCGACGGCCGAAAGCAGATGGCGAGGCTGCGCCTTGACGCCGAGCTCCCTGAGGCCCGAGCAGGAGTCGTGATAGGTCGCCGTGCCCTCCCAGGCGACCAGCATCGGTGCAGCGCCAAGCACGTCGACCAGGAATGAGGTGAGCTCGTGCGTTTTGGACGCGAGCCGCTCGGCCCTGAGTTGCCAGGCGGGCTCGCCGGAAAACAGGTTCGGATAGTGCACCTTGATCATGCCGGCGCAGGAGCCGGAGGGGATAACCACGTGGTCGAACCCCTCGAAGAGGGCGATCACCTGCTCGGCCAGCGCCCGCGCGCCGGCCCGGTCGCCCGAATTGTAGGCGGGCTGGCCGCAGCAGGTCTGGGCGGGGGGAACGGACACTTCGCAGCCGGCATCTTCAAGGAGCTTGACGGCCGAAAAGCCGACGGTTGGGCGGAAGAAGTCGACGAGGCAGGTCACGAACAGTCCGACCCGCGGTTTCGACGTGGTCATGGTGGCCCCGTTCTATTTATTTCGCGGCCAAGGTGATACGCGCAACGATCGAACTTCGCAATCGGCGACCCGCGCAGGCGGCCATGCGGTTTCCGCCAACGGACACGTAAAGCAGCGTCGGCCAGCAAAAGCCCGCTTTCGCCCTCAAAAGCGTCGCCTTTCTGGTATTTCTGCTTGACTAATAACTGCCGCGGTCCATGCAGGCGACCATGGACGGGCAGCGGGTTCATGCGCTAATCTTCCGGAAGCTGGCGCGTCGATGCGGGCGGCAAGATGTCTTGCCGGCCGAAAGTGGTATGTCCAACCAAGGGGAGCCGGGCATGAGTGGATTGGCGGCAGGTACCGGCATCGTTGCCATCGTCCTTTTGGCGATGCTGGCACTACCGGCTCACGCTGCACAGCCCAGCTTCGACTGCGACGGTGCCAAATCCGAAGTCGAGAGGATGATCTGTGGCGACGACGCGCTCGCCGATCTTGACCTGCGCCTTGCCCGGGATTTCTCGCGGGCGCTTGCCCGTGCTCGGGCCGACACGGTACCGGAGCTCAGGGCATCGCAGCGCGCATGGCGGACGCAGATGCTGAAATGCGCCCAGACCGGCAATCCGCGCGGCTGCGTACTGGACGCCTACACCAAGCGGATTGCCCAGTTTTAGGAAACGCCACCCCAAATTCTGCCAGGATGGCTCGCTACGCTTTCGGCGGTCGCGAACAGAGTTTTCTTTGGCTCGAGATCGTTCCTCCGACGCACCTCGGCGAGTCGGAGGTCGGCTCCAGGGCGGCGCCAGCGCTCAGCGCACCACCACGCGCGCACCAACCTTGACGCGCTCATAGAGGTCCATCACGTCGGCGTTGGCCATGCGGATGCAGCCCGAGGAGGCGTTGGTGCCGATGCTCTTCGGATCGAAGGTGCCGTGGATGCGGAAGAGCGTGTCCTTGGGGCCGTCGTAGAGATAGAGGGCGCGGGCGCCGAGCGGGTTGCCGATCTGCCCTTCCATCATGTCGGGAATATTGTGCCCGCGTCCGGCCTCACGGGCGATCATTTCCTTGGGTGGGAACCAGCGCGGCCACTTTTGCCGGCTGCCAATCTCCACTGTGCCCTTCCAGGCAAAGCCCGAACGGCCGACGCCGACCCCATAGCGGAGCGCCTTGCCACCCTCCTCGACGAGATAGAGATGCTTCTCGGTCGTATCGACGATCACCGTTCCCGGCGGCTCGTCGGTCGGAAAGTCGATCTCGGCCCGACGGAAGGGCTCGGGCGGCAACTGATCGCCAGCGAGGTTGAGGTCGCGCGGATCGTCGGCGGTGTCGTCAGGAAGATACGACAGTGGCGCGACGGGCTTTTCGACGACGGGAGGCTTCGGCGGCTCCACCGGCTGCGATGAAACGCAAGCGGAGAGGACGAGACCGGCAGCGAGCGCCAGCATCAGCGGGTGCGCCGGAACAACGGACATTTTCACCATGGACAGACCTGAAGGAGGAAGCGCCGCTTGGCGGCGCAGCAAAGCGAATCACAACAGTTTCCGGAAACTAGAAGGCGGCAGTCTCGGCTGTCGAGACCGCCGCCGCCGAAAAGGGTACGCGCCGCCCAATCTTGAGCGAAAAAGGTTGGAGTGAGGCGGCTACAACACGATGACCCGGGTGCCGACCTTCACCCGCTCGTAGAGATCGCTCACGTCTTCGTTGCGCATACGAATGCAGCCGGAGGAAACGGCGCGACCGATGGTCCAGGGTTCGGCAGTCCCGTGGATGCGATAGAGCGTCGAGCCGAGATACATGGCGCGGGCTCCGAGGGGGTTCTTCGGGCCGCCGGGCATCATCACCGGCAGACCGGGCTGGCGCTGGCGCATCTCGGTTGGCGGATGCCAGTCGGGCCATTCGGCCTTGCGCGTAATGCGGTGTTCGCCGGCCCAGGTAAAGCCGGGTCGGCCGACTCCGACACCGTAGCGGCGCGCCGTGCCACCTGCCTCGACGAGGTAAAGGAAGCGGTTGACGGTATCGATGACGATGGCCCCGGGAGCGCCGGGACCGTCGTAGGCGACTTCCTGCGGCAGGAGTTCGGGCGAAAGCGGCAGCGTGCGCGGATCGACCTTGCGCGTCGGGGGGGCTTCGGCGGTCGGTGTCGACCATGCGCTGGGGGTGCGCGCCTGGGGCGCCGCATAAATCGGTACGTTGCCGGGTTGAAGTTGCATCACCCAGGGGTCGGTGAGATTGGGTGACAGCACGATCGGCGGTGGCGCGAGATAACGGCCCGCCTGGGCGACGGCCGAACCCGTCGTGACCGCGACGGCGGCAACCCCGGCGAGGAACAAGGCGGCAGCTCTCATCGGTGGGAACCTCGATTGATGGATGTCCATGTACGGTCGGCGGCCTCGCCGTCCGCACAGCGAAGACAAGGCTATGGACCGCCGCTCTAGGAATGGTGAACGGGATGCAACCTAATTCCGTTCAAATCGATCGACCTGCCGTCATGGTTAAGAAAAAGTATAAATATTTACGCCAACTATCTGAAATTCTACGGGAAAATTTGCCTGCGATTGTTTCCGCAATACGCGTTGTTAACCGCCGGGCTCGTAGAGTTCGATCAATCGGTGGCGTCGTCAAGTCTTGGCGATGTTTCCCGGACGCGGATGCGAGGAGTGAAATATGGGGTTGGCTCGCAAGGCTTATCGTATCGAAGCTATGCTTGGCGTCGGCGCGGTGTCCGAGCCGGCAGGAGACTTCCGCGCCGACGCGATCCTCCACGAACTCAACGAGATCAAGAGGCTGGTCAAGCCGCATCAGGAGATCAGCAGGGACATCATCGCCGACTATCAGAAGCAGTTCAACGAGGCCTACAAGCTTAAGGCCGAGATGGACACCATCACCGAAGCGATCTCCCGCACCAAGCAGGAAATCGCCAGCCTTCATGTATCTGGCTTCAAGGGCGAGGACATGAGCCGCGTTACCGACGAACTCGGCGCGGTGGTGCATGGGACCGAGCAGGCCACCGAAAGCATCCTGTCGGCGGTGGAGAGGATCGACGAGGACGCCAACAATCTCGTCGCCCATCTCAAGGGCGACCAGCAGGCAATGGCCGCCGACATCCAGGAGCGCGTGCTGGCCATTTACGAGGCCTGCAACTTCCAGGACCTCACCGGTCAGCGCATCACCAAGGTGGTCAACGTGCTTCGCTTCATCGAAGATCGCGTCAACCGCATGATGGAGATCTGGGGCGGCATGGAGGCGTTCAACTCGATCGAAGCCGACGAGTCGCTGCGCCGTGTTGGCGACGCCGCACTGCTCAACGGGCCGGCGCTGCCGACCGCCGATTGCGCCAGCCAGGACGACATCGACGCACTGTTCGCCTGACCGTTCCTTGACGAAGAAAGCTTGCGGCGGCCGGTCTCCGGCCGCCTTTTTGCTGCTGCCAATTTGCGACCAACTGTGCCGCTAGGGTTGGGAAACCACGACCACCGGGCGAAGGACAGCGGGCATGGATGGCATCATCACCGGCGACGACGGCGTCAGTCGCTGCTTCTGGGCGGGCCACGACCCACTCTACCGCCGCTATCACGACGAGGAATGGGGCCGGCCGGTCAGCGATGACCGGCGTCTGTTCGAAAAGCTCTGCCTCGAGGGCTTCCAGTCGGGCCTTGCCTGGATCACTATCCTGAAAAAGCGCGAGAATTTCCGTGCGGCTTTCGCCGGCTTTGACATCCCGACCGTCGCCGCATTCACCGACGAGGACGTCGAGCGGCTGGTGGGTGACGCCGGTATCGTCCGCCATCGCGGCAAGATCGTCTCGACGATCAACAACGCCCGTCGGGCGCTGGAGTTGCAGCAGGAGGCCGGCTCGCTCGCCGCCTTCGTCTGGCGATTCGAGCCCGATCCGGGGAGTCGGCCGGCCGTCTTCACGCCGAAGGATATCCTGCCGAAGACGGTGGAATCGACGGCGCTGTCCAAGGAACTCAGGAAGCGTGGCTGGGGCTTCGTCGGCCCGACCACCGTCTATGCCTTCATGCAGGCCATGGGCCTCGTCAACGACCATCTCGAGGGCTGCGATATCCGCGATGCCGTCGAGAAGGACCGTGCCGTCTTCGTCCGGCCGAGGTGAGGTTGCAGACCAAACCAATCTCCCGTTCTCGTGGTCCGGCCCCACGCATGTAGCGAGACGGTGTGGTCGAATTTCAGATCATGCCGAACTGCTCTACGGCGAACGCGGCCGGCCCAAATGATCGTCGATACCTCGGCGGTTGTCGCCATCGTTCACCCGAGCTTCGCCTCGAGCGTCTCGTAGAGCGCGTTCTTCGCCTCGAACACGTATTCCACCGCCGAAATGGTTACCGTCGTGGCGCCGCGGGTGATCAGCGCCTCGGCTTCCGCTTGGGCGTGGGCCTTCGGTGCCAGCAGGCTGAGCCCTTCGTCGTGCAGCGACAGGAGCGTCAGGTCGTCGCGCCCTCTGAGTTCGTCGGGCAGCATCGACGACGGCCGCATGACGGCGTCGATGCGCCGCACCGAACGCGCCCTGTCATCGGCGGCGATGCGGGTGAGCATGCCGCGGCAGGCGGCGCGGGTGGCGTTCGTCCAGCGGGCGGCCAGCGAGGCGGCGAGCGCCGCCTCCGAGCGCATGATGACGCCATCATCGACAATCTTGAGTCCATTCTCGACCAGCGTCTGACCGGTCGAGGTGATGTCGACGATCAGTTCGGCGGTGCCGGCGGCCGGCGCACCTTCGGTGGCACCGGGGCTCTCGACGATCAGGTAATCGTGGACGCCATGGGCGGTCAGAAAGCGCCGCGTCAAGGCAACGTATTTGGTGGCAACGCGCAGGGGGCGGTAGTGCTTGAGGCGGAAGCGGGCGGCGACGTCGGCGAGATCGGCCATGGTCTGCACGTCGAGCCAGGCCTGCGGCACGGCCACCACCACGTCGGCACGACCGAAGCCGAGCCGCGTCACGATATGGGCGGGGTAGGGCGCCTCCTCGGCAACCACGCGGGCGCCATCGTCGCCACCCAGCGTCTCGTGCAACAGGTCGATGCCGGTGACGGCGAGATGGACATTGCCGGCGCCGATCTCGCGGGCGATCTCGGAGGCCGAGCGGAACTGCACCTCGACGCCGTTGAGGCCATCGATCGTGCCGAAATAGTCACGCGCGCCGCGGGCTTGGCGAACCGGCAGACCGGAGCGCTCGAAGAAGGCCAGCGTCTGCTCCTGCAACCGCCCTTTGGACGGCACGGCGACGATCAACGGTTCGGTCATGACGCCCTCCGGAAGCGCTCGGGCCAGACGGCGAAGCCGACCGCCTTGACCGCCTCGGCGGCCCTGAAGTGGCGGACCAAGCCATCGTAGCGGCCGCCGCCGCTCACCTGGCCGACCTCGACGCGGTTGGCGTCGTGGATGTCGAACACGAAGCCGTCGTAATAGCCGAGGCGTCGGCCGAAGCCGGCGGCATAGTGCAGCGTCGAAAGGTCGACGCCGAGCGCGGCAATCGCCGCAACGCGCGCCTTGAAACGGTCGACGGCAGCGCGGAACGGGGCACGGTCGCCGATGCGGCTCGATAGCGCTTCAAGACGAAGGACGCCGTCCGCAATGGACAGGTCGCTGCCATTGTCGTCCTGCATCGACATGAACTCGGCGATGGCCGCGATGGTCCCGGCCGGCACCCCGTCGGAGGCGCCGAGCATGGCCTGTTCGAGCACCCGCTCGGCGATCTCGCCGGTGGTGCGGCCACCAACCGTCTTCACGCCGGCAATCGACAGGATATCGGCGAACAGCTGCCCGACCTTCTCGGCCGGGAATACGGACAGCGCCTCGATGATCTCGGCATGGGCGGCAAAGCCGGGAAAGCCGAAACGGCGCTGCTCAAGGCGCGCCAGCGTGTCGGCGATCTTCTCGGGCTCGCCGAACAGCGCGGTGAGGCGGGCTCGCCAGGCCGGCGGAATGTCGAGCGCGGCAAGCAGCGCCGAGAACAGCGCCACGTCGCCGACGACGATGCGTTGACGGGAAACGCCGCACGCCGCGGTGATCGCCACGGCATGGGCCAGAGCGGCGGCGTCGGTCGTCACGGGATCGTGGTCGCCCAGGATCTCGCCGCCCACCTGCCACACCTCGTCGGCCTCGCCGGGGCGGCCGTTCCGGAAGACGCGGCCGGAGTAGCAGAAGCGGCCACCGGCCGGCTCAGCGCTGAGCATGGTGCGCACCACGGGGATGGTGAACTCCGGCCTGAGGCACCAGTCGTGGCCGTTGTTCGACGAGGTCACGAAGATGCGGCGACGGAATTCCTCACCGGAGATGCGGACGAAATCCTCCATCGGCAGCAGCACCGGCACGTCGACGACGGCAAACCCGGCGGCCTTGAAGCTGTCGAGGGCGATCTGGGTGGCGTCTGTCATGCGGCGCCTCCGATCGCCTCGACGATCGCTCTCACTTCGGCAACGAGGTTGGCGCGGGCGACTTCCTTCTGGGCCGGGCGCGCCGCCCGCCATTCTGCGTTGTCGGTGATGCCGGCCGACAGTTCCTTGCCGAGGGCGAGGTCCTTGATCTGGACGATGCCGGCCTCGCGCTCGTTCGAACCTTCGATAATGACGCAAGGGGCATTGCGGCGGTCGGCGTATTTCATCTGCGCCTTCATGCCGGACGCGCCGAGATACATCTCGGAGGCGATGCCGGCGGCCCGCAACTCGGCCACCATCTTCTGGTAACCGGCGAGCGCCTCCGGTCCCTTATCCATGACGAGGACGCAGACGGGGCCGTTGACCTTGTCGGCACCCATCTTGCCGAGCGTCCGCAGCGCCGCCATCAGGCGGGAGACGCCAATCGAGAAGCCGGTGGCCGGCACCGGTTCCTTCAGGAAGCGGCCAACCAGCCCGTCGTAGCGGCCGCCGCCGCCCACCGAGCCGAAGCGCACCGGCCGGCCATCGTCGCCGGTTACTTCAAAGGTAAGCTCCGCCTCGAACACCGGGCCGGTGTAATATTCGAGCCCGCGCACCACCGACGGATCGATCTTCACCCGGTCGGCATAACCGGCGGCGTCGACCAGGCTGGCAATCAGCTTCAGTTCCTCGACGCCCTCGCTGCCCCGAGCACTGCCGACGACCAGCTTGCCGAGAGTGTCGACGGTCGTTGCCGCGCTGTCGGTGCCGCTAGCCACGAAGGCCAGCACCACGTCGACCGCCTCGGACTGAAGACCGGCCCCCTTGGTGAAGTCGCCGGACTTTTCCTCCGGATTCTCCCAGCGGCCGGCACCGAGCAGGTCGCGCACCCCGGAGGCGCCGATCTTGTCGAGCTTGTCGATGGCGCGGAGCACGGTCAGGCGCGCCGAGGCCTTGTCGTCGCCGGCCAGGCCAATCACTTCCATCACCCCGTCCAGCACCTTGCGGTTGTTGACGCGGACGACGAACTGACCCTTGAGGCCGAGCGCCTCCATGGTGTCGGCCATCATCATGCAGATCTCGGCATCGGCGGCTACCGACGGCGCGCCGACCGTATCGGCGTCGAACTGCATGAACTGGCGGAAACGACCGGGGCCGGGCTTTTCGTTGCGGAACACCCAGCCATTTCTGTAGCTACGATAGGGCTTCGGCAGCTTCTCATGGTTCTCGGCATAGAAGCGTGCGAGCGGCGCCGTCAGGTCATACCGCAGCGACAGCCACTGCTCGTCATCATCCTGGAAGGAGAATACGCCTTCGTTCGGCCGATCCTGATCGGGCAGGAACTTGCCGAGCGCATCGGTATACTCGATGAGCGGCGTCTCCACCGGCTCGAAACCGTAGAGTTCATAAGTATGTCGGATGGTCTCGATCATGGCCTCGGTCGCCTTGAGTTCGGCGGGGGTCCGATCGACGAGACCGCGCGGCAGGCGCGCCTTGAGATAATCCGACATCAGTCCTGTATCCTGGGATAGTGGCCGACAACAGCCAAAACGCGCGAAAACCCGCGAGCGGGGCGCGCGGGTTTCCAAGTAATCGATAAGCGCCAAAAGGGCAAGGCGAAGCGGTCGTTCCGGCCTGTCGCCCGCCCTTTCGGTTGTGTTGTCTGGTCAGGCCTTGCCGAGCTTGGCGTCGACCGACAGCGCGCCAGCGCCCGAGCCGACCAGCGCCAGAAAACCACCGGCGATGGTGACGTTCTTCATGAAGGCTAGCCAGTTCATCATATCCATCATCTCCTGGCCGGCAGTGCCGGAGATCGCCTTGTAGTGGAAGAGGTAACCGGAGACGACGCAGAAGCCAGCCAGCAGGAAGGCAGCGATGCGGGTCTGGAAGCCGACCAGAATGGCGAGGCCGCCACCGAGTTCCGTCAGGATGACCAGCGGCAGCAGGAGGGATGGCACGCCCATCGACTCCATGTAGCCGGCGATGCCGGCATAGCCAGTGATCTTGCCCCAGCCGGACGTGATGAAAAGAATAGAGAGAAGAATGCGTCCGGCGAGCAGGGCCGGGGCCTTGATGCTGTCCATATTGGAAACTCCACGATCGAGAGATGCGGGCGGCATCGCCTGACGCCGTTGCTATCCGTATAGCTACGCATAAACGGTCAGCATAGACATAAAAAGAGCGACGCATTGTTCCCGTCAAGGAAACAATGCGTCGCATGGCGTGCTGTCTCTACGGGGCGCGGCACCCATCAGGTGGCGGCGATGGCCGTTGCCGCGCCCAGCACGAAGGGGCCGCCGTCCTGCTTCCGCAGCGCTACGAGCTCGTCGTGAAGCGGCTTGAGCGACGAGCGGTGACCGATGGAAACAATCGCCGCCGTTGGCAACCGCTCCCTGAGCAGCCGATAGAGCGTTGCTTCCGAGGTCTCGTCCAACGAGGCGGTGGCCTCGTCGAGCAGCAGGAAATCGGGCTCGGCCAGGATGGCCCGGGCGATGGCGACGCGCTGTTGCTCGCCGCCGGACAGGCGCGAGGCGAGGTTGGGACCCTCGGAGAGATCATCGAGCCGGTCGGCAAAGGCGCCGAGGCCGACGGCGGACAATACGTCGCGCACTTCGGCGTCGTCGTGGACCTCGGCCGGTTGCGGATAGGCGAGCGCCTGCCGAAGCGTGCCGAGCGGCAGGTAGGCGGTCTGCGGCAACACCATGACGCGCGCGTCCTCGGGGATGCCGAGTTCGCCGGCACCGAACGGCCAGATTCCGGATAGCGCCCGGAACACCGACGTTTTGCCGGCGCCGGACGGACCGGAAATCAGCACCGATTTTCCCTTCTGGAAGGCGACCCCGTCGAGGCGGACGAGCGGTCGGCCGTCGGGCAGGGCAACGATGGCGCCATCGGCGGTGATGGCGTCGCCGTTGACTGGCTTCAGCACCACGCCCGGTCGAGCGGCGTCGGCTTCAACGATCGACATCGCCCGCTCGAAAGTGGTGAGGCGATCAAGAACCGCCTTCCAGTTGGCGATGGTGTCATAAAGGGAGACGAAGATGGAGAAATTATCCTGCACCTTGCCGAAGGCCTGCGCGGTCTGCATCAGCACGCCGAGCTGCATGGTCGAGCCCGCCAGGAAATAGGCCGGAGCCAGCATGATGAGAGGAAAGATGACGGAGAAGTTGCCGTAGAGCCCCGTGACGATGTTGAGGTTCCGTGTGACGTCCATGATTTCGTAGAAGTTCGCCTTCAACTGCTCGAAGGCGCCTCTGAAGACCCGCTTTTCGGGCTCCTCACCCTTCAAGAGGGCCACTTCCTCGGCGTTCTCGCGCAATCGCATCATGGCAAAGCGAAAGTCGGCCTCCACATGCTGCTGGCGGAAGCGCAGCACGATCAGCTTGCGGCCCGTGAGGTGGGTAAAATAGGTGCCGATGATCGAGTAGATGACCGCCGCCCAGACGAGATAGCCGGGAATGGTGGAAAGATCGAACCCGCCGATCGAATAGGGAAACTCCGCCGAGATCGTCCACAGAACCATGGTGAAGGCGTAGAGCGTCAGCACCGTGTTGAAGATCTGGACGAAGATGGTCAGCGTGCTGAGGATAAAGTCGCGGATGTCCTCGGCGATGCGCTGGTCGGGGTTATCGGTGCCAGCGGCAAGCTGCGAGAGACGGTAGTAATTGGCATTGCTCATCCAGCGGTTGACGAAATGTTCGGTCATCCAGTCCCGCCAGCGGATGCGCAGCCAGTTGGTGAGGTAGACCTCGACGACGAGGGAGGTGATCAGCGGGGCGACGATCACGCACCAGAAGACGAGTTCGGTCCAGAAGGTCGGACCGTTGCGATCCTGCATCGCCGTGTAGAAGCGATTGTACCAACTGTTGAATTGGACGTTGAGGTAGACCTGCGCCACGTTGAGCGAGAGGATCAGCCCCAGGAAGCCGAGGCCGATCCAGCGTTCCTGCAGGCGGATCTTGAACCATCGGAAGGCGAGTTCGCCCTGTTGCCTTTCCTTGAAATAGGGAATGGCGAGACGCCAGGCCAGCGCGAGCGTCGCAAGAAGTGCTTTCATCGATTGTCCCCGGAACGGCGGATCGGTTCGGCGAACTGACGCAGAATCCCGCCACACAGACAATGAAAATCATTGCTGCCGCAAGAAATTCGCCAAGTTTCGCGACTGCGACAGCACTGCCCGATCGCGGCGATATTGCGGCGGCGCGGATGAAGCTTTGGTAAGGCGCGGTCTGCAATCGGCAAAAGAAAGGGCGCCGCTCGCGCGACGCCCCACTTTACTGTTCGGAAGAACTTCGATCCTCTGGATCAGAAGTCCATGCCGCCCATGCCACCGCCCGGCATGGAAGGAGCAGATTCCTTCCGCGGCAGCTCGGCGACCATGGCTTCGGTGGTGACCAGCAGGCCAGCGACCGAGGCGGCGTCCTGCAGAGCCGTGCGCACGACCTTGGTCGGATCGATGATGCCGGCCTGGATCATGTCGACATAGGTCTCGTTCTGGGCGTCGAAACCGAAGGTTTCGCCGTGCTCGAGCACCTTGGAGACCACGACCGAGCCTTCGACGCCGGCGTTGACGGCGATCTGACGGATCGGCGCCTCGAGGGCGGCGAGAACGATCTTGATGCCGCGCTCGATGTCGAGATTGTCCGACTTGAGCTTGGCAACGGCGGCCTTGGCGCGGAGGAGAGCAGTACCACCGCCCGGGACGATGCCGGCTTCGACGGCGGCGCGGGTGGCGTTGAGCGCGTCGTCAACGCGGTCCTTCTTCTCCTTGACTTCGACTTCCGTCGAGCCGCCGACGCGGATGACGGCAACGCCGCCGGCCAGCTTGGCAAGACGCTCCTGCAGCTTCTCACGGTCGTAGTCCGAGGTGGTCTCCTCGATCTGCGCCTTGATCTGGGCAACGCGGGCCTCGATGTCGGTCTTGGCGCCAGCGCCGTCGACGATCGTGGTGTTCTCCTTGGAGATCGACACGCGCTTGGCATGGCCGAGCATGGCCAGCGTGACGTTCTCGAGCTTGATGCCAAGGTCTTCGGAGATCACCTGACCACCGGTCAGGATGGCGATGTCCTCAAGCATGGCCTTGCGGCGGTCGCCGAAGCCCGGCGCCTTGACGGCGGCGATCTTCAGGCCACCGCGCAGCTTGTTGACGACGAGCGTGGCGAGCGCCTCACCCTCGACGTCCTCAGCAACGATCAGCAGCGGACGCGACGACTGGACGACAGCCTCGAGCACCGGCAGCAGCGCCTGGAGGTTGGAGAGCTTCTTCTCGTGGATGAGAATGTAGGGATCGTCGAGATCGGCGACCATCTTCTCGGCGTTGGTCACGAAATACGGGCTGAGGTAGCCACGATCGAACTGCATGCCTTCGACGACTTCGAGCTCGGTCTCGGCGGTCTTGGCTTCCTCGACGGTGATGACACCCTCGTTGCCGACCTTCTGCATGGCGTCGGCGATCATCTGGCCGATCTCGATTTCGCCGTTGGCGGAAATCGTGCCGACCTGGGCAACTTCAGCCGAGGTGGAGATCTTCTTCGAGCGGGCGTTGAGGTCCTTGACGGCCTCGATGACGGCGAGGTCGATGCCGCGCTTCAGATCCATCGGGTTCATGCCGGCGGCAACCGCCTTGGCGCCCTCGCGGATGATGGCCTGGGCCAGCACGGTGGCGGTGGTGGTGCCATCGCCAGCCTTGTCGTTGGTCTTCGAAGCAACTTCGCGGACCATCTGGGCGCCCATGTTCTCGAACTTGTCAGCAAGCTCGATTTCCTTGGCGACCGTCACACCGTCCTTGGTGATGCGCGGAGCGCCGAAGGACTTCTCGATGACCACGTTGCGGCCCTTGGGACCCAGCGTGACCTTGACGGCGTCAGCGAGGATATCCACGCCGCGCAGCATCTTTTCGCGGGCGTCGGAGCCGAATTTGACTTCCTTGGCAGCCATGGGATTCTTCCTTGAATTGAGAGGTTAACGGAGGACAGAGCGGCTTGATCGGATCAGCCGATGATGCCCATCACGTCGGATTCCTTCATGATCAGGAGGTCCTGACCGTCGATCTTCACCTCGGTGCCCGACCACTTGCCGAACAGCACCTTGTCGCCGGC
>JAGSYU010000180.1 GCA_018262575.1 Pseudomonadota bacterium | reverse complement strand
GGGGCCTTACTGATCCCAAGGGAGCTGTCACCGTCCGGACCCGTGGGTTCGGGCACACGGCGCCCACCTACGTTGTAGGTTTCCCGGGATCACAGTTCCAACGGTTGTTCGCGGTCGCCACACCCTTTTCTCGGCTTCCTGTCTCCCGATGCCCGGAGGCTCGCCATTTCCATCGACACCTCCTCCGACCTGTCCCGTGCGCTTGCCGCCGCCGAGAAGGCGCGCGTGCGCAAGCTGGCGCTGGCCCGCCGCGACGGGCTCGGCACAGGCGAGCGGGCGGACGGATCGGCGGCGATCTCCTCGGCGGTGTTGGGGCTCGACCTTGCGCCGGGCTGCGCGGTTTCCGCCTTCCTGCCGATCCTGAGCGAGGTTGACCTTACCGAAGCCATCGCGGGGCTGGACGAGCGCGGCCATCCGGTCGGATTGCCGGTGATGGTGGAGAGTGGCCTGGCTTTTCGCCGTTTCCGGCCGGGCGATGTGCTCGTTCCGCTCGGCTTTGGCACGCGTGGTCCGGGGCCGGAGGCCACCGAGATTTTGCCGGATACGCTGTTGATGCCGCTCTCCGCCTTCGACCGGCGCGGTGGCCGGGTCGGCTATGGCCGCGGCTATTATGACCGCGCCATCGCGGATTTACGCGCCGCCGGCCGTTATCCCCGCTTGATCGGCGTTGCCTTCTCGGTGCAGGAAG
This sequence comes from Pseudomonadota bacterium, assembly GCA_018262575.1. Taxonomy (GTDB): domain Bacteria; phylum Pseudomonadota; class Alphaproteobacteria; order Rhizobiales; family Pleomorphomonadaceae; genus Pleomorphomonas. Next base: position 8,372 of record JAGSYU010000180.1, on the reverse strand, counting down.
TGGCAGCGGTGCCCATGGAGCCCCATGATGTGCCGCTTGACATGATCGTCACCGAGCGGGACGTTTTCCGCTTCGCCTGACACCTTCGACAGGACGTGGGGGAGACCGCCGGATAATGCGATTGCTGTTCGTGGGAGACGTGGTCGGCCGCTCGGGCCGCAATGCCATTTCCGACATCCTGCCGGGCCTGATCGCCGACTACGGCCTCGACCTCGTGGTGGTCAACGGCGAGAACGCCGCTGGCGGCTTCGGCATCACCGAGGAAATCTGCCAGGACTTCCTCGATGCCGGCGCCGACGTGGTGACCACCGGCAACCACGCCTGGGACCAGCGCGAGGCGCTGGTGTTCATCGAGCGGCAGCCGCAACTGCTGCGGCCGGCCAATTATCCGCCGGGGACGCCGGGACGCGGCGGCACTGTCGCCATCGCCAGGAACGGCGCCCGGGTGCTGGTGGTCAACGTCATGGGCCGCGTCTACATGGATGCGCTCGACGATCCCTTTGCCGCCGCCGAGCGCGAGCTCAACGCCTGCCCGCTCGGCCAGATGGCCGACGCCGTGGTAGTCGACATGCACGCCGAGGCGACATCCGAGAAGCAGGCGATGGGCCATTATCTCGACGGCCGGGCGTCGCTGGTCGTCGGCACCCACACGCACGTGCCGACCGCCGACTACCAGATTCTGGACGGCGGCACCGCCTACCTGTCCGACGCCGGCATGACCGGCGACTATGACAGCGTGCTCGGCATGGAGAAGGACGAGCCGCTCAACCGCTTTCTGCGCAAGATTCCGACGGCGCGTTTTCAGCCGGCGCTCGGCGAGCCGACGCTGTGCGGCGTCGCCGTCGACGTGAGCGATTCCACCGGCCTTGCCGAGGCGATCGGGCCGGTCAGGATCGGTGGCCGTCTTGCCGAGGCATTGCCGACCTTTTGGTAAGTCCCCCGGCTGGATTTAGGGCCAACAAACGCCTATAAGGCGCCCCATTCGTGGATTTGTGCCGTGATCGTTGGTCGCGGAGGCGCGTGGCAGCGCCCCCCGCGCCCCTTCGCGGTTCCCTCAGGAGGCACTATGGCCGGTCATTCACAGTTCAAGAACATCATGCACCGCAAGGGCGCGCAGGACGCCAAGCGCTCGAAGGTCTTCGCCAAGCTGGCACGCGAAGTCACCGTCGCCGCCAAGATCGGTGGCCTGGACCCGACGATGAACGCCCGCCTGCGTCTCGCCATCCTCAACGCCCGCGCCGAGAACATGCCCAAGGACAACATCGACCGGGCGATCAAGAAGGCGGCCGGCGCCGACACGGCCAACTTCGACGAAGTGCGCTACGAGGGCTACGGTCCCGGCGGCACCGCCGTCATCGTCGAGGCGCTGACCGACAACCGCAATCGCACCGCCTCGGTGGTTCGCTCGATCTTCACCAAGGCCGGCGGCGCGATGGGCGAGACCGGCACGGTCGGCTTCATGTTCGAGCGGCTGGGCGAAATCAGCTATCCGCTCTCCGCTGGCTCCAATGACGCCGTGCTGGAAGCCGCCATCGAGGCCGGCGCCGACGACGTCGAGTCCGACGAGGAAGGGCATTTCATCTACTTCGCCTTCGAGTCGATGGGCGAAGTGACCAAGGCGCTCGAAGCCCTGCTCGGCGCCGCGGAAAAGGCCCAGAGCCTGATGAAGATGGTCGACCTCTTGGAAGACGACGACGACGTGCAGAACGTCTACACCAACATGGAAGTCTCCGACGAGGTGGCAGCCAAGCTCGCCGGCTGAGGCCTGCCCACGTCCTGAGGGATATCCGCGCCCGCTGTCGCCTTCGAGGTGACGGCGGGCGTTTTGTTTGGGCCGGCATCGGTTCGGCAGAGCTCTCTTCATCGCAGCGCAGACGGTGTATCCTGTCCCCTGGAGGTGCTGCCAGTGCGGACGGGTGCGCTTCCGTATCGACGGGCCGCTCGGGCGGGCGAGCATCTGCCATTGCCGCATGTGCCAGAAGGCCTTCGGCTCGTTTTTCGGGCCGCTGGTGTCGGCGTCGAACGACCGCTTTGCCTGGACGCGCGGCGAGCCCGCCTGGTTCCAGAGTTCCAACAAGGTGCGACGCGGCTTTTGCCACCATTGCGGCACGCCGCTCGCCTACGACTGGGGCGGGCCGGCGCTGGAGCTGGCCATCGGCGCTTTCGACAACCCGGAAGCCGTGCCGCCGACCATGCAGACCGGGCTTGGCCATCGGCTGAGCTGGTTCTCACGCCTCGCCGACCTGCCGACACGGCCGCCGGAGGAACAAGCCAAGGTCGACGGATTCCTCGCCGAGGTCGTCTCCTTCCAGCATCCCGACCGGGACACCTGAACCTTGGCGACCCGCTCGGTCCGCGGGCGTGATCCCGGTCGATAACGCATTGAAATATCGTGAAATCTCTGCCTTCACGGAAATGTTCACGCGGCGGCTCTAGCCACGGATGGGGATGGCCGCTAGAGATGCGTGCATATACCCCTAGTTTTGATCGTCCCGCCGTCTTCAGCGCGCCGCAGGAGCCCGCCATGCCCACTCTTTTCGATCCCGTCCGCCTCGGGGCCCTTGAACTCAAGAACCGTATCGTCATGTCGCCGCTGACGCGATCGCGTGCCAGCGCCGACCGCGTCCCCAACGAGCTGATGCGCGCCTATTACGAGCAGCGGGCGTCGGCCGGCCTTATCCTGACCGAGGCGACCATCGTCACGCCGAAGGGCGCCGGCTATGCCAGCACGCCCGGCATCTACTCGGATGCCCAGGTCGAGGCCTGGAAGCCGATCACCGAGGCGGTGCATCGGCGCGGCGGGCAGATCGTCATGCAGCTCTGGCACGTCGGCCGCATTTCCGATCCGTCGCTGCTCGACGGCGATCTGCCGGTGGCGCCGAGCGCCATCCAGCCGGCCGGCCACGTCAGCCTGCTCCGGCCGATCCGTCCCTATGTGACGCCGCGCGCCCTCGATCTGACGGAAATTCCGGGCATCGTCGAGGCCTTTCGCAAGGGGGCGGAGAACGCGCTCAAGGCCGGCTTCGACGGCGTCGAGATCCACGGCGCCAACGGCTACCTGCTCGACCAGTTCCTGCAGGACAAGACCAACCGGCGCACCGACGCCTACGGCGGACCGGTCGAGAACCGCGCCCGGCTGATGCTGGAGGTGGTGGATGCGGCGATCAGCGTCTGGGGTGCCAGCCGCGTCGGCCTGCATCTGGCGCCGCGCGGCGACAGCCATGACATGGGCGACAGCGACCCGCGGGCCACGTTCGGTTACGTCGCCCGCGAGACCGGCAAGCGCGGCCTCGCCTTCCTGTTCACCCGCGAGCACCTCGGCGCCGATCGCCTGACGGCCCACATCAAGGAAGAGTTCGGCGGCGCGCTGATCGCCAACGAGGGCTTCTCCTTCGAAGAAGCCACGGCGGACGTCGCCGCCGGCCGGGCCGACGCCGTCGCCTGGGGCAGGGAGTTCATCGCCAACCCCGACCTCGTCGAGCGCTTCCGGGCCAACTCGGTGCGCAACCCGCTGGTGCCCGAGACCATCTACGCCGACGGCGCCACCGGCTACACCGACTATCCGGCGCTCGACACCGTTCCGGTCTGACCGGCTGCGCGATGGCCTGACACACACGGAGCGCCTCGCGGTGGAATCATCGCGGGGCGCTCTGTTTTTGGTGGGAGGCGGTCAGCCGGCCTCTGTCTCCCGACGGTATTCGAGGATGTCGCCGGGCTGGCAGTCGAGCACGTCGCAGATCTTGGCCAGCGTCTCGAAGCGGACGCCGCGCACCTTGCCCGATTTCAGCAGCGAGAGGTTGGCCTCGGTGATGCCGATGGCGGCGGCGAGTTCCTTGGAGCGCATCTTGCGCTGCGCCAGAACGACGTCGAGGTTGATGACGATGGCCATCGCTCAGACGAAACTCCGGTTTTCCTCGGCGATGCCGAGCGCTTCCTGCATCACCAGCGAGAAGACGAGGAACAGGAAGCCGATCATCAGCCCGGCCAGCGCCTGGGAATCGATGCCGATTGCAATGATGTGGTGGCCCGGCGGATTGGCCGAGGTCATCAGCAGCGTCACCAATGTCTGGCAGACGACGGTGGCGGCGCAGCCGGAAAACGCCAGCCAGCCGACGCGGCCGAGCCGCCGTGGCACCGCCGGGTCGAACACCCTGTTGTCGGCGAACAGGCGGAAGAGCCATCCGAGTTCGATCAGCATGGCGACCAGCAGGACGATTGGCACCATGGAGACAGCGCCGGCAGCGCCCACCACCATCGGAGCTGGTGTCACGATGATGTCGTCAACCGATCTGGCAAGCCACTCGGCGAGTGCGCCGTCGATCAGCCAGACATAGGCGGTGGCAACGACGATGACCGCCGCGAAGGCGAAGCTGGCCCACGAGGCGAAGCCGGAAATCCGCGTCAGCCGGTGGCGGCGCGACGCGTCGACCGGCGCGTTCTCCATGTTTGAAAGCGAAAGCGAGTTCATGATGTCCACACCTTTTCTGCGGTGACGAAATTATCGTATATCGATAATTCAGCATCGTCAAACAGAAATTCTTGTGCCTCTCCGCGCGTCAGCCGACGGCGGCCACGATGGTCTCCCGATCGTTGACGCCATCGAGGTCGAGCCGGATGCCCTGGCCATCGCGAGGCGGTCGGTTGAGCGCGCTTGCCCCACCGGCGACCTTGAGCCGACCGGCGTCCGCCAGGGCGGCGATCCGGCTGCGGGCGAGGCCGAGTTCGGTCGCCAGCAGGCGATCGAGACGCAGGCCGACCGGGTAGGGCACCGCGAACGCGACCTCGACGCCTGTCGCCCGACGATCGCCGCCGGTCACCGCCTTGCCGACGTCCAGCGCGTCGGAGTGCACGATCACCGACGTCTTGCGGCGGAGCGCGGTGAGATCGAAGGCGAGGCGGCGGACCAAGGCAGGGTCGCCGGCCCGCAATGCGGCGAGGTCGCCGGGCGGCAGGTCGGTCGTCAGGCGGCGCTCGAAAATCGGTCGGTTCCAGGTGCGGTCGCAGGCGTCGCACTTGTAGATCAGCCAGGCATCGAGCCGCTTGCCGTTGGCGTTGAGACGGATCTTGCCGCTCGGGTGGAAAGGCCGGTCGCCGCCGCAGGTCGGGCAGGCGAAGACGGGACGAGGACAGTCGCGCGGAACGATGGTCCAGCGGACGAAGAGGCGGTCGGACATGCCAGGATCTTCCTGAGTGGAAGTCCAGCGGCAGGACGGACGAGGCCCGACGCGGCGGGCACGGCTTGGCGGATGCGCGGATTACTTCGGATGCGGCGGGGTGCCGACGGCGGCAAAGCCAGGCCGGTCTCGATCCGCCACCCGATGGACATGAAAAGCCGTTCGAAAGCCGGGGCTTCCGATGATGCGGGTGCTGCAGGATGAGACCGGCATTACGACGGCAAGGCGACGCCTCGTGTGTCCATTGAACCGAGCGGCTGAATAGCAGAACCGACGTCCGGTGCAACCGGGAAAAGTGGGCCCCATTACCGTTGGTTGTCGCCTGTGTCGGCGGTGCAATAGGCGATCACGCCGGCCTCAACCGCCGGGTGGATGCCCACATCAGGCCGAAGAGCCCGACGATGACGCCGGTGAGGGCCGTGAGCTGATAGGCTTCGGCCGTCGTTCCGAGAAAGGCCATGGACAGCAGCAGCGTCACGGCCGGTGCGGGGACCGTCACCGAGCTTGCGACGGAAACGTCGATATGGCGCACCGCGTGGAACCAGAGGATCAGCTCGACATAATAGGCAAGCCCCATGGCGAGCGCGAAGGCCTCGGTCAGCGGGGCTGTCGTGGCGGCGATCACCGCCGCGGGGCCATCGAGGACGAGGGCCAGCGGCGTCAGCAGCACGACGACGATGACCAGACGCGACGTCGTCACCTCGTTTGGCGTCGCCGCTGTCCTGAGCAGCGTCTCTCTCAGGATCACATGCGCCACCGCCCACAACAGGGGGACGGCGAGTGCCACGGCGAACCACGGCGACAGGCCGGTCAGCTGCCAACGGCCGTCCGTGGCAAGGTGGAACAGCGCGCCAACGATCAGCAGCGTGAACAGCAGCTCCGTCCGGCTCTTGCGGCGGCCGAACAGCGCCATCTCGAGGCTTGCCGCCAGCAGCGGATAGATCTGCAAGGCGATGGCGGCGTTGACGGCGCCGACCTTCTCGAAGCCCAGCACATAGGTCCAGGCGGCGAGCGCGAACAACACCCCGGTGAACAGGGCGGTACCCAGAATCTTGCGCCGTTCGCCTTGCGGCAGGCCCGACCGGAAGAGGCCGCCCTTGCCGGCCCGCGCCTCGGCGAGGGTGAGCGGCAACGAGAAGGCGAGCTGCCAGACCGAGTAGAGGAGGGCGAAGGTGAGGGCGCTCGCCCCGGCCGGCCGGCCGCCGACGATCACCGGCATGGCGCCGAGCAGCATGAGGCAACAAAGGGCCAGCGTCACGCCGACGCGCGGCGTGCCCGGAAAGGTCGTCATGGCGGCATCCGAGACAGAATTGCTATGAATGCATTGGTAGGATTGCGTCGGCATCGATGCAATTTCTATATTGCCGCCATGGCAATCTGGCGCCCCAGTCTCGATCCTCACAGTCTCAACCGCGCAGCAGCGATTGCCGACGCCATTGCCACCGATGTCGCCTCGGGACGACTGGCGGTCGGCGACCGACTGCCGCCCCAGCGCGTTCTCGCCTGGGCGCTCGGGCTGTCGCCGAACACCGTGATGCGGGCGTATGACGACGCCCGCAGTCGGGGGCTGGTGGCTGGTGAGGTTGGGCGCGGCACCTACGTCCGGCCGCAAGCCTTGCCGCGTGGCGGCCTGACGCCGCTCAGCCGATCTCACGACGGTCCGGTGGACTTGTCGCGCAATCTGCCCTTCGTCGGCGCGGCGGCGCAGGCGCTGGCCGCGACGCTGACGGAGCTCGGCAGGGAGCCGGGGCTGGCCGATTTCCTCGATCGCGGCGAAGAGCGGGTCCGGGCGCCGCAGCTTGCCGCCGCGGCCGCCTTTATCGGTCGCATCGGTCTTGCGGTTCTTCCGTCGAACATCACCCTCGCCAACGGTGGTCAGCAGGGCGTCTTCTCGGCGCTGATGGCTCTTTCGCGCCCCGGCGACGCGCTGGTGGTCGAGGCTCTCACCTACCAGCCGGTGATGGCCATGGCTCTCCGTCTCGGGCTTCGTCTCGTACCGGCCGCCATGGATCGCGAGGGCGTGTTGCCGGATGCTTTCGAAGCCGCACTTCGGCGCAGCGGCGCCCGTCTTGCCTACCTGATGCCGACGCTGCACACGCCGACCACCGCCACGCTCGGACTGGAGCGCCGACGGGAGATCGCCGCCATCGCCGAACGGCGGCAGATGACGATCATCGAGGACGACGTCTTCGGCTTCCTGCCAACAGAACGGCCCGTGCCGATCGCCGCGCTGGCGCCTTCCCGCACGGTCTTCGTGACATCGGTCTCGAAGTCGATGGCCCCCGGCCTTCGGGTCGGCTATGTCGCGGCCCCCGGTCCTCTCCTCTCGGCTATCGAGGCCGCCATCGCCGTCTCGTCCTGGATGCCGCCGCCGCTGATGGCGGAGATCGCCCGCCGCTGGATCGTCGACGGCACCGGCACCCGGCTCAACGCGGCGCAGCAGGCGCATGCCGCCCGACGGCAGCTCATGGCGCGCCGGCTCCTCGGCAACCGCCCCTATTCGGCCGATCCCGATGGACTGCACCTCTGGCTGCCGCTGCCGCCGGAGTGGCAGGCGAGTTCCTTCACGGCCGCGGCGCTCGAGGCTGGCGTGCGGGTCAATGCGGGCGACATCTTCGCTGCCGGTGCCGACAAGCCGTCGGCCGTCCGGCTTTGTCTCAGCTATGAGGTGGATGATCGCCGCGTCGAGGGGGGTGTCGCCATCATCGCCCGCCTTCTGGCCGGCGGCGGCCGTATCGTCACGTGACGGGTGGAAAGCCGCGGTCGTGCCTGTACAAACCATGAACGTATGGATAGCGTGCCGCGTATGACCACTGTCACGCGAATCATCGGCATCGATCCCGGCCTCAGGCGCACCGGCTGGGGCGTCATCGACAGCATCGGCAACTCGGTGCATTTCGTCGCCTCGGGCGGGGTGACGTCCGACGGTGACATGGACCTCGCCTCGCGGCTCGTCCAGATCCACGACGGGCTCGACGCCGTGCTGCACCAGTTCCAGCCAAACGAGGCGGCGATCGAGATCACCTTCGTCAACAAGGACGCCGGCGCGACGCTGAAGCTCGGTCAGGCGCGCGGCGTGGCGCTGCTGGTGCCGGCCCGGCGCGGCCTGCCGGTGGCCGAATACGCGCCCAACGCGGTGAAGAAGGCGATCGTCGGCGCCGGCCATGCCGAGAAGGGGCAGATCCGCGTCATGGTCAA
>JAGSYU010000179.1 GCA_018262575.1 Pseudomonadota bacterium | reverse complement strand
ATGAGGGAGTTGGGCAGGCCGGCCGTCTTCAGGTTGGATGCCAGTGTTTCCGGCGAGAGGCGCACGACATTGATCGGCTTGCCGAGCGTCTTCGAGGCGAGGGCAGCAAGCTCCTCCAGCGTCAAGGCTTCGCCACCGGTGATGTCGTAGATGGCGCGGTCGTCATTCCAGGGCCGGACGAGGGCGGCCGCGGCGGCGCGGGCGCAGTCCTCGTGGGCGACGTAGGCCACCTGGGTTCCGGGCTTTTCGGAGGTGTACCAGGTGCCGCTCTTCAACACGGCCGGCAGACTCCGCATCAGGTTTTCCTGGTACCAATTGTTGCGCAGAATGCGGTAGGCAAGGCCGCTGTCGAAGATGGCGGTCTCTGTTCCGGCATGGTCCCCGGCGAACAGAAGCGGATGGTTGTCGCCGTGTGGATCGGGGGCGGAGGTGTAGACGATGCCCTTGACGCCGGCCGCCTTTGCGGCGGCGACGGCGGTTTTCTGGCCGGCAAGGCGGGAGCCGATGGCGTCGGTCGAGACCAGCAGCAGCCGATCGACGCCCGCCAAGGCGGCGGCCAGAGTTTCGGGCTTGTCGAAGTCGAGGGTGCGTATCGTCACGCCACGCGCGGCGAGGTCAGCCAGTTTGTCTGGATTGCGAGTACCGGCAACGAGATCGGCAGGGTCGATGCCGAACTCGTCGAGAAGAAGGGTGACGACGCTGCCGCCGAGCTTGCCGGCGCCGCCGGTGACCAACAGTTTCTCGCTCATGGGTGTCCCTCGCTCTCCAGAGCAAAAGCCGATCCTGCTGAACCGGAGCTATGCTCTATCCTTTTGTTTTCCCACATCCGCCAAGTCTGAAAAGCTTGCAGTTTTTCCGGCGGAGGCCTGATGGACGCAGTCTCAATTCGAGACTAGAGCTAACATAGAGATCATGTTCGATGAGACAAGGCGCAACTTGGCGCCTGTCGACGGCAGATCAGGAGACAGGGATGACCGGATTGTCAGGCGAGGTGGACGCCGTGCTCGATGGTTTTCAGCGGGCGATCAGGGTCGAGCCGAATTTCGACGCCTGTCCGGTTCGCGGCGTGCTCGATCGCATCGGTGACAAGTGGAGCACGCTGATGGTGCTGACGCTGGCACTGCGACCGCATCGGTTCGGCGAGCTGAAGCGCGCCATTCCCGATATCTCCCAACGCATGCTGACGCAGACGCTGCGCGACTTGCAGCGCGATGGCTATGTCGCGCGGCGGGTGTTTCCGACCACGCCGCCCGCCGTCGAATATAGCCTCACCGATCTTGGCCGGTCGCTGATGACGCCGCTGTCGGGGTTGGTCGACTGGGCCGTCAGGACGCGCGGCGCCGTCGAGGCCGCGCGCGTGGCCTTCGACCGGGAGAATGTGTAGGGCTCACCCCGCCAAGGCGGCCTTCAGCTTCTCGGCATGGCTGGCGAGCAGCGCGCCATCGGCCATCTTGCCGGTGTGCGGACGGAGCGGTACGCCGAGGTAGCGCGGCACGACGTGGAAATGCAGATGGAAGACGGTCTGGCCGGCCGTCGCTTCGTTATACTGCATGACGACGGCGCCGTCGGCCTCGAAGGCAGTCACCGCCGCCTTGGCGATCTTCTGCGTGACCTTGATGACCTTGGCGAGGACGTCGGGATCGGCATCCAGGAGGTTGCGGGACGGCGTCTTGGGGAGAATCAGCGTGTGGCCGTCCGATTGCGGCATGACGTCCATGAAGGCGAGAACGTCGTCATCCTCAAAGACCTTGTAGGCAGGAATATCGCCGCGCAGGATCTTGGCGAAGATGTTGTCGGCATCATAAGCGGGCATCGTGCTCTCTCCGAAGGAACTGTCGGGGCGCAAGGTGGTCCCTGATGCCCGACCGGTCAATCCCGTTCCTGCAGCGGCCCGCGTCGGAAGGGGCCCAGGCCTTCGAGCTCCGTTTCGGCGTTGAGGACGGCGCGCTTCTCGCGGGCGAGGAAGTCGGCCACCGCGCGACGAAAGCCGGGGTCGGCGATGGAGTGGGCCGAGCGGGTGATCTCAGGCAGATAGCCGCGGGAGAGTTTGTGCTCGCCTTGCGCGCCGGCTTCCACCACGGCAAGACGATGCTCGATGGCGTAGTCGATCGCCTGATGGTAGCAGACCTCAAAATGCAGGAACGGGTGGTCCTCGATGGCTCCCCAGTTGCGGCCGTAAAGCCGGTCGGAGCCGATGAAGTTCAGGGCGCCGGCGATGTAGCGACCAGCCCGGCGGGCCATGACCAGCAGAACGCGGTCGGCCATCCGCTCGGATAACAGCGAAAAGAAGCGGCGGTTGAGATAGGGCGTGCCCCACTTGCGGTTGCCGGTATCCATGTAGAAGGCAAAGAACGCGTCCCAATGGGCTTCGGTGAGGTCGCTGCCGGTCACCCATTCGACGCTGATTCCGTCCTGCAGCGCTTCCCGACGCTCGCGCTTCAGCGCCTTGCGCTTGCGTGAGGCGAGGCGGCCAAGGAAATCGTCATAGCTCACGTAGCCGTCGTTTCTGAACTGGAACTGCTGGTCGAGCCGCTCGAGCCAGCCTTCGGCGGCAAGGGCGGCGGCGCCTTGTTCGTCGACGAAGGTGACGTGCGCCGACGACAGTTCGTAACGGTCGGCGACGAGCTTGATCCCGCGGGCGAGCGCCTGCCGCATCGCGTCGTCGGCGGCAAGGAGCCGCGGCCCCCCGACAGGGGTGAAAGGGACTGAACACTGCAGCTTCGGATAATAGCGGCCGCCGGCCCGTTCCCAGGCGTCGGCCCAACCGTGGTCGAAGACATATTCGCCTTGGGAATGGCCCTTGAGATAGGCGGGCGCGGCACCGACGAGGTGGCCGTCGCCAGTCTCCAGCAGCAGGTGGCTGGGCAGCCAGCCGGTCTCGGCGGTTGCGCAGCCCGAGTCCTCGCAGACGAGCAGGAAGTCGTGGCTGACGAAGGGGTTGTAGGGGGAGGGCGCGCCGTCGCCTGTCCAGCGGATGGCGCCGCGCGGTCCCGTTTTCCAACCGGGGTTGGCGAGATCGTCCCAGTCGGCTTTGGCGACGGTGGCGAGCGTGTCGACGGTACGCAGCGAAAACGTATGGGGCATGGATTGGCGAGGTCACGGCTCTATAAGGGGTTGTCCCTAGGATAGACCGGACGTGACCGCTGAAGCAAATTCCGCGTTTTTCAGTTGGATCACCACGGGAGCGTTCCGCAGGGAAACCAAGGATTAACGGAAAGGCTCTACTTGGAATTGTTACTGATGATGGATTCTCGGGCGTGCATAAAAGCCACAAGATATCGAAACAGGATATGGCGGAGCTGATCGCCCGCCTGCGCAATCCCAACGTCAGGGTTGGCGAACAGCGTCAGGCCTTGCGGCTGAACTGCCGCTGGCCGGCTCTTGTCCATTCCGAGCCGCGGGACATCGCCTGCGTGGTCGAGAACATCAGTCACACCGGCTGCCGCGTCCGTACCGCCGGCTTGCTGTTTGAACTGGGCACGCCAGTGGTGGTCCGCATTCCCTCGCAGAAGATGGTGCTGGACGGTGTCGTCGCCTGGGCACGGGCCGAGGAAGCCGGCATCCAGTTCAGCTTCGGCGATGAAAGCCACAACCTGACCGTCTGACCATCCTGGCAACGTAACTGGCGCCTCGGCGACGGGCGATGGTTCACCCGCCGCCACCGCGTCGATTGTCAGGGGGCCATGCCGGGCATCGCTGCCATCGGGTCGACGCCGGTCAGCAGCGTCGGATCGAGCATGCCGAAGATCATGGCCACGTGGGCGACGATCAGGAACAGCGCGACGAAGCTGGCGTGCAGGCCGAGCCGCGTCTCGGTGCTGCGATCCTTCCAGACAAGGCCGAGGTCGATCAGCGCGATTCCGCCCAGCGGAATGACACCGGCGAGGTAGAAGCCGACGGCAATGATGTCGGCCGGGCCGCGCCAGGCCGCGCCGCTGGTCAACGGCACCACGGCGGTGAAGAACAGGTAGAGGAAGACGCCGAGGAAGTAGATGCCGGCGATCGAGCCGGCGATCCGGCTCACCTGCCGCACGGTGCCGTCGAGACAGCGAGTGTAGAGCAGATAGAGTTCGGCGATGGCGATGGTTTCGGCCAGAATCACCGGCACAGCCATGAACAGGATGAGGTTCCAGGGCTGGTTGCTGGCCAACAGTTCCATGTAGTGGGTCATAGGCATGATCGTCTGTCTCCATGCGGCAGACGTGGCGCTCTGGCCAGCGGCTGCGGCAAATCGTCCATTGAAGGATGGTCGGTTCGGATGACGATCAGGCGCGGGGTGGTGGCGTCGGCGGCGCTGAGGGCATGGAGACCAGTCGCCGGAAGCCGGCAGGCTTGCCGGTGGAGTCCGTGGCCGGAGGGAGTGCCTCGGCAGTGGCAACACCAAACAGGCCGACGCAGGCGGCCGGGCAGGCGCAGTCGGCGACCTTGCCATGGTGGTGGGCGTTGCTCGTGTCGGCGCAGTTGGAGACGTCAGGGACGGCCAGCCATGCCATGACGTGATCAGCAACAACTGTCGCAGCAGGTAGCACGACGGGTGCCGGAACTGTCGCTTCAATGGGAGCTGCCACGGCGTGTCGCATGCCGTGCTCGTGCGCCGTTGCCGCCGACACGAGGGTCAGCGTGAACAGGGCAAGGAGAACGAGGACGCGACGGATCATACCCACCTTTTGGTTGAGCGGCGACAGCGCGACTATCGGCAGGCCACTGGCCGCTGTCAATGGCGGAAGAATGCGGCGGACAGGCGCCCGTCAGTGCGTGTGACCATAGATTTCGGCCGGATCGAAGCGCCGCTCGCCGCCGACATGCTCGAGCCGTACCGGGCCGTCGGCCGCTGTCTGGCCGAGCGGCGCACGCCGGTAGAAGCAGGAGACCTGTCCGGTGTGGCAAGTGGCGCCGGCCCCTTCGACGCGGACGCGAAGGACGAGGGCGTCCTGGTCGCAATCGGTCAACAGCTCCACCACCTTCTGCACGTTGCCCGAGGTGGCGCCCTTGTGCCAAAGCTCGCCGCGCGACCGGCTCCAATACCAGCCCTCGCCGGTCTCGATGGTCAGCGCCAGGCTCTCGGCAGTCATGTAGGCGACCATCAGCACCTGGCCGCTATCGGCGTCGACGGTGACGCAGGCAATCGTGCCGTCCGGCCCGAAGCGCGGGGTCAGCACGTCGCCTGCCTCGAGCGCCGCCTTGTCTCCGGCGGGCGGGAACAGTTTCGTCTCGGACGTCATGTCGGGATCACTTGCCTTGGCCGCGCAGCATCATCATGAAGCGGGCCTGTTCGCTGGGGTCGGTCTTGAAGCAACCGGTGAAACGGGCGGTCACCGTCGAGGCGCCTGGCTTCTGCACGCCGCGCATGGTCATGCACAGGTGTTCGGCCTCGATGAGCACGGCGGCGCCACGCGGCTTCAGCACCTTCTCGATGGCGTTGCTGACCTGGGCGGTCATCGTCTCCTGCGTCTGCAGCCGGCGGGCGTACATCTCGACGATGCGGGCGAGCTTGGAAAGGCCGACGACGCCGGTGGAGGGATAATAGGCGATATGCGCCTTGCCGATGAACGGCACCATGTGGTGCTCGCAGTGGGAATAGAAGGGGATATCGCGAACGAGAATCAGCTCCTCGTAACCGGCCACCTCGGTGAAGATGCGATCGAGCACCTCTTCGTCGGTTTGACCGTAGCCGGAAAACAGCTCGGCATAGGCCTTGACGACGCGCTGCGGCGTGTCGCGCAACCCCTCGCGCTCCGGGTCCTCGCCGGCATAGGCGATCAGCGTGCGGACGGCGGCCTCGGCCTCCTCGCGGCTGGGACGGCGGGTCTTGCGGGCGCCGGCGGTGAAGATGGCATCGTCCATGCTTGGTCCTTCCTGGGGCCGGCCGCCAAGAACGGCGGCGGCCGCGACAGTCCGGCGTGTCGCCGCGCTTGGCGGGAAGGCCGTATCAGGCCTATATACGCGTCAGGCTCTTCAGTTCAAAGGTCGACCGGGACAATATGCTTCGCCGTTCGCCGAAGGTGTCAGCATGCTCGATGAGATCTACAACACCCATATCCTCGAGCTGGCTGGCAATATCGGCCGCGTCGGCCGGCTAGGCGCGCCGGACGCCACGGCGACGCGGCATTCGAAGTTATGCGGCTCGCGGATCACCGTCGACCTTCGCATGGAGGGCGATGTCGTTACCGACTATGCCCACGAGGTCAAGGCCTGCGCGCTTGGGCAGGCGGCGGCGGCGGTGATGGCCAACAGCGTGGTGGGCGCGACGGCTGTCGAGCTTCGGCAGGCCCGGAATGACATGTTCGCCATGCTGAAGGAAGGCGCCGCGCCACCGGCCGGTCGTTTCGCCGAATTGCGCTATCTCGAACCCGTGCGCGACTTCAAGGCACGGCACACGTCGACAATGCTGGTGTTCGAAGCGGTGGTTGCCTGCCTTGACGACATCGCAGCGGCGCGTGCGGCCCAATAGGATCAGGAACAGCCATGTGCGG
>JAGSYU010000061.1 GCA_018262575.1 Pseudomonadota bacterium | reverse complement strand
GTCAGGCAGGGAAGGGTTCTTTCTCTAGATGACTTTTGGAGGTCAGGAAATGAACATGAAGACGCTGCTCGGCACCGCCGCCGGCCTGATGGTCGCCACCGGTGCTTACGCTGCCGACCTGCCGGGCGAAGCCGCCCCGGTCGCTGTTGACTACGTGAAGGTTTGCGACGCCTACGGCGCCGGCTTCTTCTACATCCCCGGCACCGAGACCTGCCTGGACATCTCCGGCCGTGTCCGCGCTCGTGTGGTTTATGAGAACAACTACGACATCGCCAATGTTGCTGAAACGGATCGCGTCCGCTTTGCGACGGATGGCCGCATCCAGTTCGACGCCCGTACGGCTTCTGACCTCGGCACCGTTCGTTCGTTCTTCGAGACCGATCTTAGCAGCGCCAATGGTGGTGGCAATATCACCCTCGGTGACGCTTTCATCCAGGTTGGTTATCTGACCGTCGGTAAGTTCGGCGACGTCGCCAACGGTGCCTCGTTCTTTGGTGACCGCGACGTCCTCTGGACCCTGTTCGATAAGGGTGGTTCGGGCGCCCAGGTTCTCGTCGACAACCTCGGTGGTGGCTTCTACATCGGCGCTGGTGTCCATGGCGATGATGCCAATTCCACGATCTGGTCGACCAAGACTCAGGCCGATTATGTTGGTGCCGTGGCTGTCGGTATTGCCGGCCAGTCGTGGGGCTCCTTCGACCTGTCGGGCGTTTATGCCACTGACGATCATGACGACAACGACGTCTGGGGCGTCAAGGCTACTGCTGATCTGAAGCTGATCGACAAGCTGACCGCTCGTCTTTCGGCCGCGTATGAAGACGGTGGCTTCCCGAACGACGACAGCTTCATTGGTCTGGCTGGCGCTCTGAAGTATCAGGCGACCGATGCCTTGGCTGTTTACGCTGGTCTTGGTGCCAACCTCTGGGACGATGCTGATGAAGTCATCACTGCCCAGATCGGCGCTGACTATGCCTTCACTCCGGACCTCATCCTGACGGCCGAAGGTAACTACACCACTGATGGCGGTTACAACGGCGCTGCCTTCAACACTGAAGAGACTTGGTCGGCCATGCTCAAGCTGACCCGTAACTGGTAATATCGTTCCCTTTGGGGTTCGAGGAGAAGGCCCGGGTTGTCCGGGCCTTTTCTATTTTGCGGCCCGGTGTCCTGCCTTCCATTGGGGCCGACATTTTTGCCTTGTCTGCCATTTGTTTGACAGGTGTGTTCCGCGGGTAATTGCTTTTCGCCAGTACCCTTTCGTATTCTTGGTTCCGCGAACGGGCGGGTGGGCGTCCGGGCTTCCGGGGACGGAAAGATGGTTCGCTGGCAGATCTCGGCGATACTTGGTGTGGCGGCGGCGGTCGCCGTCACGGCGGCGGCGCTGATTACCAAAACGACGGACATCGCCGTCGACCTTGGCACGCGCGCCGGGCAGGTGCTGGCCGGTGAGGTGACCAGCTGGGCATCCGTCGATATTCGGGGCCGCGACGTTTTTCTCCGCGGAGATGCGCCGTCGGAAGAGTATCGCCAACTGGCGATCGAGCGACTGAGTCGGCTTTATGGCATTCGCACCGTCGATGCCTCGACGGCCGGATTGCTGCCCGAGGTCCACCCTTACGTCACAACGTTTGAACGAATCGGCGATACGGTCAAGCTGACCGGTGCGGTACCCTCGCTGCCCGACAGGGCCCGCATTCTCGGTGCGCTGGCGGCCGCAGCTCCCGGTCTCGGCATTGTTGATCTGACTCTCCTGGCGCGCGGCAAAGCCGATGACCGCTATTTCGATGTTCTGCGGGCGCTTTATGGCTTTCCGGCTCTCCTGTCACATGGGCGGGTGGAACTGGCCGACCGAACTGTGACCATCGAGGGCGAGGCGGTCAGCAACGTTGCCTATGATCGGCTGAACATGTTGGCGCTGGCGCTGCCGGATGGATATAGCGTCGCGGCTGTGAATGTATCTCGTCCGCTCGCCTCGCCCTTCGTCTGGTCGATTGACCGCGACGACAGCGGCGTCACGATGTCGGGTTTCGTTCCCGATCCGGCGACGCGCAGTGCCTTGCTCGATGTGGTGCGGCAAGGGGTCGGCCCTCGCAACGTGTTTGACAACCTCGATTATGCCTCCGGCGCGCCGGACGGCTTTGCCGAGACAGCCGAAGCGGCGGCGGATTACCTCGATCTTCTGGCCTCGGCGCATGTTTCGCTCAGTGATCGGGCGCTGGTGGTGTCTGGCCGGGCGGCCAGTCCCGAGGCCTATCGTACGCTCAACGCCTATCTCGAGACCTGGAATCCGCCGGGTTTTTCTATTCAGAAATCCGTCGCCCTGCCGATCGTCGACCCCTTCACGCTGACCGTCTCGAAAAGCCATGGTCGCGTGACGATCACTGGATTCGTCCCGTCGGAGGAGGTGCGGAGCGGCATCGCCGATGCGGCGCGGGCCATTGCTGGCGATAGCGAGCCGGTGGTCGAAACGACGCTGGCCGATGGCGCGCCGGCCGGTTTCGACGCGGCGGCCGAATTCGCGGTCGGCCTTCTGACCAAGCTCGACGAGGGTACGGCCCTTTTGTCGGGCACCCAACTGACGCTGTCGGGCGCCGCGTTAACGGCCGGTGATCTCCTCGAGCTGGAGGCTGCCGTCGCCACCCCGCCGGTCGGCTACGAAATCGGCAATGGCATCACCCCGCCAGTGGTATCGCCCTATGTCTGGGCGATGGCCAAGGATGCCGAACAGCTCACCATCATTGGCTCTGCGCCGTCGGAAGCCATCCGTGCGGCCATCCGCGCCGTCGTCGAGGGTGCGCCGAACGATCTCGGGCTGGTTGACCGATCGGGTCTTGGCGCTGGTCTTGACCCGGCCATCGACCTTGTCACGGTGGCGCGAAAGGCGGCGACGATTTTGGCCGGTCTCGAGGTTGGCGAGGTGCGTTTCGTCGGCAATGCGCTGTCGGTGACGGGCAAGGTGGCGTCGGCCGAAGGACGTGCGGCGATCGGCAAGGAACTCGACGATCTGCCCGGCGGCGTGGTCAAGGGACGCATCGAGATTTCGCAACCGGCCGCCTTCCGCTTCTTTCTCGAACGTGGGTTTGATACGCTGACCATCGACGGCGATGTCGCCGACGATGCCATGCGCAAGGTGCTGCGGGCCGCCGCCGATCGGGCGTTCGGCAAGGCCGACATACTCGACTCGTTGGATGTGGTCGTCGGCGCGCCGGCCGACACGCGCGATGCAGCGTTGTTTGCGATCCGAGCCGCCTCGCTTCTCGCCAAGGGCAACGTCAGCGTCGAGGGAACAGCCATCAGAGTGACGGGCAGCGCCTTCACTGCCGCTGGCGCCGCGCGCCTGCCGTCTGAACTCTCTGCGGCAACGCCCCAGGGGTATACGCTGGAAATCGCCGTCAACGCCCTGCCGGCCGAGCCGCCGCTTGAGGTGGCTGCCTGCGGCGAGGCGATTGGCGTCGTGCTCGCGCGCAGTCCCGTCCGTTTCGACGACGGAGCGGCCAACGTCGCAGCTGAAAGCCGTGGTGTGATCGATCGGCTTGGTGCGCTGGCGCTCCGCTGTCCTGCCGCCCGCTTCACGCTGACCGCCACGGTGGCTGGCATCGATGCAGCTCGCACCCAAGCTCTTGGCGAAGCGCGGGCACGCAATGTGGCGGGCGCCTTCGCCGAAGTTGGCATTGATCCCGGCCGGCTCGAGACAAGCAGCGCCGTCGGCATCGCGGATGGATTTTCCATTTCCCTGGCGGCACCGTGATTGGGAGGCCTCAATGCTCTATCTTGCCATCATGCTCTGGCCCTATCTCCTGATTGCCTTCGGGGCAGGGCTGGTCATCGGCTGGTTTGGTTCGGATCGTATCGAGGCCTGAGCTTTGGAGCCGCCTGAGCTTTGGAGCCGATTGTGTCCCAGCGGAGTTCGCCATGACCGTTATGATCATCCAGGCCTTCTTTCTGACGGCGCTCGCCGTGGGGATCGGTGTGCTGGTCGGCGTGCTGGTCAAGCAGTGGTTCGGCCGTCGTACGATCGGACGCGAGCGCCTGACAGAGGTGATGGCCGCCGCCGAGGCGGCGGAGGCTGAAGCGATCGATGGCGCTGGATTGGCAGAAAGGCCCGCGACACCTTCGGTCGAGGTGGTAACGTCCGTGATGGATGCGGCGGTCGGGCCTGAAGTACCAAGTGCCGAACCAGCCGTCCCGGAGCCGCTGATCGGCCCGGCTGCCGAGGTTTCCGCCGGGCTTGACCGGATCGCCGCCGCCGATCGGGTAGGCGAACGGCCCCCGGCGCTGCCGGTCGCGCGCACCGGTGGTGCCGACGATCTCCGACGCATCCGAGGCATCGGTCCGCAAAACGCGACACGGCTCAATGCGCTCGGCATCTATCATTTCGACCAGATCGCCACCTGGACGCCGGCTGAGATGCGCTGGGTTGGCGCCTATCTGGCCTTTCCGGGCCGCATCGAGCGCGAGGACTGGATTGGCCAGGCGACGGTGCTGGCGGCCGGCGACCGAACCGAAGCCGCGGGATAACGACCTTTCTGGCAAGACCAATGGCCTTGGCCGGCACCAAAGCCTGTCGAGCAAAGGTGTGCGGCGGCTTTCCGCTCAAGACAGGCATTCGACCAAAGACAGGCGGTCGAGCGCGTCTGATAGATCGCGACGCGCTTTCGGCTCCGCGCGTGCGGCGGTGGCCCTCCCGAAACGCGATGATCTGGACGATATGGCCCAACGGTCAGGAAAGGCTCGCCTCGAGGCGGGCAACCGCCGTTGGCTCTTGCCATGTCGGACTGTTTCCCTTATATCCCGCGCCATTCCACACGCGGGAGCCGCGGGTGCGCTTTTGCGTTCCCTCCGGTCGGTTCGGGCAAGGTTGTCCGACTGATTCCTCCCGCGGAGGCTAAACCGGAAAAAGGGACTACCCCATGGCTCTTCCCGAATTCACCATGCGCCAGCTGCTCGAGGCCGGCGTCCACTTCGGTCACCAGACGCACCGCTGGAACCCGAAGATGAAGTCCTACATCTTTGGATCGCGCGCCAACGTCCACATCCTCGACCTGGCGCAGACCGTTCCGCTGATGCATCAGGCGCTGAAGGCAGTGTCCGACACGGTCGCTCGCGGCGGCCGCGTGCTCCTGGTCGGCACCAAGCGCCAGGCCCAGGACGAAATCGCCGAGGCGGCCCATCGTTCGGCGCAGTATTATGTCAACAGCCGCTGGCTCGGTGGTATGCTGACCAACTGGAAGACCATCTCCGGTTCGATCCAGCGCCTGCGCAAGCTTGACGAGACGCTCAACTCCGAGCAGTCGGCCCGCCTCACCAAGAAGGAACGCCTGGTGATGACCCGCGAGCGCGACAAGCTGGAGCGCGCGCTCGGCGGCATCAAGGACATGGGCGGCACGCCCGACCTGATCGTCGTCATCGACACCAACAAGGAAAAGAACGCCATCGACGAGGCGCGTCGCCTGGGCATTCCGGTCGCCGCCATCCTCGACTCCAACAGCGATCCGGACGGCATCACCTTCCCGGTGCCGGGTAACGACGACGCCGGCCGCGCCATCACGCTCTATTGCGACCTGATCTCGCGCGCTGCCATCGACGGCCTGTCGCGCGCCATGGGTGCCATGGGTGAAGACATCGGAGCCGCTGAGCAGCCGATGGACGAGCCGGCGCTCGCCGACGACGCGCCCGCCGCCGAGGCCAACGCCTGATCCACGCTCCGGCGTGATCTTGCCGACGCTTTTCGGGCGGATCCTCAAAGGGTCCGCCCGACCTATTAGCAAGCCCGCCCATCGGCGGGCGGTTTGAATCGCGAATACCAGCCGGTACCGGGCCGCCGCGACAGGTCGCCCCGTCATCCGTTCATCGGCCCGTCAGGACGGGTCGCTATCAATCCGGCTCCGGGCGTTCGAGGTTTCACGAGAAAAGACGAGGGTCACATGAACATTTCTGCCACACAGGTGAAGGATCTCCGCGACAAGACCGGCGCCGGCATGATGGACTGCAAGCACGCCCTGGCCGAGAACAACGGCGACATCGAGGCCGCCATCGATTGGCTGCGTGCCAAGGGCCTCTCGAAGGCCGCCAAGAAGGCCGGTCGCGTTGCTGCCGAGGGTCTGGTCGGCGTTGCCGTCGGTGCCAAGACGGCCGCCGTCGTCGAGGTCAACTCGGAGACCGACTTCGTCGCCCGCAATGACGCCTTCCAGGGGCTGGTGCGCGCTGTGGCCGCCGTTGCCGTCGAAAAGGGTGGCGAGGCTGCGGCCGGCGCCGCGGCCCCCTATCCGGGCAAGGCGCACTCGGTCGAGGCCGAGGTTCAGGAATTGATCGCTACCATCGGCGAGAACATGGGCTTCCGTCGTGCGGCCGCTCTCAAGGTGTCGGCCGGCGCCGTTGCCACCTACATCCATTCGGCGATCGCCGATGGTCTCGGCAAGATTGGTGTTCTTGTCGCTCTCGAGTCGACCGGCAATGTCGACGAGCTTGTCAAGCTTGGTCGCCAGATCGCCATGCATGTCGCCGCCACGTCGCCGCTGGCGCTGTCAGCCGAAGAGATTCCGGCCGACGCCGTCGAGCGCGAGCGTGCCATCTTCGTCGAGCAGGCCAAGGAGTCGGGCAAGCCGGCCGCCGTCATCGAGAAGATGGTCGAGGGCCGCATTCGCAAGTTCTATGAGGAGTCGACGCTGCTCAAGCAGGCCTTCGTGATCAATCCCGAGCTCACCGTCGAAGCCGCCGTCAAGGCTGCCGAAGCGACCGTCGGCGCGCCGATCAAGGTCACCGGCTTCGTGCGCTTCGCCCTCGGCGAAGGCATCGACAAGGGCGAGAACGACTTTGCTGCCGAGGTGGCCGCTGCTGCCGGCCAGGGCTGAGCTGTTTCCAGCTGATTGAGACAAGGGCGCCGACTGGTTCGGCGCCCTTGTCATGTCTGCCGGTCGCCCGCATGCTCCTCGCCGCGGTTATGCCGTTCCTGGGGGTTCCCATCAGCGCCGATGCGGGTTAGTTGGAACGGATTAGGATCCTCTTCCTTTTGCGGAACCATCTTTCTCGAAAATTTGGAGTTTTGCCCATGACCGAGCTCAAGTATCGCCGTGTCCTGCTCAAGCTGTCGGGCGAGGCCCTGATGGGCGACCGTGGTTTCGGCATCGATCCCAAGGTGGTCGACCGCCTGGCCGCCGAGATCGTCGAGGCGCATCGGTTGGGCATCCAGGTCGGCGTGGTGGTCGGTGGCGGCAATATCTTCCGTGGTGTCTCGGTGGCCGCCGACGGCGGCGACCGCACCACCGGCGACTATCTCGGCATGCTCGGCACGGTGATGAACGCGCTGGCCATGCGAACGGCCATCGACCGGTTGGGCGTTCCGGCCGTGGTGCTGTCGGCCATTGCCATTCCCGCCCTTTGCGAGACCTTCACGCAGCGCGAGGCACTGCGCCACTTCGCCGCCAACAAGGTGATCGTCTTCGCTGCCGGCACCGGCAATCCTTTCTTCACGACCGACTCGGGC
Organism: Pseudomonadota bacterium; assembly: GCA_018262575.1. Taxonomy (GTDB): domain Bacteria; phylum Pseudomonadota; class Alphaproteobacteria; order Rhizobiales; family Pleomorphomonadaceae; genus Pleomorphomonas. The sequence goes on along the minus strand of JAGSYU010000061.1, from coordinate 12,512 downwards.
GCCGCGCTGCGCGCTGCCGAGATGGACTGTGACGCACTGCTCAAGGGCACCCAGGTGGACGGCGTCTACACCGCCGATCCCAAGAAGGACCCCACCGCGCGTCGCTATGACCGCCTGACGCACCAGGAGGTGTTGTCGAGGAACCTGCAGGTTATGGATGCTGCGGCGATTGCTCTTGCCCGCGACAACAAGATTCCGGTAGTGGTGTTCTCGATCCACGAGCATGGCGCATTCGTCAATGTTCTGAAGGGCAAGGGTGTCTGCACCGTCATCGACGGATAATAACAGCGAGCGCCGGCAGCCCGCCGCCTGACAGCGGCGAGGGGCTGGCATGGCGCCGGTCAGTTCTGGAAGGTTGGCAAGATGGCCGATGAAGACTACGACATCAACGACCTGAAGCGCCGCATGCAGGGCGCGCTCGGCGTGTTCAAGAACGATCTCTCGGGCCTCCGGACCGGCCGCGCCAGCGCGAGCCTTCTCGATCCCATCGTGGTCGTCGCCTATGGCAGTACCATGCCGCTGAACCAGGTCGCGACGGTGTCTGTCCCCGAGTCGCGGATGCTCTCCGTCCAGGTCTGGGACAAGAGCATGGTCCACGCGGTCGAGAAGGCCATCCGCGAGTCAAATCTTGGGCTCAACCCGATCATCGAAGGTACGCTTCTGCGTCTGCCCATCCCTGAACTCAACACCGAGCGCCGCAAGGAGCTGGTGAAGATCGCCCACAAATACGTGGAGGCGACCAAAGTGGCCATCCGCCATGTGCGCCGCGACGGCCTGGACGAGTTGAAGGACCTTGAGAAGGAAGGTCTGATCTCAGAGGATTCGCTGCGCGTCTATTCCGATCGCGTTCAGAAGATTACCGATGACGCGATTGTTGAGGCGGACCGGATGCTGGCCGCCAAAGAACAGGAAATCATGCAGGTCTGATCCCGAGAGGGCGGGCCAAGGCATGTCGAGCAAAAGCGTGCAGTTTGCGTCAGGGGCTGCGCCAGAACATAGAGATAGAGCATTTCCGGGGAGCATGTTCTCGCCGGAGATGCTCTAGTGGATCGTCGGGGCTTTTCGGAGGGGCAAAGCGGACATGATGCGGCTCGGAACGGTGCCGGCAGAGAACGTCCGGAAGGCGGGCTTGCCGCGCCATGTCGCCATCATCATGGACGGCAACGGCCGCTGGGCCCGTTCGCGCGGTCTGCCACGGGCCGAGGGACACCGGCGCGGGGTGCAGTCGGTCCGCGACATCGTCGGGCATGCCAACGCCATCGGTATCGAGTGGCTGACCGTATTCGGTTTCTCGTCCGAGAACTGGTCGCGGCCAGCTGACGAAGTCAGCGAGCTGATGGGGCTTTTGAAGCTGTTCATCCGCCGCGATCTGAACGAACTGACGCGCGGCAACGTCCGTGTGCGCATCATTGGCGGTCGCGACAACCTCTCCGGCGACATTGCCGCGCTCCTGCTCGAGGCCGAGGAGAAGACTGTCGGCAACACCGGCCTCAACCTCGTCATCGCGTTCAACTACGGCAGCCGCGACGAGATTGCGCGGGCGACGCGGGCTCTTGCCGACGATGTGGCCACCGGTCACCTCCAGGCCGATGAGATTACCGCCGATCTCATCGCCACGCGGCTCGACACTGCCGGTATGCCCGATCCCGACCTCATCATCCGTACCAGTGGCGAACAGCGGCTCTCCAACTTCCTGCTGTGGCAGGCGGCCTACGCCGAATTCGTCTTCGTGCCGGACTACTGGCCGGATTTCGATGCCGCCGCCTTCGATCGGGCGATCGCTGAGTATCTCGGCCGGGAGCGCCGCTTCGGCGGACTGCCCCAGAAGGGCGAGGCCCGATGAGCGCGCCAACGCCCACGCCAGGCAAGGGCGGATCCGAACTCATACTGCGGCTACTCTCCGCTGTCGTGCTGGTGGCGGCGGCCGTCGCGGCACTCTGGGCCGGCGGGTGGGTCTTCGCATCGTTCGCCGCGGCGGCGGCCGTGCTGATCCTGCGCGAGTGGATGGCGATGAGCGGGCCGTTCGCTTTCCGTGCGGCTCCCTGGGCTTTGATGGCCTTCGTCGCCATTTCCGTGATCATGGCCCGCGAAGAGCCGCTGCAATCCCTGAGCTTTTCCGTGCTGGTGGCGGCGGTGCTGCTGCTGGCGCGCGTCACCGAGCCACGCGTCGCCTGGGTTTCGGCCGGCCTGATCTACGCCGCCGTACCAGCAATTGCCGCCGTGGCGTTGCGAGGCCCGGACACGCTTACCTTTGCCTCGATCGGCGCCGTCGCGGTGGTCTTCGTCTTCGCCGTCGTCTGGGCCACCGATACGGCCGCCTATTTCTCCGGCAGGTTGATCGGTGGGCCGAAGTTGGCGCCGCGTTTCTCGCCGAAGAAGACCTGGTCCGGAGCGCTCGGCGGCGCCCTGGCTGGCGTTGTCGTCGGTTGTCTGGTGGCTGCCGCGGCCGGCGTCAGCGCAAGCCTTATGCTGGCACTGATCGCGCTGCTGCTGTCCGTGGTGGGGCAGGTGGGGGACCTTGCGGAGTCCGCCATGAAACGGCATTTCGGCGTCAAGGATTCAGGCCGGCTCATTCCCGGTCACGGCGGCATCATGGACCGCGTCGACGGTCTCGTCGCGGCGCTGGCCGTCGCTGCTGCCATTGGTCTTGGACGCGACTGGTTTACCGGCGGCGGCATCGCCACTGGCCTCCTCATCTGGTGATGGCAATGACGGTGAACATGCAGGCGGGCCCGGGCACCGGCGCATCGGTGATGCAGGCGCCGCGACGACTTTCCATTCTTGGCGCCACCGGATCGATCGGTCTCAACACGCTTGACCTTGTTGCCGCCGAGCCGGGCCGTTTCGAGATCGAAGCGCTTACCGCCGGCCGCAACGCCCGCGAACTCGCCGATCTCGCCATTCGCTTCTCCGCCCGCATCGCTGTTGTCGCCGATCCCGCCGCCTATGCCGAGCTTCGCGACCGCCTCGCAGGCACCGGCATCGAAGTGGCGGCCGGCCCGGAGGCCGTGGCTGCCGCCGCTGCCCGCCCGACTGATATTGTCATGTCGGCAATCGTCGGCTTCGCAGGCCTAGCTCCCAGCCTTGCCGCGCTTGCCGCGACCGGTACCTTGGCACTCGCCAACAAGGAAACGCTGGTCTCCGCCGGACCGTTGTTCCTGTCGGCGGCGCGTCAAGCCGGCACCCGCATCCTGCCGGTCGACAGCGAGCACAACGCCATCTTCCAGGTCTTTGAGGCCGGCAACGCCGACACAATTTCCGAGGTGATCATCACGGCCTCCGGCGGCCCGTTCCTGAGGACGCCGAAGGCGGACCTCGCCTCTGTTACCCGCGAGATGGCGCTACGGCATCCCAAGTGGAGCATGGGCCCCAAGATCACTATCGATTCGGCGACGCTGATGAACAAGGGGCTGGAGCTGATCGAGGCCTACCGCCTCTATCCCGTCTCCGTCGACCGCTTGTCGGTCCTGGTACACCCGCAGTCGGTCGTGCATGGCCTCGTCCGTTACAAGGATGGCTCGCTGCTCGCCGAACTCGGCGTACCCGACATGCGCACGCCAATCGGCTACTGCCTGGCCTGGCCTGAACGCCGGCCGAGCGCGGTGAAACCGCTCGACCTCTCGGCGATCGGAACGCTGACGTTCGAACCGCCCGATCGCGACCGTTTCCCCTGCCTGCCGCTCGCCGAAGCGGCAATGCGGCGGGGCGAGGGCGCGCCTTGTGTGCTCAATGCCGCCAATGAGGTGGCGGTCGAGGCCTTCCTTGCCGGCCGGATCGGCTTCCTCGACATTGCCCGCGTTGTCGAGGAAACCCTCGGCAAGCTCGACGGCGAAGGCGGTCTTTCGGAGCCGGCGTCGCTGGCCGAGGCGACGGAACTCGATGGATGGGCTCGCAAGATCGCTTCGGCCTGCCTATAGTGGGCGGAGCGACGGGTGGACAAGAGGGATAAAGCCTTTGGATTTTCTCAGCGCAACGGGCAGCACACTGATCGGGACCGTGATTCCCTTCCTGGTCGTGCTGACCGTGGTGGTCTTTGTTCACGAACTTGGACATTTCTGGGTTGCGCGCCGGGCGGGCGTTGCCATCAGCGTGTTCTCTATCGGCTTCGGACCGGAACTCATCGGTCGAACCGACCGCAAGGGTACCCGCTGGAAGCTGTCCGCCATTCCCCTTGGCGGTTACGTGCGGTTCATCGATGACGCCAACGCCGCCAGCCAGCCGGGCGAGAAGTCATCCGATCCGGGCGCCTTCCAGTCGAAGGGGCTTGCCGCCCGCGCCGCCGTGGTGGCCGCCGGGCCGGCGGCCAATTTCCTGTTCGCCATCGCCGTGCTGGCGGTGCTGTTCTACGCCTTCGGCAAGCCGATGATCGCGCCGGTCGCTGGCGCCGTCGAACCGGGCAGCCCGGCCGCCGAAGCCGGTTTTCTGGCCGGCGACCGCATTCTCGCCATCGATGGCGATCCTGTTGAAAGCTTTGCCGATATCCAGCGTGTCGTCATGCTGCAGAACGGCGTCGAGCTCGCCATCGACATCGATCGCTCGGGCAACCGGCTGACGTTGCATGCAACCCCCCGCGCGCGCGAAATCGTTGATGGCTTCGGGGAGAAGCAGACGGTGCCGGTGCTCGGCCTGAGACAGACCAACCCGACCGTCGAACTGCGCAGTTTCGGACCGTTCGGTGCCGTGCGTGAGGCCGTGGGGGAGACCTGGTCGATCGTCGACAGCACGCTATCCTCCGTGGCTGGAATGTTCTCGGGCAGGACCTCGACAGCGCAGATCAGCGGTCCGATCGGCATAGCCCGCGTCAGCGGTCAGGTGGCGGCGTTGGGTCTGATACCGCTTATTAACCTTGCTGCCATTCTGTCGATTTCGATCGGTCTCATTAACCTCTTTCCAATCCCCATGCTGGACGGTGGACATCTGGTATTCTACGCGATCGAGGCGTTGCGCGGACGACCGTTGCCGGAGCGGGCTCAGGAGATCGGCTTTGGTATCGGTTTTGCCATCGTCATGGGACTGATGGCCTTTGGCGTTCTGAACGATATCGTCAAAATCGCATCGGGTTAGGCCTCACTCGTGACCATCGGGCCACGACGACATGGAAAACGGCACCACTCACTGCAAGGTCGCTTGCGCATCGTGGCAAAGACTGTAAAAACCTCTTGATCGGAATCTGTAACAGGGTTCCCAATCGGCCTTCGCCGTAAAAACTCGGGTACGTGATTAAATGCGCTCATTCAAGGAATGGACGAAAGTCGTCGCCGCCTCCGCTGCCTTGCTCGTGGCGGCACCTTTGTGGGGCGGAGTTGTCCCGGAGTTGGGCGCTATCTCGGCTGAGGCGGCATCTGCCGGCCGAGTAACGGTCGTCGGTAACACTCGCGTGGAACCCGGGACGATCGCAGCTTACGTCAAGGGGACGCCAGGTCGGTCGCTTAGCGCCGCTGAGGTCGACGAATCGATCAAGGCGCTGTTTGCCACCGGCATGTTCTCCGACGTGCAGATCAGTCAGTCCGGCGGCCGCGTCGTCGTGACCGTCGTTGAGAACCCGGTCATCGCCCGCGTCGCCTTCGAAGGCAACGATGTGCAGTCTGACGAAATGCTGAAGGGCGCCGTCGAGCTGCAGTCGCGTTCGGTTCTGACGCAAGGCAAGGTCGAGTCCGACACCCAGCGCATTCTTGAGCTTTATCGCCGCAGCGGTCGCTACGACGCTACGGTCGAGCCCAAGCAGGTCGACCTCGGCAAGGGACGCGTCGATCTCATTTTCCAGATCAACGAAGGCCCGCGCACCGAGGTCAGTCAGATCACGTTCGTCGGCAACAGTGCCTTTTCCAATTATCGTCTGTCCAACATCATCTCCACCAAGGAAGCTGGCCTGTTTGGCTGGATCAAGTCGTCGGACAATTATAGCCCGGAGAAGCTGACCGCCGATCAGGAGGCGCTGCGCCGTTTCTATTATAACCACGGCTATGCCGACTTCCGCGTGGTTTCGGCTACCGCTGATTTCGATCGCCAGCAGAACTCTTTCTTCCTGACCTTCACGGTCGACGAGGGCGAGCGCTACCAGTACGGCGACATCAAGGTCGAAACCTCGCTGGCCGAGGTCAACCCCGATGATCTCAAGGCCCTGGCGCTGACCCGCACCGGCGATACCTATTCGGCCGCCGATGTCGATAAGTCGCTCGAAGCGATCACCACGGCCGTGGCGGCCAAGGGCTATGCCTTCGTACAGGTCCGGCCGCGCGGCGATCGCGACTACGCCAACCGGACCATCGCTGTGACCTATTTCGTCGATGAGGGGACGCGCGCCTATATCGAGCGCATCAACATCATCGGCAATGACCGTACGCGTGACTATGTCATTCGTCGCGAGTTCGATATTGGCGAAGGCGATGCCTATAATCAGGTGTTGATCGAGAAGGCCGAACGTCGGCTGAAGAATCTCGGCTACTTCCGGAACGTTCGTATCTGGTCGGAACAGGGCTCGTCCGTCGACAAGGTGATCGTCAACGTGCAGGTCGACGACAAGCCCACGGGCGAAGTGAGCATCGGCGCCGGCTACTCGACATCGAGCGGCATCCTGGCCGAGCTGACGCTGACCGAGAAGAACTTCCTCGGCCGTGGCCAGTATGTGCGCGCCTCGGTGTCCAGAGGCATCACCACCGACGGAGAGGCTGGCGACTCGTCCTACGAGTTGTCGTTCACCGAGCCTTACCTGTTTGATCGTCGCCTCGAGGGTGGGTTCGACATCTACCAGCGCAACTACAACAATGGTGATGAGGGCGTTCATCCCTATGACGAGAAGACGACCGGCGGCAAGATTCGCCTCGGTGTGCCGGTCAATGACAACACGACGCTCGGCCTGTTCTACGAGGGCTACCAGCAGGATATTACCGACGTCGAGTCGCCCTACGGTCAGTTCGTAACGGCAGAAGATCGCTTCATCTCGATCGTCGGTGCCAGCTTGACCTACAACACGGTCGACGACTACACCTTCCCGCGCAATGGCATCTACGCGCAGATCAAGCAGGAGTTCGCCGGTGTTGGTGGCGACGCCACCTTCCTGCGCACCACCGGCCGCGTCGAGTACTACAAGGAACTTGTCGAAGACTGGGACCTCATCGGCCATCTCGGCGCCAAGGGCGGTGCCATGTTTGGCTTGGATGGTGATCTCGCCTCCATCGACCAGTTCCAGGTGGGCGGCTCGATCATCCGTGGCTTCGATACCAACGGCATCGGCCCCCGCGACCCGGCGACTGGCTATTCCTACGGCGGCAAGTACTTTGTTGCGGCCACGGCCGAGACGAACTTCCCACTGCCGTTCGTTTCCCAGGAATACGGCTTCTGGGGCTCGCTGTTTGCCGACGCTGGCACCCTCTGGTCCTCTGATGGCACGAAGCCAGGCACCGACAATAGCTTGGCCTTGCGGGCCTCGGTCGGCGCCGGCCTGATGTGGCAATCGCCCTTCGGCCTGCTTCGGGCGGACTTCGCCTACCCGGTCCTGAAAGAGGACACCGACGAGACGCAGATCTTCCGCTTCTCTGGTGGCACCAAGTTCTAGTACGTCCTCTTTCGAATCTTTCGACCGCCGCGCCCTTGGGTGCGGCGGTTTCGTTTTGTGAAGAGAGGGAAGCCGCGACCTCAGACGCTGCCGCGGCTTCTTGCGTTGGCGAGTGTCGAATGCGGCCTGCCGATACGCCTCGAACCCCCGACAACGCCATCTGGCGGGGACTTGCGGCGTACGGTCGGTTGACACCGGCGCAGCGCAATGGCTAATGCCATCCGTTCCGGGAAGATCGCAGCCGGCTGCCGTGGAAAGCCGGGTGGCCGTCGAGCATGCGTTGCTTCAGCCGAGACGGAGAAGGAGGGCGCTTGTCTGCCATGGTCTGCAGCTGTGGATAGGCGAGCGAATAGTGCCATGACTGATCCAGTGTTCTTCGCGCCGTCCGGCCGGCTTACCCTCGCCGAGGTGGCCCGCATCGCTGGCGGCGAGGTGGTGCGAGGTGATGCCGAAATTGCCATCGGCAGCATCGCTCCGCTCGATCAAGCCGGACCGGGCGATCTCTCCTTCCTCGACAATCCCCATTATATCTCCGCCTTCCGCGAGACACGGGCGTCGGTCGTCCTCTGCTCGGCCGCCCACGCCGCCGATGCGCCGGAGAGCGCTGCCGTCATCGTGGCGCCGCAGCCCTACCGGGCCATGGCGTTGATTATGCAGGCGCTGTTTCCGGACGCATTCCGCCTGAAGGGACCGTTCGGCGAGGTTGGTGTGTCGCCACAGGCGAGCATACATCCGAGCGCTCGGCTGGAGGACGGCGTGACTGTCGAGCCGGGCGCCGTCATCGGTGCCGGAGCGGAGATCGGCAGGGGTACGGTGGTGTCGGCCAACGCGGTGGTGGGGCAGGGGGTGCGCTTCGGTCGCGATGGTTACATCGGTGCCGGTGTTACCTTGCAATACGCGCTTGTCGGCAACCGCGTCATCATCCACCCCGGCGCGTGCATCGGCCAGGACGGCTTTGGCTTTGCGATGGGGCCGGGCGGACACCTAAAAGTACCTCAGATCGGTCGCGTGGTTATTCAGGACGATGTCGAGATTGGCGCCAATGTCACGATCGACCGTGGCTCGAACCGAGACACGGTGATCGGTGAAGGCACCAAGATCGATAACGAAGTACAGATCGGACACAACGTCGAAGTCGGCCGCCACTGCGTGCTGGTGGCGAAGGTCGGCATTTCCGGCTCGACCAAGCTCGGCGACTATGTGGCGATCGGCGGCTACAGTGGTCTTGCCGGCCATCTCACGGTCGGCCAGGGCGCTCAGCTTGCTGGTGGATCGATGCTGAAGGATGACATGCCGGCAGGGGCGCGCTGGATCGGGACGCCAGCGAAGCCGATCCGCGAATGGACAAAGGAACAGATGGCCCTGAAGCGGGCCGCGCAGCAGACGACGGGAAGGGACGAACCGTGAGCGAAACCGATACCGCATCGACGCCGGCCGAGGCCGGGACGTCAGTCAAGAGCACGTTGGGCGTCATGGACATCCAGGCGCTCCTCAAGGCGCTGCCGCACCGCTATCCTTTCATGATGATCGATCGGATCATCGAGATCGACGGTGACAATTCAGCCATTGGCATCAAGAACGTCACCATCAACGAGCCGCAGTTCCAGGGGCATTTCCCCAACGCGCCGGTCATGCCCGGTGTGCTGATGATCGAGGGCATGGCCCAGACTGCCGGCGCCATCTGCGTCAACGCGTCGGCGGACGGCGCCGTCCCGAAGCTGGTCTACTTCATGACCATCGACAGGGTGAAATTCAGGAAGCCGGTCGGCCCTGGCGATGTGGTCGAGTATCACGTCCGCAAGCTCAAGAAGCGCGCCAACATGTGGTGGTACGAAGCGACGGCCATCGTCGGCGGCGTCAAGGTCGCCGAGGCCGAGCTCAGCGCCATGCTGATCAATGCCTGATGGTCGGCGGCCGCGTCGGGACGGCGTAACACGCTGAAACATAAATTGCGGCCCGTCGCCGAAGACGGAAGCTATAGGAAAACGAGCGGCCGACCGCCGCATCGCCGTCGAGGATCATCCGTATGCGCACCATTCATCCCACCGCCGTCGTCGATCCTGCCGCTGAAATCGGGGACGGCGTCAGCATTGGCCCGTTCAGCGTGGTCGGTCCGCACGTTCGGCTTGGTGAGGGCGTGGTGTTGCACGCGCATACGGTGGTGGACGGCCGCACGACGCTCGGTGCTGGCGTCACGGTGTTCCCCCACGCGACCGTCGGCATGGTGCCGCAGGATCTCAAGTATGGCGGCGAGCCGAGCCGTCTCGAAGTGGGCGAGAGGACGGTGATTCGCGAATGCGCGACGCTGCATCTCGGCACCGAGGGTGGCGGCATGCTGACGCGCGTCGGCGCCGGCTGTCTCCTGATGGCCAACGCTCACGTCGCCCACGATTGCATGGTTGGCAATAACGTCATCCTGGTCAATTGCGCCACGCTCGGCGGTCACGTCCACATTGGCGACAACTCCATCCTCGGCGGGCTCAGCGCGGTGCACCAATGGGTGCGCATCGGCGAGGGGGTGATGGTTGGCGGCATGACCGGCGTTGAGAACGACGTCATTCCCTTCGGCATGGTGACCGGCAATCGCGCCCGCCTCGGCGGTCTCAATCTGGTCGGTCTCCGGCGCGCCAATCATCCGCGCGACGATATCCACGCCTTGCGCAATGCCTACAAGCTGCTGTTCGAGGGCGACGATCCGCTGTCGACGCGCCTCGATCGCGTCATGGAAACTCACGGCGGCAGCCCGCTGGTCGATCGCATCATCGGGTTCATCCGGGCGGGCGGCGATCGCGCCATCTGCACGCCGCGCAGCCGGGACGGCGAGCCCGAATGACCTTGGCGACCACCGTTTCCGAGCGACCGACCCTGGGCATCATCGCTGGTGGTGGCGGTGTGCCGGCCATTGTGGCACGAGCGGCTGAGACGGCTGGCCGGCCGGTGGTGCTGTTCGGCATTGTCGGCGAGGCCGATCCTGACATCGAGGCGTTTCAGCACCACTGGGTTCGCTGGGGCGAGATTGGCAGGCTGTTCGATCTCCTGGCCCGCGAACGCGTCGGCGAGGTGGTGATCTGCGGCGCCGTCAACCGGCCGGACTTCTCGGCGATCCGCGTCGACCTCGGGGCAGTGCTGAGCCTGCCGAAGATCCTGTCGCTGATGGTCGGCGGTGACGATACGGTGCTGAAGAACGTTGTTCGCTTCCTCGAGGATCGCGGCTACCGGGTGATTGGCGCCCATCAGGTGGCGCCTGAACTGGTCGGTGGCAGCGGTAGCCTCGGCCGCTTCAAGCCCGCCGCTGATGACGAGGCCGATATCGCCAAGGGCGTCGAGGCGTCACTGGCACTCGGCAGGCTCGACATCGGCCAGGCGGTGGTGGCGATCTCCGGTCGGGTCGTCGCCGTCGAGGGCATCGAGGGAACCGATGAACTCCTGCAGCGCGTCGCCGACCTCAGGAAGCGCGGACGGCTCAAGGCGGCGCACCGCTCCGGCGTGCTGGTGAAGGCGGCCAAGCCCCAGCAGGACTTGCGAGTCGACCTGCCGACCATTGGCCCGCGCACCGTCGAGATGGCGGTGGCCGCCGGCCTTGCCGGCATCGCTGTGGAATCCGGGCGGGTGATGATCGTCGACCGACCGGCCACCATCGCCGCCGTCGACGCTGCCCGGCTGTTCCTGCAGGTTCGGACCTTTCCGGACGATGCATCATGACCGAGCGCCAGCCGCTCCGTGTCGCCATCGTCGTCGGCGAGGAATCCGGTGATCAGCTTGGCGCACGGCTGATGGCAGCGCTGAGACGACTTTCGCCCCGCCCGATCGAGTTCTTCGGCGTCGGCGGCGACCGGATGGCCACTGAAGGCCTGTCGAGCTTTTTTCCCCTCCACGATATCGCCGTCATGGGCTTTGGCCCGGTGGTCAGGCGCCTGCCGCTCATCCAGCTCCGTACCGCCGAGACCGCTGGCGCCGTCATCGCCGGTCGACCGGACGTCTTGGTGATCATCGACAGCCCCGACTTTACCCACCGCGTGGCGCGCGACGTCCGGGCAGCGCTGCCGAATCTTGCGATCGTCGACTACGTCTGCCCGTCCGTATGGGCCTGGCGGCCCAGCAGAGCCCCCAGGATGGCTGCCTACGTCGATCACGTGCTGACGCTGCTGCCGTTTGAGCCGGCCGTCCTGGCCCGCCTGAAGGGGCCGGATGCCACCTACGTCGGCCATCCCCTGATTGACCGGCCTGACCTGTTGAGACCGGCTCCTGGCGAACGCCCGCCGATCGAAGCCGCCACACCGCCGACCCTGCTCGTGCTGCCTGGCAGCCGGTCCGGTGAGATCGACCGGATGCTGGCGCTTTACGGCCGGGTGCTGGATGCGCTGTCGGCGCGCGGATTGGCCTTCCGCCCGGTGCTGCCGGCCGTCGAGCGATTGAGGGAACGCATCGAACGGGAGACGGCGAGTTGGGTGATCCGGCCGGACATCGTCGTCGGTGAAGCGGCGAAATGGGCGGCTTTCCGGTCGGGCCATGCTGCACTTGCCACCTCCGGCACCGTGACGCTGGAACTGGCGCTCGCTGGCGTGCCCAGCGTGATCGCCTACGCGCGTGATCCGCTGTTCCGGCTCATTTCAGAGGTTGGCCGCCGCATTCCCGGACTGGTGAACCTCACCATGTTTGGCCTCGCCAACATCATCCTTGCCGAGAAGGCGAGCCCGGAGTTCCTCGACCCCGATCTCGCGCCGGAGCGACTCGCCGACGCGCTCGCGCCGCTTCTTTCCGACACACCGGCTCGCGCCGCCCAGCTCGCCGCCTTTGGCCGGCTGCTGGACATGATGGCGCTGCCGGACGGTCGCCCGGCCGCCGAAACGGCGGCGACGGTAGTGCTTCGGCTCGCCGGCCACTGAACTCGAGTCTGAACTTTCTCCCAACGAAAAGGCCCCCGGTGGTGTCACCGGAGGCCCGTTTGGTCTCTGCT
>JAGSYU010000060.1 GCA_018262575.1 Pseudomonadota bacterium | reverse complement strand
CAGGACGGCGGCTATACCGGCATGACGCCGCAGGATTTCCGCGACTTCGTTCAGAAGATCGCCAAGCGCGTCGGCTTTGCCTTCGACAAGGTCATCCTTGGCGGCGATCACCTCGGTCCCAACCCTTGGAAGAAGCTGCCGGCCAGCGACGCCATGGACAAGGCCAAGGTGATGATCGACGCCTTCGCCAGGGCCGGCTTCACCAAGCTGCACCTCGACACCTCGATGGGCTGCGCCGGGGAGCCGGTGGCGCTCGCCGACGCGCTGACCGCCGAGCGCGCCGCCTCGCTGGCCGCCGTCGCCGAAGCTGCGACCAGGGATGCCGCCGTCAAGCCGGTCTATATCGTCGGCACCGAAGTGCCGATTCCCGGCGGCGCCATGGAAGAGATCGAAGAACTCGAGGTCACCAAACCGCCAAGGCCGGCATTGCCGCCGCCTTTGACCGCGCCGTCGGCGCCGTCGTCCAGCCCGGCGTCGAGTTCGGCAACCACAACGTCGTCGCCTTCGACGCCGACAAGGCGGCATCGCTGTCCGCCGTGCTTTCCGACCTCAAGGGCTTCGTGTTCGAGGCGCACTCCACCGATTACCAGACACCGGAAGCGCTGAAGGCGCTCGTCGACAACGGCTTCTCGATCCTGAAGGTTGGCCCCGCCCTCACCTTCGCGCTACGCGAGGCGCTTTATGGTCTCGACCACATCGCCGAGGTGCTGTTCGCCGGCCGCCGCAAGGAAACACTCGCCGCCACCTTCGAGCGGGTGATGCTCGCCCATCCCGACAACTGGGCGAAATACTATTTCGGCACACCGGACGAGCAGCGGCTGCAGCGACACTTCAGCTATTCCGATCGCCTCCGCTACTACTGGCCGGAGCCGGAGATCGTCAGGGCCTCCGAGGAGCTGTTGGCACTGTTCGGCAAGACGGCCATCCCCGAGACGTTGATCAGCCAGTATCTGCGCGGCGTCTACGAGGGCGTCCGGCGTGGCCGGGTTGAACCGACCGCCCATGGGCTGTCGCTGGCCATGGTCGACCTCGTCCTCGACGACTATTTCAAAGCCTGCCTCTTGATCCCAATTTCGCCGCGGCACTATTCCTCCGGCGACCAATCCGGACCGGTGCTGCGCATCCAGGGATAGGCGAAGCTCGCAAATTTCTCCGCCACTTCGGGCGCGCCGGGTCGCTGGCGCGCCACAGCGGCGATCAACGCCTCGATCAGCGACAGGATCGCCGTGTCGGATGGCGGATGCATGGAATGAAAGGCCGTCACGAACAGCGTGCGGTCTGCAAGCGACACCAGCGGCGAGTCGAGAAAATCGGTGATGGCCAGGATCGGGATGCCGGCCCGCTTCGCGTAACGCGTCATTACAATGGTGTCGCGCATGTAGAGCGAGAACGCGATCGGGATCAGAAGGTCGTTTGGCCCGTATTTGAACAGTTGGCGCGCGACGCCGACCATGCCGCCGCCGTTCTCGGGACTGCGGGTCGGAATGCCGGTCATCTCCAGCCCGCAAGCCAACATGCCCGAGAGCTGGGCGGCGTTCTCAAAGCCGAGAACGAACACCTTCTCGGCGCGGGCGATCATCTCGACGGCTCGCTCGGTCGCCTCCGGATCGAGGGATCGCAGCGTCGCCTCGATATTGGCGATGTCCTCCCTGAGGGACGCTTCAAGTACCTCGAATGCGCTGCCCGCCTCGGCCCGGTGCCGCTTCATGGCGTCGACCGGCTCGAACAACTTCTCAAAGCCCCGAATGAGTTCGGCGCGGAATTCGGCATAGCCGGAAAAGCCGATCAGGCGGGCGAACCGATTGGCGGTGGCGACTGAAACGTCGGCACCGACGACGGCGTCATGGATGCTCATGCGCGCGATCTTGAGCGGCTCGGCTTTCACCAGATCGGCGAACCGCCGCACCGCACCCGTCATGTCGCCGTACTTGTCGGCGATGCGGCGGGCGACGTTTGTGGTGTCCGGCAAGCGGCCTGGGGTATTTGACTGAAATTGCGGCATGGCTGCCTTTTCATCATGCTTGGAAGTTTAGTAACATATGCTAGCCTTCGATGTAACAAAAAATACAAACCGATCTCCGGCCGCCAGCCCGCCACAGGAAAGGACGTCTTCTCGATGCCAGCCGATCGAAACCTCTCGCCGATATTGAGCCGCCGCCAGCTTCTGCGCGTATCCGCCGCCGCCGGCCTTGCAACCATGCTGCCGGTCCCGCTGGCGTTCGCTGCCACACCGCTCAAACTTGCCATGGGCTGGGTGCCCAACGTCGAGCATGCCGGCGTCTGGATCGCTATGGAACAAGGGTATTTCGCCGCCGAAGGGATCGACTTCAGCTATAGCCCGGGCGGCCCGAACGCTCCCGATCCGCTGGTCGTCCTCGAGTCGGGCAAGGCACAGTTCGCCGCCAGCGACTGGTTGCCCTTCATGGACGCCTACGACAGGAACAACGACCTCGTTATCCTCGCCTCGGCCTTTCCTACCAGCCCGGCCGCCTTGCTGTCGCTGGCCAAGAAGCCCGTGCGCGAGCCCAAGGATCTGGTGGGTGCCCGCATCCTCGGTCAGGGACCGGGCAACAAGACGGTGATCGAGATCATCCTGCGCAACGCCGGGCTGCCGCTTGAATTCACCATGGTGCCGACCGGCTTCTCGCCGGAGCCGCTGCTTGCCGGCGACGGCGACGCCTATTTCTGCTTTGCCACCAACCAGCCGATCACCCTTGAGAAGATGGGACTCACCGAGGGCAAGGACTTCTTCGTCACCTTGCAGAACACGCTCGGCTACAAGGCACCCGGCGGGGTGCTGGTCGCCCACAAGTCCTTCGTCAAGGAAAACCGTGCCGCCATCGTCAGCTACTTCAAGGCCTACATCAAAGGCTGGAAGGAAAACGCAAAAGATCCAAAGGTGGCGGCCGAACTGGCCGTCAACACGTTCGGCGCCGACCTCGGGCTCGAGATCGACCAGCAGATCCGCCAGAACGAGCTACAGATTCCGCTGACCACGGCGGCCGGCTCCGACAAGTTGTTCTGGTTCGACCCGGCGATGGTCGACGGTCCGATGGCCGAGGTCGCCCGCCTGTCGGGTCACAAGAACGTACCGCCGGCCAAGGACTTGCTCGATCTCGGCCCGCTCGAAGACGCGCTCGCCGCCAGCTGACGGCAGCTCCCATCGACGAGACCGCTGCCGGCACCCTCACGCGCCGACAGCGGCTGTTCGCAGGTTATTCATGCCCGACACGCCCGCCATCCGCATCGATCGCGTCAGCAAGACCTTCCGCCTCGGCGACGGTCGGGAGCTGACGGCGCTGACCGACATCGATCTCTCCATTGCCCCCGGCGAGTTCGTCGCCTTGCTCGGCCCGTCGGGCTGCGGCAAGAGCACGATCCTTCGCCTGGTGGCCGCGCTGGAAGAGGCGACGGCCGGTCGCATCACCATCGAAGGCCGGGCTCCGGCCGAGCTCTGCCAAAGCCACCGGCTCGGCGTCGCGTTTCAGGACCACGCCCTGCTGCCATGGCTCGACATCGAGGCCAACGTCTCCCTGCCATTCCATCTGGCCGGGCGTTCGGTCGACGGCGCGCGCGTCAAGGACATGATCGCTCTGGTCGGGCTGGCCGGCTTCGAGAAGGCCCGCCCAAAGCAACTGTCGGGCGGCATGCGCCAACGCGCCTCCATCGCCCGCGCCCTGATCCTTGAGCCGGAAGTGCTGCTGCTCGACGAACCTTTCGGTGCCCTCGATGCCGTAACGCGCCGGCAGATGAACGTCGAACTGCAGCGCATCTGGAGCCGCCATCGCATCACCACCTTGCTGGTTACCCACTCGGTGGACGAGGCGCTGTTCCTCGCCGACCGCGTGGTGGTGATGAGCGGCCGCCCCGGCCGCGTCATTCTCGACCTGCCGGCCCCCTTTGCCCGGCCACGCGCTCCCGCCGTGATGCGCGAGCCGGTATTCCACGATCTGGTCGATCGGCTGACCGAAGCGCTGGAACCGGAGGGCGCCCATCCATGACCTCCGCCCGCAGTCAGTCCTTCGTGCTCGGCCTGATCGGCGTGGTGCTGTTTCTGATCGCCTGGGAGGTGATCGGCACCTATCGCCTCGCCGGCCTCACCTGGCCGCCGCTGTCCACCGTGCTCGTCTTCCTGACGACACCGGCCAAGCTGCCGCTGTTCGAGCGGGCCACCGCCGCGAGCTTCGCCTCGGTCGGTATCGGATATGTCTGCGGCGGCGCGGGTGGACTGGTCCTGGCCCTGGTCAGCCACCTGATCGCGCCGGTCCGGCCCGGCCTCGACCGACTGGTGGCGGTCATCCACGCCATCCCGTCGATCGCCCTGGCGCCGCTGCTGATCGTGCTGGCCAGCGCCGATGCCACGCCGCCGGTCATTTCGGGCCTCGGCGTCGGCTATGTCTTCTATGTCGCCGCGACCTCGGGACTGGCCACGGCCGGCGCCGCCCATCGCGACCTGTTCGTTGTGCTGGGAGCCAGCCGGCTGTCCACCGCCCTGAGGCTCGACCTGCCATCGGCGCTGCCGGCCATCGCGTCGGCGATGAAGCTGTCGGTACCGATCGCCTTCATCGGCGCGATCATCGGCGAGTGGTTTGGCGCCTCGCGCGGCCTTGGCTTGCTGATTGTCTCCGCCATGCAGAACTTCCAGATTCCGCTCCTGTGGAGCGCCGTGCTGATCACCGCCGTCGCCTCGCTTTCGATGTTCGCCCTGTTCAGCCTGCTCGAGCGACTGGTGCAGGAGCGGATGCGATGACCTCCGCCATCTTCGAATTGAGTTCCCGTGTGGCGCAGCGCTATTGGGCCGTTGCCCTGGTCGTCGCCGGCTGGCAGATCTGGGTTTCGGCCGCCGGCCTGTCGTCGATCGTCCTGCCGGGGCCGCTGGCCGTCCTGACGGATTTCGTCGGCGATCCCCTCAGCTACGCCGAACCGGCCGGCCGCACCTTCGCCGTCGCCGTCGTCGGCTTGCTGTTCGGCTTCGTGCTGGGCAGCGCTTTGGCGGTGCTAAGCTGGTCGTCGCGCCTTCTGAACGGCCTTCTGACACCGCTTGGCCTGATCTTCACCTCGATACCCGTGGTGACGCTGATCCCGATCATCGCGCGACTGCTCGGCTATGATGTCAGAACAGTCGTCGCCATCGTCGCCTTGATCTGCTTCTTCCCGGCCTTCGTCTATGTCGGCTCCGGCCTCAGGGCGCTGCCGCCCGGCAGCGACGATCTGTTCCGGGTGTTCGGCGGCTCGCGACGCCAGTGCTTCCTGCGTCTCGTACTACCTTCGTCGATCCCCAACCTGATGCTGGCTTTTCGCCTGACGGCGCCGGAAGCCGTTCTCGCCGCCGTCGTGGCGGAATTTCTGATGGGCACCGACGGCCTCGGCCACATGTTCCGCAAGGCGGCCGGCGAATTCGACACCGAACGGGCCTTGGCCACCTCGCTGATCGCGACTATCACATCGGTGGCCTGCTTCGGCCTCGCCCTTGCCGCCGAGCGCCGCGTTCTCCGCCGCTGGACCTGAGCCGGCGCGACCCAAGATCATCCGGACACCGCTTTCACACAACGGGCGCTGGATCGAACCGCGGGCGGTTTCGACCACCCGCATCAAGACAGTGAAAGGAAGACATCATGGTCAAGGTTCAACAGCCCCCCGATCCGTGGCAGCGCACCACCACCGAGCACGGCTTCTTCGCCGACGAGGTGATCTCCGCCCTGCAGAAATGCACACGGCGCGGCATGACCGACAACGTCCTGCTACTCGGCTGGGAGATGTTCATCACCAGCCCGGAAATGGAGGAGATGATGTGGTCCCGCCTGTGCGTGATGGCGGTGGAGGATATCGGCCTCGGCAACCCCAATGCCCCCGTTCTGATCGAGACGCTCTATCAGCAGCACAAGCGCTATCCGCGCCCGGCCGGCGACCGTTTCCTGTTTGCCGCCCATGCCATTCGCGTTCTGACCAAGAGCGAGAAGGACCGCACCTCCGACGACATGGTCAACTGGGCGAAACGTTCGATCGAGCTCGGCGACAATCTGCCGGAAATCCCCGACGTGGCACTCGACATGCACACCCGCCGCGGCCAGGAGATGGGGCGAGACTATCTGTTCTTCATGTCCGAAGCGTCGAGGGTCATCCCCGAAATCAAGGACAAGGACCAGAAATACAAGCAATGGATCCTGAAAGCCTTGGCCGATGGGAGGCTGGCATGACCCGGCCGCGCGCTTATCTCGCCGGGCCGGAGGTTTTCCTCGCCGATGGCGCGGCGATCATCGCCGCCAAGAACGACCTCGCCCTCGCCTACGGCTTCCTGCCCAACGGCATCGCCGAGGACGACCTCGACCCGACGGGATTGTCGCCGTTCGAGTTCGGCCACCGCATCAGTCTCGCCAACGAGAAGGCCATGCGGGCCTCCGAGCTGATCATCGCCAACCTGACTCCCTTCCGAGGCATTTCCGCCGATATCGGAACGGCTTTTGAGCTAGGCTTCATGTGTGCGCTCGGCCGGGCCGCCTATGGCTACACCAACACGCTGCGCCCCTACTTCGAGCGGCTCAGGGACGACTATTACCGCGGCGCCATCACCCAGGCGGCAGATGGCGTTACCCGTGGCCCGGATGGCATGATGGTCGAAGACCACGAGATGATCGACAATCTGATGCTCGATGGCGGCATAGAGACGCTCGGCGGCATTCTGATCCGGCGGCAGGTCGGGCCGGACCGGCTATGGTCCGATCTCTCTGCCTTCGAGGATTGCCTCAGGGCAGCGGCGGTGCGCTTCGGACTGGCGGTGCCGGTGTAATACCAACCCAAGGCGTGGCGGCGGCCTTTGCCCTGCCGTCACGCCTCTGGCGGGTCGGCAGCCGATCCGGAGAAAGCCATCTTGGCGCTGGAAACCATCGCGCCGATCGGCGATGATCCAGCCAAAGGCCCGCCGCGGTTCGGCAATCCGGACAACCGGATCCGGTCGTCACCGCGACGCAGGCGAAAGGGCAGACAGAGGAACGCCTTCCATGACTCCCACCCTGAGCCAGGACGAAATCCGCCGCTATTCGCGCCATCTGCTGCTGCGGGACGTTGGCGGCCCCGGCCAGCAAAAGCTCAAGGCGGCAAGGGTGCTGTGTGTCGGGGCCGGCGGACTGGGGTCGCCGATCATCGAATATCTCGCCGCAGCCGGCGTCGGCACGCTCGGACTCGTCGATGATGACGTGGTGTCGCTATCCAATTTGCAGCGACAGGTCGTCCACAGCACGGCCAACGTCGGCCGGCTCAAGGTGGAGAGCGCCGCCGAGCGCGTGGCGGCCTTGAACCCGAATGTGACAACGGAGCTTTTTCCGGTTCGTCTCGATAGCGACAACATTGCCGATATCGTCGACCGCTTTGATGTGATCGTCGACGGAACCGATAATTTCCCGACGCGCTTTCTGGTGGCGGACACCGCCTACGCGCTCGGCAAGCCGCTGGTTTCGGCGGCCGTCCAGGAATTCTACGGCTCGGTGACGACCCTCCAGCCCTATCTCACCGACGACAACGGCCAGCCCGAACCGAGCTGGCGTTGCCTGATGCCGCGCGAGCCGGACGGCAACGTGCCGACCTGTTCCGAAGTTGGCATTCTCGGCGCCGTGGTCGGCGTGCTCGGCACGCTTGCCGCCTGCGAGGTGCTGAAACTGATCACCGGCGTGGGCAAGCCGCTGCTGGGGCGATTATTGATGGTCGACATCCGCGACATGCAGATCGACACCATCGGCTATCGGCGCCGACCGGATACGGTGAT
This sequence comes from Pseudomonadota bacterium, assembly GCA_018262575.1. Classification (GTDB taxonomy): domain Bacteria; phylum Pseudomonadota; class Alphaproteobacteria; order Rhizobiales; family Pleomorphomonadaceae; genus Pleomorphomonas. The sequence continues at coordinate 13,739 of JAGSYU010000060.1, read as the reverse complement.
TCCCACGGCGAAGGGACGGCAGCCCGCCGCGGGCTCCGCCTCGACGCCGCCGGAGCAATAGCTTCAGGCGCTGGCCAACCAGAGGCCAGACTTGCCGCCGCTCTTCTCAACAAGGTGGATGGCCTCGATGCGCACCCCCTTTTCGACCGCCTTGACCATGTCGTAGATGGTCAGGCAGGCGACCGAAACGGCGGTCAGCGCTTCCATCTCGACGCCTGTCTTGCCGGTGCAGCGGACGGTTGCCGACACGGCGATGCCCGGCAGCGCCGGGTCGGGCTCCAGGTCGAGCACGATGCCGGACAGCGCCAGCGGGTGGCAGAGGGGGATGAGGTCGGCCGTCTTCTTGGCCGCCATGATGCCGGCCAGCCGTGCCGTGGCGATGACATCGCCCTTCGGCGCCCTGCCGTCGACGATCAGTGCCAGCGTCTCCGCCGTCATGACCACCCGGCCGCTGGCGGTCGCCGCGCGCTGGGTGACGTCTTTTTCCCCGACATCGACCATATGGGCAGCGCCCTTGTCGTCCAGGTGACTGAGGCCGTCCTTCATGATGTGCTCTTCTCCAACACGGTCCTGGCACGGACCGGCAACAAAGCCAGCTCGCATCCTCTCGTCCGACCCAGTCGGCGGCGGCCCCTTGGACGCAGAAAATGCTCTTGATATCGAATATCCCGTCGGGATTGCCCCTGAAGCCCGACACGCGGTCTGCGGCCGGCTACCGGGCCCTGGCCTTCGACTACGACGGGACTATCGCCGAACATGGCCGCATAAGCGCCGCCACCGAATCGGCGCTGCGATCGTTGCGAGAGGCCGGCTTCCGGCTGATCCTGGTGTCCGGCCGCCGACTCGACAACATCCGGCAGGTCTGCGGCGTGCTCGATCTGTTTGATGCCGTCATCCTCGAGAACGGGGCGCTGTCGTTCTGCCCGAAAACCGGGACCGAAGAGCTGATCGCGCCGGCTGTTGATGAGCGGTTCCTCGCCGACCTCAAGCGGGAGCTGCCCGGCGAGCCCTTGTTCGTCGGGCGATCGATGGTGGCGACCCCGGCCGAGAATGCGGGTTGCGTGGAGGTGGTGATCGCGCTCGGTGGGTACGACCTTGACGTCGTCGGCTGCGGCGGTCGGGTGCTGGTCCTGCCCGCAGGGGTCAACAAGGGCAGCGGCCTGTCCCATGCCCTTGCCGGCCTCGGATTGCGCCGGGACCAGGTGGTGGCGGTCGGAGATGAGGAAAACGACATCGAACTCTTCAAGGACTGCGGCCTGAGGGTGGCGGTCGGCAACGCCGCACCGAAACTCAAGGCAGCCGCCGACCTGGTATTGCCGGGAAACTGCGGACACAGCACGCGATACCTCGTCGACATGCTGCTCACGGACATTGCCTGAAACGGCTGTCCGTTGATCTGGGCTGCCGATCATCAGCCACCCAGAACCGACATCGGCCGCTCGAGAGCTGGCTCGCTGTGGCGCCGGATTTCGAAATCATGCCCTCTGGGCTTGCGCAGGATGGCGCGATCGATGGCCTCATCGAGGCTGTCGTCGCTCTCGGAACTGCGAAGCGCCTGACGAAGATCGGTGCCGCCATGCTCGCCAAGGCAGGTGTAGAGCTGGCCGGTGGCGCTGACGCGGATCCGGTTGCAGCTTTCGCAGAAGCTGTGGCTCATCGGCATGATGAAGCCGATGCGGCCGCCCGTCTCGCCGACCCGCACATACCGAGCCGGCCCGCCCGTCCGGTCGTCGACATCAACGAGTGTCCACCGCTGTGCGATGAGGCGGCGCAATTCGTCGAGCGGCAGATACTGGTCGGCCCGGTCGACGTCGAGATGACCGAGCGGCATGGTCTCGATCAGGGTCAGATCCATACCCCGGCCATGAGCGAAGGCGATCAGATCATCGATCTCGTGTTCGGTGACGCCGCGCATGGCCACGGCGTTGAGCTTGATCTTGAGGCCGGCAGCCTGGGCAGCGCTGATGCCGGCCAGTGTCTTGGCGAGATCGCCGTGCCGGGTGAGGGCTGCGTAACGCAAGGGATCGAGCGTATCGAGCGACACGTTGATCCGCCGCACGCCCGAGGCGACCAGAGCCGGGGCAAAACGGGCAAGCTGCGAGCCGTTGGTCGTCAGCGTCAGTTCCCTGAGGGCACCACTGGCGACATGGCGCGACAGGCTGCGGAACAGGTTCAGGATGTCCTTGCGCAGCAAGGGCTCGCCGCCGGTGATGCGGATCTTGTCAACGCCACGGGCGACGAATGCCGACGACAACCGGTCGAGTTCCTCGAAGCTGAGGAGTTCGTGCCGCGGCAGGAAGACCGTATCGTCAGTCATGCAATAGACGCAGCGAAGATCGCAGCGATCGGTGACCGACAGGCGGAGATAGCGGATCGTTCGGCCGTGGCCGTCGGTCAAAGATGCACTCATGTTTGCGACTGAAACGCCTTAACTTGTCTTTCGAACCAGCCGGGGCCGGCCTCTTGTTGCAGGGGATTTCGATGGTCTGGCCAGTTCTGGCCGGGACGATGGCGGCTCTTGCTTCAGCGCAGAACCCGCAACTCCTCCTTGAGACTTTCGATGTCTGGAATGACGAAGGTACGCGGCGCCGGCCGCTGAACATCGCCCGTCCGGATGAGCTCGGCCAGGACCGTCGATACCGACTGGCGCGCCGCGCCAATGGCCATGGCGAGGTCGTCGCCATGGGGAGCTGCGTCGATGACCACTCCCGCCGGGGTCCGGCGACCATCGTGCTCGGCCATCTCGCAGAGGTAGCGGATCAGCCGGTAGCGAACGCTGCGGAACGCCATTTCGCCGACCATGGTCAGCGATCGGTTCAGCATCTTCTCGACGGCCGGCAGAATGCACATGCCGAACTCCGGATGATCGCGGGTCAGCCGACGGAACACCGCGCGCGGGATCACCGCCGCCTCGCCTTCCTTGCGCACCTCGACGACCATCTCCGGCTGGAGCGGCACGGCATCGCCCGGACCGAGGGTGAACAGCGTCAGTTCCTTACCTTCGTGCGAGGCGAAACAACGGTAGCGGCCGGATGCCACCACCAGGATGGCCTCGCCGATCTCGTCCATCAGGTTGGCGCCATAGACGAGATGGCCAACCTTCATCTTGCGCAGCTTCGGACCACCTTCGGTCTGCAATGTCTCGAGAACGACATGCGGCAAGGCGTCCCTGTCGGGTGGTTCGGCAAGCGCGGGCCGCGTTGGTTCACGGTCGATCACCCGGCCCGGCCCGGTGGCGCCCTGCACTTTCGGCGGCATCTGCATGCGGGCAAAGAAGGTCGAACCCTGGGCGGATTGCACCACGCATTCGTCCGACGACGCCTGCCGCGTCACGCTGGCGTGCTGCACCGAGAACAGCTGCCGGAAATGCATGACACCGATCGCCGACCAGCTGAGCCCGATGAGTTCGATCGCCATGCGGTTGGCGCCAACCAGACGGTCGCTATCGAAGGCCAGCAGTCCTTCGTTGGGGCTGCCGAGCAGGCGTGGATTGGAGTGCAGATGCATCTGCTCGAAGCGGCCATAGCGCCGCTCGAACAGGCGTCGCTCGATTTCGCTCGCCGCCCGCTTCAGCAACGGCAGCGAGTAGTCATGCGCAATCGTCACCGATGTCGAAAGATCGATGACACCGGCCAGGGTACCGCACGGATCGATGATCGGCACTGCCGAGCAACTGATGTCGGTGTTGATGTTGCAGAAATGCTCGGCCCCGATGACCGACAGGGCAAAGCGCTCGGAGACGGCGGTCCCGATGGCGTTGGTGCCCATCGCCTGTTCCGACCAGTCGCCGCCGGCACACAGGCCAAGCCGCTCGGCTTCGTCGCTGAAGGTGTTGTCGCCAAGACGGACCAGCACGACACCATTGGCATCGGTCAGCACCACCACGCCGCCGAGCGGCTGCGTTTCTCGACAAAGCGTAACGATCTCGCCCCAGGCGGAGACCAGCAGATCCTCGTTGCGCTCCCTCAGTTCCTTGAGGTCGGGTTCCGTCAGCCGCGTCTCATGCCGGCGTGGAGCCCCATTGACGAGGCCGTGCAGGCTGCTGCGCTCCCACGAGCGCAGGATCGGCAACGGAATGCCTTCGGGCACGACGCCATCGGACATGAACTTCGAGCGAACCGCCAACAGACCACCCTGGTCGGGAAGTGGTCCGAGGCGAGCGCCGCGCTCATGCCGCCCGGACGTGCTTCTGCAAGTTCCGCAAGCGGCCGGCCCGCTCATCGGAATCGCGCATGTATCGGCATCAAGCCGTTGAGGCAGGGTCATTTCAGCACCCTCCCAGGTGCGTCCACAGAGGGAGTCCCAAAGGCGTCGCTCGCGTTTTTCTCGTTGAATAGCACCTCAGATAAAACCCCAGATTGTAAATCCAGACTCCTGACAAACGTGGGCTTTCCTGTCATAAATTCGATCATAAGCTCTGCCGAGTTAAATCGTTATGATCCATCAGTCGATATAACCTCACCGTATATAACGACTCTCTTTGTTGTTTCTTATCAATCATTTACGTCACATCATGAGACACGATCACCCTCCGCTTGCGGCAAAGGGCAAGGCGGGTGCCGGATGCCATCCCGACAGCGATGTCAATCTCGGCCGCCCGCAGCATCGGACCACAGACCGGATGACCGAGGAGCGCGCTGCGAACCTCACCGGTGGCTCGCGGATCTGCCGCCACGATATCGACGACAAGGCATGGGCGCCGGGCTGGTCGCAGCTCGACCGAAAAGTCGATGACTCCCTCCACGGAGAAGATCGCATCATCGATGATCTCCCTGGGCAGGCGCTTCCCCTCTCCAAGCGGGATCGCCTCTGCCATCCGCCCGCCGAGGCGCAACCGGCGGAGCACCGAGCCGCAGCGGCACGGTATCTCGGCGATGCTGCCGCTGTCGCCGGTCCGATAGCGGATGAGCGGCAAGCCGCGACGCCGCAAGGTGGTGATGACGATCTCGCCATCACAGCCGTCCGGCAAAACCCGCCCGGTGGCGGCGTCGATGATCTCGGCGTAAAGCTCGGTCTCCCGGAGATGGAGGCCATCATGGGCGGCGCAGGCGAGCGCGCCGCCGTATCCGGTTTCGGTCATGCCCCAGTGCTCGAACACTTCGGTGCCCCAGATGACGGCGAGCGCCGTCTTGAAGCTTGGCGAAACGCTATCGGCGCTGACCAGCGCCGTCTCGATCCTGAGCGGAGGGCCGCCGTCCACAGCCATCCGCCGGGCGGCGGCGCCGAGCGTCACCGGCATGCCGGCAATCGCCGTTGGCTGCAGTTCGCGCAACGCAGCGACCAGCGTGTCGACCGATCCGTCGACCGGCAAAGCCTCCGGAAAGGTGCCGATCCGGGACAGTCCCCGCGTCAGCAAGTCGCCGACGCTGTCGGGTCGTACGGCCGGAAAGGCGATCGCCACGCGGCTACCCGGACGGACGATGGTCGCCATGCCGTGCTCGAAATAGGCGACCGTCGCTTCGATATCCGCTTCGGTGAAGAACAGACGCTTCGGCGGGCCTGATGTCCCCGATGTCGGAATGGTCACCAGACGCGCCGCGTCGCGCATCGGCAGGGCAATGAGCGAGGGATCGCTGCGCGCGAGATCGTCGGCGGTCGTCAGTGGCAGTCGGGCAAGGTCGCCAAATCCGCGGAGATGGAAGGGTTCCGGCCAGTCAGCTCGCCATCGATAGAAAGGACTATGCGACCGGGCGTGAGCGACGGTCTCGTTCAGGCAGCGAAGCTGGTAGGCATCGATGTCGTCCCGGGTCGGCAGGCGCGCGACGCCGATCATCCGCCCCACCCAGGCATCGAGCGTTCCGGCGCCGCTCACGTCGACGGCTCGCGATACAGCGACCGACCGCTACGATCGGTCAGATTGTAAGCGCAGAAGGGAATGACGCGGCCGTCCGCCTTCGCCACGAGGATGTGGCACTGGCGCAAGCGATCGAGATCGAGCGTCCAGGCGTCCTGGAAAGCCATGCCGGACAGCGACAGACGCCGGCCCTGCCGTTCGAGGAAGGCGTCAAAGGCTTCAAGGCCAGCCGGCGTTTCCTCAACAGGCGTGCTCGTCCACTGGCCGGCGACATAGCGCTGGGCGCGCGTGACATCCGCTGATCGCGACACCGCCGTGCCGCACCACTCGATCCTGTCCGCAGCCTCGTCGACACCAGTGCCGCAACATCCGGGCAGCGGTTCCGGATCGGACCGGAAGTGGCCGGAGCGATCGACGGCGAAGCGGCCGCTGAAGGAGCAGACCGGATTCTCCGCCGAGCCGGGGCGGAAATCCTCGAGCCGGATGGTGCCGTCCGAGTGGTCGATCAGCGCCTGCATCACCTCCGGCAGAGTGATGCGGTCTTCACCACGGGGAGAGCCCAGGTTGCGCCCGAAGTAGGAGACCGGCTGGAAATGCACCGCCCGAACGGTTGGCATCTCCGCCTTCGCAAAATCGACGATGGCGCCGATCTCGTCGGTGTTGATGCCGGGAACCAATGTAGGCACCAGCACGACGCCGACACCCGCGGCGCGCGCGCTGGCGATGGCGAGCCGCTTTGCCGCCAGGAGATCACGACCACGCAGCGCTCGATAAACGGCATCGGTGACACCGTCGAATTGCAGAAAGACGCAATCAAGCCCGGCATCAACGAGCGCCGCGAGATAATCCGGCTCGCGGCCGATCCTGAGGCCGTTGGTGTTGAGCTGGACGAAGTCGAAGCCCTTGGCCCGCACCAGGGCGACGATCTCGGGCAAATCATCGCGGAGGGTGGGTTCGCCGCCCGACAACTGGATATGCACCTGGCCACTGCCGGCTCTCAGCTTATCGAGGGCGACGTCGATTTCGGCCAGCGGCATGTCGAGACCGTGGCGTCCGGCCGAAGCAAAGCAGACCGGGCAGACGAGATCGCAGCGGGACGTCACCTCGATGAGCACGCAGCAGCCCTGCTGGCGATGGTCGGCACAGAGGCCGCAATCTCTGGGACACCCCTCGGCTATGTCGGTTGCCACGCTGACCGGCGACGACACGGCGCGGCGGCTGCCGGACCATATCTCGTAGCTGCGGAGACCACGCCACACCGGCGTGACCACGCGGCCGTGCTCGGGACAGGTCTTGTCGAGATAGACCGTATCGCCGACCGCCAGACGCTCGGCCGGAATGGTCTTCAGGCACTCGGGGCAAACGCTGCGGGTAGACCCGAAAGACAGGCGGACGGGACCGGTCATGGTCTGCTCTCAACGCTGGCAAGCGGGGCGCAGTCGACCGGTCCGATCACCGCCTCGACCGAGGCGAGCACAGCGGCGACGGCGGCATGGCGGCGGCGAACGGCGGCCAGCGCTACGGGATCGGCGGCAAATGCCGCGAGAGCCGGTGCGAAGCGGTCTTCAAGACCGACTCGCCGGTCGCCCCTGACCAGCTTGTCAGCGAGAAACACCACGCGGCGCTCGTCGATCGGTTGCCCCGGTTCGTAGGGCACCTCCGTATGGGCGGCAACGACATCGGCGGTGTCGGTGAAGCCGAATGCGGCGACGCGCCGGGCACCAGCCGCCGCGTGGTCCGGCTCACCCTTGGCAATGTCGTGCAGCAACGCGCCGGCCCGAACGAGATCGACGTCGAGAGACACTTGCCCGGCGATCAACCGGGTAGCGATCTCGTTGGCCAGTTCGGCGACGGCGCGACAGTGACGGAGCGTCGGCTCCGGCACATTGCCGGCGTCCAGCATGGCCTCGCATTCCGCCTCGTCGGGATGGCGGCGGTGCGCCAGCGCTGCGGCGAGACGGTTGTAGTCGTCAGGATAGTCCATGTCCGGCAACACGCCGCTGTCGATGACAGGAACGGACAAGGCCTGCTGTTGGTGCCGTTCAAGGCTCTCGCGCAGGGTCGCCTGTGGCGGCGCGGCAAGGATTTCCGCGAACAGATGTCGATGGAGAAATGGCGGATGCCCGGAGCGACCGCGAAAGGTTGGACGAAGCACGACGGCACCATCGTCGATGCGTCTGGCGATGTCGACCAGCGTACCGGCCCTGACGAGCGGCACGTCGACCGGCAAAATCATCGCCCCGACGACGGTCTCGGGCAGTGCGGCGATTCCGGCCTTGATGCTGGACATCATGCCCTCGGCGAAGGCCGCATTGACCACGGCCGTCGCACCACAGGCCTCGACCACCGGAACCATCCGATCGGCCTCGTTGCCGACGACGACATAGGCCGGCCCGATGGCGGCACGGGCGATCGTCGACAACACATGTCCGAGAACGGTGTCGGCGCCAAAGGGCAGCAGCGGCTTGAAGCTCCCCATGCGCGACGACCACCCCGCCGCCAACACCACGACGGCAATACCTGACGGCGGGAACATGACCGGATCGCTCACGACCTCTCCTCCGATGGGGGGGCCGTGATGTCTACCCCATGGTCAGCGAGCGTGTCCTTGATCTTGCCCCAACAGGCAATGATCAGCGCCGGGCAGCGTTCTCGCTTCAGAGCCTCGTCGAACTTCATGATGTCCGAACAGTTGATGCCACCGTATTGACTGATCGCGGCGGCATTGAACCAGCCCGCGAAGTCGTCGAGCATGCCCGCCAGCTCCGGATGCTCGTGCTCGTTGTCGCCGCCGCGTCCGGCATAGGCGCCGATGACGCAGCAGCCGGCCGACAGCGCGCCGCAGTTGAAGCCCTGCCCCATACCAAAGGCGAGGCCCGACATGGCCCGAACCAGATCGGGATCGTCGCGCCCCTGTGCCTCAAGGGCGAGCCGCATCAGGACGTGGCTGCACTTGAAGTCGTCGAGCAGCAACTCGGCGATGCGAAAGGACTCCTCGGTCATGGATTTGCGCTCCCTGTCGATGGCGACGGTTGGCCGGTCCTTTCGGCCACCAGCAGTCGATAGCGCGGGCGAACGGCCGATTGCCGGGCGCAGTCGCCCCATAGCGCGTCGAGCGAGCCGTAGTGGAAGACGAAGCGGGCGACGAAACCGGCGAGCACGTCCGATCTGTCCTCATCGTGGACAATGGTGAAACCGGATGTCCTGATGTCTTCGCCGAGGTCATCTCGCCCATCGCGGCTCGGCCAGTCGACATCGGCGAGCAAAAGGCGGCCGCCAGTCTTCAGCAGCCGCCACCACTCGACAAGCGCAGCGCGGCGATCCGCCATCAGCGACAGGCTGCACTCGGAGAGCACACCATCGAAGCAGCAATCGGCGAACGGCAGGCGAGCACCATCGGCATGGAACAGAGGCGAGGCGACGCGCGAGGCGGCGACCGCCAGCACCCGTTCGTCGCGATCGATGCCGACGCCGGAAAAGCCATGCCGTTCAAGCCAAGCGAGGCTTTCGCCGGCACCGCAGCCAACATCGAGCACCGAGGCGCCGAGACGCAAACCCGACCGTTCGAACAGGGCCTTGATGATCGCTCCATCGCCGGGTCGCAGCCATTCGCCGGCTGCGCCCTCGACGCAACCACAGCCGAACAGGCCCGGAACGGTGGAGACTTCTGCCATCACTTATCCTCCAGGGCCTGCTCGACCTTGAGCATCCGGCCCGAGGCAAGCTCCTCGGAAACGTAGACGAACCCGCAGGACGGGCAGCACGGCAGATCAACGGGGAAGGTCTGGCCGAGGTAGCTCGCTTCGACCTTGCGCATCTCCAGCGGCTTGTCGCAGCTGCCGCAGACGAGGTCGGGGGTATTGGGATCGCCAGAAACGCCGGTCATGGTTTCACCTCGACCTGCATGCGGTGGCCATAGGCGCGATGGACGACAAAGCCGGCGTCGGTTGGCTCATATTCAACCCAGGTGGTGATCGTGCCGACGCGGCCGGACGTGGTGAGATGGCCGCTTGTCCGATCCTTGAACACGCGTCCGGTGCGCTGCGCCTCGGCAATCACCTCGGCGATGTCATCGACGAGCAGCAGCTTGCGCTCGATATCGGCCCGGACGGCGTCGGCGATGACGAGGGCGACGGGTGGAACGGGATCGCTCATGCTTTCTCCCCAGAGGTCACGCAGCAGACGTCGACGCAGACGCAGGCGATTGTCGCGACGTCCGGAAAAGCCAGGGTCGGGACGCGCTGCCGGATCGTCGGCGTCGGGGAAGATCAGGTCAATGAGATGAAGGGCGCGCTTGCCGCGCCGGGCGAAGTTGTCGCGGCACATGGCGCAATAGGCGAGGTAATCGTCGTCACTCTCCTCGATCCGCCGGTCGACGAAGGCGTTGCCGACCTCCGGATTGGCAAAGGAGACGAGACCGCCGTAACCGCAGCAGGTGGTCTTCTCGGCACCGGTCAGTTCGCGGACGTCAGCTCCCAGCAATGTGGCGATCGAACGCACCGCCGCCTGGACGTCATGCGCATGCCGGCTGGTACAAGGATCGTGGATGGCAAGCGGTCCGGCGACGGATCTCGCCGCGACATGGTCGGGCAGTCCGATCGCGGCGAGTTCCGTCCAGAGCGAGGCAACCGGCAGGTCCGGCATGAACTCGCCGATCTGCTTCAGGCAGGTCGAGCAGGCGGTGATGAGGCGCGGCCGCCCATGGTCTTCCCAGATGGCGCGGATATGATCGAGTGCGTCCTGATGCAGCGCCTTGCGTCCCGACCAATGGGCCGGCGCGCCGCAGCAGTCGAGCATGAAGCCAACGCCGCCCGGCAGATGATCGCAGAGGTGGCGGTAGACCGCCTCGACTTGCCGCGGCGCCGAGGCCGGCAGCTGGCAACCGGGAAAGAACAGCACGGCGCTGTGGTCGTGGCCGGGCTGGTGCCGGACGAAGGCGACGTCGTCCGAGCGGCTGAAGGCCATGTCGCGCAACGCAAAGTCATGATGCGACGCCGGCATGTGGCCGTGGTCGACCATGCTTTGCCGCGCATCAAGACAGACGTCACCCATGGCAAGATCGTTCGGGCACAGTTCCTGGCAGAGACCGCACAGGGCGCAACTGTCGATCATCCGGTTGGACTTGCGGTTGCCCATGATGATCGAGTCGTTGTTGTAGATCTCGCGCACCGCCCGCTTCGGATATGTCTTGTAGTGCGTGAGGTAGGCACATGCCTTGACGCACTCGAGGCAATGACAGGGAAAGCAGCGCGCCGCTTCACTCATCGCTTCGGCGTGGCAGTAGCCGGCGACCGGATCGGCCGGCTCAACGGGCGGCACGGCCGCGTGGCGGGCTGTGTTGACATAGAGGCAGGTGCCGGTCGCGGTATCGTCGGCGCGGCTCGCCGTCAGCGAGGCTCCCTGCAGGAAACGATCGAGGGAAACCGCTGCCCGCCGGCCGTCGCGCACCGAGAGGATGGCCGAATAGGTCTCGTCGCCACCACTGTGCAGGCTGCTGCCGAACACCGTCGGCAGCGAGGTCGCCAATGTCAGCGGATCGAGATCGATCCGCCCGGCTGCCGTGAGGCGCAGCGTCTCGGAGAACTGAACGGCCGGCCCCGGGCCAGTGGCCAGGAGAACGGCGTCGTGGCCGGCAATGAGGTCGCCGAGCGCTTGTGAGCCGCCACCGGTTACCCGTTGCCGACAGCGGATGTCGACGCCAAGCGAGGTGAGTGCGCCGAGATCGGCGTCGATCGCCGACGGCGGCAACACGGATGAATCGATGTCGAGACGAAGCCGCTCGAGCGGCCGAGCCTCTGTTTCGAAGACGGTGACGGCATGACCTTTCATGACCAGGTCGAAAGCCGCCGTCAGACCGGCCAGTCCCGCACCAACAATGGCGATCGTCTTCGGCTTGCGCGCTCGTTGAGCCGAGCGGCGAATTGTCGGATAGGCCTCCTCGACGAGCGCCCGTTCGAGCGCCCCAATGCGGACGGCGCCACCAGCCTCGGCCCGGCGGCAGACGGCCTCGCAAGGGTGCTCGCAGATGTGGGCGATGATCGCCGGAAAGGGAACGACGCGGCTATAAAGGGCCATGGCCCCGTTGAAATCGCCAGCGGCCATCTTCTCGGCCATGCCGCGCGCATCAACGCGTAGCGGACAGGCGGCGGCGCAGGCCGGCGGCTGCTCCTCGATGCAAAGCGCTTCCCATGCCTTGACCTGATCGCCATCCATGATGGTCTCGATGCGTGGTTGCCGATCCAATTGATGTACGGGCGGCCCGGGAGAAGGACGGGCCGCCCGCATTTTCGGGGAGTGGGCGGGAGAGCTCCCCGATTGTCGGAACTCAGTGGTGCTGAAGTTCAGGCTTGACCTGGGACATGCCGGCCTTGGCCTCGAGCTCCATCCTGATCACCTCCGGCAGGGCGGGGATGCGGAATATCCGCACGCCGCAGGCGTTGTAGATGGCGTTGAGGATGGCCGGATGAAGCGCTGTCAGAGGCGCTTCACCGACACCGGCGGCACCGAAGGGACCGAGCGGGCGAGCGGTTTCGAGATAGAGGATCTCGATATCGTCCGGCACATCCTTCGGATAGGGGATGCCGCAATCCTTCAGTGTGGTGTGCAGATCCAGATCCTCGAAGTCCTCGGTCAGGGCAAGACCAAGACCCTGGGCGAGACCACCGTAAACCTGACCATCGACAGTGGCCTTGTTGATGATGGTCCCGACGTCGATGGCCGTCGTCAGCTTGACCACGGAGGCCTTGCCGGTCTCCACATCGACTTCGACCTCCGGCATGAACACTTCGTACATGTAGATCGGGAACGGGTTGCCCTGGGCGGTGTCGGGCGAGCAGTCGGTACAGGCCGCCGCCACCCACTTGCCGTCGTAGGACAGCGGAATGTTCTCGGCCACCATCTCCTTGTAGGTGCGATAGCCACCACCCGGCTTCTTCATGGCGTTGAGCAGCATCTCGGCGGCGACACGGATGGCGTTGCCGCAGAAGACGTTGGAGCGGCTGCCACCGGCCGGTCCACCGTTCGGCCCGAAGGTGTCGGCCATGATCAGCTTGATCTGCTCGGGCTTGGCGCCCGTGACCCGCAAAACCTCATGCGCCATGGTCTGGGCGGAGAGATCGGCACCCTGGCCGTGGTCTTCCCAACCGGAATGGACAATGAAGCCGGACGGCGTCATCTCGACACGAGCTTCCGAGCTGTCGGGGCCATCGAGACCGCAGCCGTAGATGCCGAGGGAAATGCCGACACCGCGCTTGGTCTCGGGCGTCGACAACTTGGCAGCCCGCTTCTTGGCTTCCAGGTACTTCGGCCGGATCAGGTCGAACAACTGCTTCAGAACCAGCACCTCGGGCTTCTGGCCGGTCGGCGTCGTCGACGTCTCGTTGTAGAGATTCTTGTAGCGGAACTCGAGCGGGTCCTCGCCCATCTTCTCGGCCAGCATGTCCATGGCAATTTCGCTGGCCAAGAAGGCCTGCGGCGAGCCATAGCCACGGAAAGCAGAGCCCCAGGCGTGGTTGGTCGCCACCGTCCGGCCCTTGCCGCGGATGTTTTCAAGGTGATAGCCGGCGCCGGTGAACTGAGCCTGGCGCAGCGTCACCAGATCGCCGAACTCCGAATAGGGGCCGTGGTCCAGCCACCAGTCGGTTTCCATGGCGGTGAGCTTGCCATTCTTGTCGCAGGCCAGGCGGATGTTGATGTTGGCCGGGCTGCGCTTACCGGTGTAGGTGATGTTCTGATACTGGTCGTAGACCAGCGACACCGGCTTCTTGGTGACCAGCGCGGCGACACCGAGCAGCGCCTCCATGGTCGGCGAGAACTTGTAGCCGAAGGTGCCACCGGTCGGGTTCTGGATCAGCCGGAGCTTCTCGGGAGGAATGCCGAGGCCCGGGCAGATCATGGCGTGATGCAGATGCACGCCGATCGACTTCGACAGGATCGTCAGCACGCC